>CBINBY010000011.1:0-64060 GCA_966248995.1 uncultured Burkholderiales bacterium | reverse complement strand
ACGTGATCATCATGCTGCGGCTGCAGAACGAGCGCATGAGCGGCGCGCTGCTGCCCAGCGCCGGGGAGTTCTTCAAGAACTACGGCCTCACGCAGGACAAGCTCGCCCTGGCCAAGCCCGATGCCATCGTCATGCACCCCGGCCCGATCAATCGCGGCGTGGAAATCGACTCCTCCGTGGCTGACGGCCGGCAGAGCGTGATCCTTCCCCAGGTGACCTTCGGCATCGCGGTGCGCATGGCGGTGCTGTCCACCATCGCAGGCAACGTCGCATGAAGATCCTCATCCGCAACGGTCGCGTCATCGACCCGGCCTCAGGCCGTGACGAGACGGCCGACGTGGCCATTGCCGCTGGCCGCATCGTCTCCATCGGCAGGCGCGGCGATTTCGATGCCGACCGCACCATCGATGCAGCGGGTCTGGTCGTCGCGCCCGGCCTGGTGGACCTTGCCGTGCGATTGCGCGAGCCGGGTCACGAGCACGAAGGCATGCTGGAGAGCGAACTCGCTGCCGCGGTGGCCGGAGGCGTGACGACGCTGGTGTGCCTGCCTGATACGGATCCGCCGCTGGACGAGCCCGGCCTGGTGGAGATGCTCAAGTTCCGCGCGCGCAACCTCAACCAGGCCCATGTGTATCCCCTGGGTGCACTCACCCGCGGTCTCTCGGGCGAGGCGCTCACCGAGATGGCCGAGCTCACCGAGGCCGGCTGCGTGGGCTTCTCGCAAGCCGAGGTGCCAGTCAGGGACACGCTCGTGCTGCATCGCGCACTTCAGTACGCCTCCAGCTTCGGCTACACCACCTGGCTGCGCCCGCACGATCCCTTCCTGGGACACGGCGTGGCGGCGAAAGGCTCGCTCGCCACTCGCATGGGCTTGTCTGGCGTGCCGGTCATCGCAGAGACCATCGCCTTGAACACGTTGTTCGAGCTGGTGCGTGACACTGGTGCTCGCGTGCACTTGTGTCGCCTGAGCAGCGCGGCCGGCATCGAGCTCGTCCGGCGCGCCAAGGCCGAAGGCCTGCCGATCACTTGTGACGTCAGCGTG
Source organism: uncultured Burkholderiales bacterium (assembly GCA_966248995.1). Classification (GTDB taxonomy): domain Bacteria; phylum Pseudomonadota; class Gammaproteobacteria; order Burkholderiales; family Burkholderiaceae_C; genus Albitalea. The sequence continues at coordinate 63,018 of CBINBY010000011.1, read as the reverse complement.
AACCACCTGCATCTCACGGACGTCGACATTGGCTACTTCAACGCCGCCATGCGCCTGACGCCGCCGCTGCGCCAACAGCGCGACCGCGAAGCCATACGTGCGGCGCTCGCGGACGGCACCATCGATGCCCTGGTCAGCGACCACACTCCGGTAGACGAAGACATGAAGGCACTGCCCTTCGCCGAAGCGGAGCCTGGCGCCACGGGCCTGGAACTCCTGCTGGCTCTCGCATTGCGGTGGGGCGAGGAAATGCGCGTTCCGCTGGTACGGACCCTCGCGCGCTTGACCTGCGCGCCGGTGCAGGTCATGGGCGAGGCGCTCGGCTCGCTGGCGTCCAGCGCGGGCAGGCTCGTTGAGGGCGGCGTGGCCGACCTGTGTGTGTTCGACCCTCGCGAGCGCTGGGTGGTCGAGCCCGCGGCGCTGAGAAGCCAGGGCAAGCACACTCCGTTCGCGGGCTACGAGTTGCCGGGCCGCGTGAAGTGCACGGTGGTGTCGGGGCAAGTGGCGCACGAGGCGTTCTGATTGCGCGCGGCCTGGCGGGTCGCGCGTGCGCTCGTGCACGTGCTACACGGGGCGCTGACCTGCGCGCTGGTGTTCCCCTTCCTCGGCATGTCGCAGCGCATGCAGCGTGTCCAGTGGTGGAGCCGGCGCCTGTTGCACCTGCTCGGTATCACGATCGAAACCCATGGGACCCCTTGCCGTGACGCCACGCTGGTGGTGGCCAATCACGTTTCGTGGCTCGACATTCTTGCCATCAATGCGGTCCAGCCTGTGCGCTTCGTGTCCAAGGCTGACGTGCGACGCTGGCCGCTGATCGGTTGGCTGGTGGCCTGCGGCGGAACCTTGTTCATCGAGCGCGAGCGCAAGCGCGATGCGCTGAGACTCGTGCACCACGTGGCTGAGGCGCTGAGGGCGGGGCACATCGTTGCCGTTTTTCCTGAGGGCACCACCAGCGCAGGCGACGTGCTCCTGCCGTTCCACGCCAACCTGCTGCAGGCCGCTATTGCCACCGGCACCCCCGTGCAAGCCGTGGCGCTGCGGTTTTCAGACGACACCGATGAGGTGAGCCGGGCTGCCTCCTATGTGGGCGACACGACGCTCGTGAGATCGGCGTGGGCGATCGCTGGTGCGTCGGGTCTGCGCGCCCGGCTCACTTGGCTCACCCCGCAACCCAGCACGCACGCAGACCGGCGAACTTTGACCGAGCACATGCGGTGCACCATCGGCGAGGCGCTGCACCTGATGGCCATGCGCACCGAGGATCGCCGGGTGTCGGTGCGCTGAAACGATCGAGGCGGGCGCAACTTCAGGCGTGCGCCCATATGGTCAAGCCTTGCCTTGTGCGGCCACCGCAGCGGCTGCTTTCGCGGCCGCTTCCGCATCTCCGAGGTAATAGCTGCGGATGGGCTTCAGGGCGTCGTCGAGCTCGTACACCAGCGGGATGCCGTTCGGTATGTTCAGCCCGACGATGTCATCGTCGGAGATGTTGTCCAGGTACTTCACCAGGGCTCGGATGCTGTTGCCGTGCGCGGCAACGAGCACGCGCTTGCCGCTGCGGATGGCGGGTGCCAGTTCGCTGTTCCAGTAGGGCAGCACGCGCGCCACCGTGTCCTTGAGGCATTCGGTGCGCGGCACCTCTTCCGGTTCGAGCTCGGCGTAGCGGCGGTCGCCTTGCTCACTGCGCGGGTCGTTCGGCTCCAGCGGCGGCGGCGGCACGTCATAGCTGCGGCGCCACACCAGGACCTGCTGGTCGCCGTACTTCTTGGCCGTCTCGGCCTTGTTCAGGCCCTGCAGCCCGCCATAGTGGCGCTCGTTGAGGCGCCACGACTTCACTTCGGGCAGCCAGGTGCGGTCCATCTCCTCGAGCGCATACCAGAGCGTCCACACTGCGCGCTTGAGCACCGAGGTGTAGGCCACGTCGAAGTCGTAGCCCTCGGCCTTGAGCAGCCGACCCGCTTGTCGTGCCTGCTCCACGCCGGTGGGCGTGAGTTCCACGTCCGTCCATCCGGTGAAGCGGTTTTCGAGGTTCCAGGTCGATTCGCCGTGGCGGATAAGGACGAGCTTGTGCATGGGAGGCAGATGTTCGATGAATGGGCGATCCCCGGCGCGCGGGGCCCGGAATTCTATAATTCGCGGCTTTGCCACAGCGGGCTTGCCTCCTGCTTCGCGTGCCGTGAAGTTCATCCTCGACAATTGGTTCCTCATCCTCGCCGCGCTGGTGTCCGGCGGCTTGCTCCTGTGGCCCGCGCTCCAGCGCGGGGTCAGCGGCCCCCGGCTTACAGCGCAGGAAGCCGTGATGCTCATCAACCGTGAGAAGGCCCAGCTCATCGACGTGAGCGAGCCGGCTGAGTTCGCGGCGGCTCACGCAGCCGGAGCCCGCAACGTGCCCCTCGGGCGGCTCGAGTCTTCCACCGACCTTCCGAAGAACAAGGCCCTGCCTCTCGTGGTGTTGTGCCCGAGCGGGGCACGCGCCTCGCGCGCGGCTGCCATGCTGCGCAAGCTGGGTTACGCGAACAGCCGCGTGCTTGCCGGGGGGCTCGATGCATGGCGCGAGGCCAACCTGCCGGTCGAGAAGTCGGCGGCGTGACACTGCGCCGAGGTGAGAATGGCCCACGTGAAGATGTATACCACGCAGGTGTGTCCGTACTGCATCCGAGCGAAGGCGCTGCTCAAGGAGCGCGGGGTCGAGCACATCGAGGAGATCCGCGTGGATCTCCATCCTTTGGAACGGCAAACCATGATGCAGATCACCGGCCGCCGCACGGTGCCGCAGATCTTCATCGGTAACACCCACGTCGGTGGCTGCGACGATCTGTTTGCGCTTGACCAGCGCGGCGGCCTGCAGCCGCTACTGAACGGCAGCGGCGGCTGAGCGCCGTTCAACCCCCATCAGAGAGCACAGGCGTTGCCCTGAGGGACAAAGGCCCTCGGGTCATAATCCGCCTCCCGGCCCGCGGCACACCGCAAGCGGGCTTTCTTTCGACTGCGAGACTGCCATGGCCGACGACAACCAGAGCCCCGTTTTTCAGATCCAGCGCGTGTACCTGAAGGATCTCTCGCTGGAGCAGCCGAACTCGCCCCAGATCCTCCTTGAGCAGGCGCAGCCGCAGGTCGACATCAGCCTCGCGCTCGCGGCCGAACCCGTGGCCGATGGCATCTACGAAGTCACCGTCACCGCTACCGTCACAACCAAGGTGAAGGACAAGGTGCTCTTCCTCGTGGAGGCGAAGCAGGCCGGGATCTTCGAAATCCGGAACATCCCCGAGGAACAACTGCAACCCATCATCGGCATTGCCTGCCCGGGCATCGTGTATCCCTACCTGCGCGCGGTCGTGTCCGATGTCTGCACCCGTGCCGGCTTCCCACCGGTGATCCTGTCGGAGGTGAACTTCCAGGCGATGTACGACGCGCAGCGCGCGCAGCAGGCGTCGCAGAACGGCTCCGGCATCATCACAGGCACCGCTTGAGCTTGAGGCCGCGTCCGGCGTGAACATTTCCATCCTGGGCGCCGGTGCCTGGGGTACGGCGCTGGCGATCAACGTCTGCGCACGACAGCCCACGCGCTTGTGGGCACGCGATCCGCAGCAGGCGGGTCTCATGCGCGAGCAACGCGTCAATTCGCGCTATCTGCCGGGTGTGCTGCTGCCAGCCGTGCTTCAGGTCGATGATGATTTCGAGGCCTGCGTGGCGCATGCGCGCGATGGCCTCCTTGTCATCGGCGTGCCCATGTCTGGCTTGGCCGACATGCTGGCTCGCCTGCCTGCGAATGCGGCGGGAGTGCTGTGGCTATGCAAGGGCTTCCAACAAGGCACGGGTCGCCTGGGCCACGAGATCGCTAGCGCACTGTGTCCGCAGGTACGCGTGGGCGTGCTCTCGGGGCCCAGTTTCGCCATCGAGGTGGCCCGCGGCCAGCCGACGGCGCTGGTGGCGGCCAGCTCCAACCCCGGTTTGTGCGAGGAGGCCGTGGCCGCGCTGCACGGAGACAGCCTGCGCATCTACACCTCGTCCGATCCCGTGGGCGTGGAAGTGGGTGGTGCGGTCAAGAACGTGCTGGCCATCGCCACCGGTATTGCCGATGGCATGCAACTCGGGTTGAACGCGCGTGCCGCGCTCATTACACGCGGACTGGCCGAAATGACACGCCTCGGTGTGGCTTTGGGTGCTCAGCCTGGGACATTTATGGGTTTGAGCGGCCTGGGTGACCTTGTCCTCACAGCCACGGGTGACCTCTCGCGCAACCGTACCGTGGGGCAAAGGCTTGCACTTGGCCTGCCGCTGGCGCAGATTCTGCGCGATCTGGGTCACGTCGCCGAAGGCGTCTACAGCGCGGCCACGGTGCTGCGCCGCGCACAGGCTTGCAACGTGGAAATGCCCATCACCGAGGCGGTGGCGCAGGTGCTGGATGGGCACACCACGCCGCGTCAGGCCGTCGAACGCCTGATGGGCCGCGAGGCCCGGTCGGAGCACTGAACGTCAGGTGGGCGCCGACACGCTGCCGTGCGCGCCGGCATAGCCGTTCTGCCGCCAAGCTTCGAACACCGCTACCGCCACGGCATTGCTCAGGTTCAGGCTACGCTGCCCATCGCGCATTGGCAGCCGAACGCGTTGCGGCGGCGGGAAGCCGTTGCGGATGTCCTCTGGCAGGCCAGCTGTTTCTGAGCCGAAGACCAGCCAGTCGCCTGGCTGCCATGACACCCCCGCGAAACCGCGCGTGCTGCGGGTGGTGAAGGCGAACATGCGATCCGAACGAGGCGCCTCGTCGTGCAGGAAGGCTTCCCACGAGCCATGGCGATGCACTGTGGCGTATTCGTGATAGTCGAGTCCTGCGCGCTGCAGCAGGCGGTCTTCCATGGAAAACCCCAACGGCTCGACCAGGTGCAGCGCGCAGCCGGTGTTGGCCGCCAGTCGGATGACGTTGCCCGTGTTGGGCGGGATTTCCGGATGGACTAGGACGATGCGGAACATGGCGTTTCAGTCGTGGGGTGCCGGCGTGCGAGCGGCCACCCAGACGTCGACCGAGGCCGCGCCTGCCTGTTTGAGCGCTCGCGCGATCTCGGCAGCAGTGGCGCCGCTCGTCATCACGTCGTCGACGATGGTGATTCGTCGCCCGTGAACTTCAGCGAGCCGGGTGGGCTCGATGGCGAAGGCGGCCTTCACGTTAGCGGCTCGCCGATCGGGCGCAAGCGCGAGTTGATGAGGCGTGTCGCGAATGCGCAGCAGCAGGCGCGCATCGGCCGGACAACTCAAAGCTCGTGCCAGTCGACGCGCGATCTCCCAGGCTTGGTTGTAGCCCCGCTCCCGCAGCCGCGGCCCCGCGAGCGGCACCGGTATCAACAGCTCAGTTGCAGGCAGTCCGGCTGCCTGCCTAGCGCAGGCGAGGCGATCTGCCAGCGGAGCCGCCAGATCCAGGGCGGCGTGAAACTTGAAGCGCGCGATGAGGTGATCCCAGGGATGCGCGTAATCCACCGCCGCGAGGGCAGCGTCGAACGCCGGCGGGGACGTGAGGCATGCCCCGCACACCGCTGTGCCCGCCGGCACGCGTGCCGCGCATCGCGTGCAACGTGCAGCGGGAGCGGCATAGCGCTGCTCGCAGGCACTGCACACGCGCGCATGGCCCCAGCCATGGCAGACGGCGCACAAGGTGGGCAGGCGTGGGACGGACGCTTTTGCAAGCAATCGAGACAGCAGCACGGCGGATGGGGCAGGGGTGTGGACAGCGAAGCGGATCAATATACTGCCCGCCCATGGCCGCACCCTCACCCCCCGATGCCCTGCGGCCGGACGCCTCGGCCGTGCAGACCGTGCTGCGCCGGCTCGCAAGGCAGGATGCCGCGCCATGGTTGCATGGTGAGGTCGCTCGCCGCATGGCGCAGCGGCTGCCCTTGGTGAAGGCGAAGCCGGAGCGAATCGCCGACTGGTGGTCTTTCCTCGGCGCCGCGGGACCGCTGCTGCAGCAAACCTATCCGGAGGCACAGCGCATCGCCGTGGAGCCGAGCGCCGAACTGATCGCCCGCAGCCGGGCTGCGCAGCTGGAGCGCTGGTGGTCGCCGCAGCGCTGGCGCGGCAGGGCCGTGCAGGTCAGGGCCGAGGCGCAACCGCTCGATGCTCCGGTGCAACTGGTGTGGGCAAACATGATGCTGCACGCAGTGCAGGATCCGCTCGTGCTGCTCGCCCGCTGGCAGCGAGAGCTCGCCGTCGACGGCTTCGTCATGTTTTCCTGCTTCGGCCCGGACACCTTGCGTGAGCTGCGTGCTCTCTATGCGCGCCAGGGCTGGCCGGCACCAGCACCCGCCTATACCGACATGCATGACCTGGGCGACATGCTGGTGCACTCCGGCTTTGCCGATCCCGTGATGGACCAGGAGACGATCCGCCTGTCGTGGCCCACGCCCGGTGCCTTGCTCGCCGAACTGCGATCGCTCGGGGGCAACATCGCCCGAGAGCGCGCACCCTTCCTGCGCACGCCGCGCTGGAAGGCAGCGCTGGAGCGCGAGCTCATGTCTCTTGCGGATGCTGGGGGCCGCCTCACGCTCAGTTTCGAGATTTCCTACGGGCATGCCTTCAAGGCGCTGCCACGCGCTCGGGACGGGAAACCGACGGCCGTGTCGCTGGAAGATATGCGGGCGCTCGTGCGAGCTGGGCGTCGAGCCTGAGGGAGAGGTGCTGAGCTAAAATTTTGACCTTGATCCGGAAACTGCGCGCCGGAAGTATTCGGCGCACAGCGTTTGTGGAGCGGTAGGCGAGCAGTATGTCGGCAACCAGCTCAACCGGCTCGTCCCCCGAAGCCGTGGGGCGAGGTCCCTCCTCCGGTGGCTACCGCTTCGGTCACGAGTCGAGCGGTGCATCGGGCGAGTGGTCGGTCGAGTGGAAGCTCAAGCGCAACTGTTCGCTGGCGCTCCACCAACTGCTCGGCTTCTGTCTCGCGCCATGTGGCGTGTCACTTGCGGTGGCGTCGTTCCTTTGGTGGTGCGGTGCCACGATGGTGATGCCTTACGCATGCGTTGAAGTGCTGACGGTGAGCTTCGCGGTGCTCGCCTACGCGCGCCACGCTGCTGATGGTGAGTGGATCGCCTTGCACCGTGACCGCCTGATGGTTGAGCATGCGTGGGGCTCGCGTGTGCAGCGGGTGGAGTTTCGTCGGCAGTGGGTGAGGGTGGGGCCGCAGGCGCGCAATGGCTCGCTGGTCGAGCTGTCGGGTCAGGGAGAACCGTCTCAGTGGGGCGCTACCTCCGTCCGGAACTGAGATCGCTGCTGGCGAGCGAGTTGCGGATGGCGTTGCACCGTTCGACGCTCGATGGTCCGTGGGCCGTCGAGTGAACAGGATTTGAAACTGAAGTGACGACGATGAAGATGATGAAAGCACTTTGGCTGGCGCTCGGCCGGTGGTCGCTGGGCGCGGCAGCGCTGTTCGGCACCGCGGCGTCGCAAGCGGTCAACAGCCTGCCGGGGGGGCCGGCGGTGAACCAGATCGACCTGCACCCGCCAGCTACCGCCATCGCTTCCGAGTTGCGCTGGCTGCACTATTTCGTGCTGATCATCTGTCTGGTGATCTTCATTGGCGTGTTCAGCGTGATGTTCTATTCGATCTTCAAGCACCGTCGTTCCAAAGGTGCCAAGTCGGCCAACTTCCACGAGAGCACGACCGTGGAGGTTGTCTGGACGATCGTGCCCTTCCTCATCGTCATCATGATGGCGCTACCGGCCACGAAGGCCGTGGTCGCCATGAAGGACACCAGCGCCGCTGACCTCACCATCAAGGCGACCGGCATCCAGTGGAAGTGGGGCTACGACTACCTGAAGGGCGAGGGCGAGGGCATCTCCTTCGTTTCCACGCTCGACGTCACGCACCGCGAGATGTCCGATGCCGGCAAGCCGCAAGGCGATGACTACCTGTTGAAGGTTGACCGCCCGCTGGTGGTGCCGGTGAACAAGAAGATCCGCATCATCACCACCGCTACCGACGTCATCCACGCGTTCATGGTGCCCGCCTTCGGTGTCAAGCAGGACGCGATTCCAGGCTTCGTGCGCGATACGTGGTTCCGCGCCGAGAAGGTCGGCGACTTCTACGGGCAATGCGCCGAGTTGTGCGGCAAGGAGCACGCCTACATGCCTATCCACGTGAAGGTGCTGTCGGCCGACGACTACAGCAAGTGGGTGGAAGGCGAGCGCAAGAAGGCTGCTGCCCTGGCCGATGACCCCAACAAGGTCTGGGTGCTGCCCGACCTCGTTGCGCGAGGCGAGAAGGTCTATGCGGCTAACTGCGCGCAGTGCCACCAGGCCAATGGCAAAGGAGGCGGGCCCATCAAGCCACTGGACGGGTCGCCCATCGTGCGCGACACCGACAAGAGCAAGATGCTGCATGTGGTGCTCAATGGCGCGGCCAACGGCGCCATGCCTTCCTGGAAGCAGCTGTCGGACACGGAGATCGCCGCCGTGGCGACGTACGCCAAGAACCAGTGGTCGAATGCAACGGGTCAGCTCGTGCAGCCGACCGAAGTCGCTGCCCTGCGCAAGTGACGCGCCGACCGAACGAAGCCAGAGGAATCGACCCGACATGAGTGCTGTACTGGACCATCCTGCACACGGTCACGACCACGCCCACGACCATCCTCACGGGTGGCGGCGCTGGGTTTTCGCGACGAACCACAAGGACATCGGCACGCTGTACCTGCTGTTCTCCTTCGCGATGTTCATCTTCGGGGGCATCCTGGCCCTGGGCATTCGCCTCGAGCTGTTCCAGCCCGGGCTGCAGTTCATCAACCCGCAGCTATTCAACCAGCTCACCACCATGCATGGCGTGGTAATGGTGTTCGGCGCGATCATGCCCGCCTTTGTGGGCTTTGCGAACTGGATGATTCCTCTGCAGATCGGCGCGTCGGACATGGCCTTCGCGCGGATGAACAACTTCAGCTTCTGGCTGCTCATCCCAGCTGCGCTGATGGTGGTGATGTCGTTCTTCATGCCCGGCGGAGCGCCAGCGGCGGGCTGGACGCTCTACGCGCCGCTCACGCTGCAAATGGGCCCCTCGATGGACGCGGCGATCTTCGCGCTGCACATCATGGGCGCCAGCTCGATCATGGGCGCGATCAACATCATCGTCACCATCCTGAACATGCGCGCGCCCGGCATGACGCTGATGAAGATGCCGCTGTTCTGCTGGACGTGGCTCATCACTGCCTATCTGCTGATCGCCGTGATGCCGGTGCTGGCGGGGGCCATCACCATGACGCTGACCGACCGCCACTTCGGTACTAGCTTCTTCAACCCCGCCGGCGGCGGTGATCCGGTGATGTACCAGCACATCTTCTGGTTCTTCGGCCACCCCGAGGTCTACATCATGATCCTGCCCGCATTCGGGATCGTGAGCGCCATCATCCCGGCTTTCGCCCGCAAGCGCCTGTTTGGCTACACGTCCATGGTGTACGCCACGGCATCGATTGCCATCCTGTCGTTCATCGTTTGGGCGCACCACATGTTCACGACCGGCATGCCGGTCACGGGTCAGCTGTTCTTCATGTACGCGACCATGCTCATCGCGGTGCCGACGGGTGTGAAGATCTTCAACTGGATCGCCACGATGTGGCGCGGCTCGATGACCTTCGAGACGCCCATGCTCTTCTCGGTGGGTTTCCTCTTCGTGTTCACGATGGGAGGCTTCACCGGCCTCATCCTCGCCATGGCACCCGTGGACATCCAACTCCAGGACACCTACTACGTCGTGGCGCATTTCCACTACGTGCTGGTGGCGGGGTCGCTTTTCGCGTTGTTTGCCGGCGTTTACTACTGGGGCCCGAAGTGGACCGGCGTGATGTACAAGGAGTCGCGCGGTCGTGTCCACTTCTGGGGCTCGCTGATCTTCTTCAACATCACCTTCTTCCCGATGCACTTTCTCGGGCTGGCCGGGATGCCGCGTCGCTATGCCGACTACCCGATGCAGTTCACTGACTTCAACTCGGTGGCCTCCGTCGGTGCCTTGGGCTTCGGGTTGACGCAGGTGTACTTCTTCGTGGCCGTGGTGCTGCCCATGATGCGCGGCAAGGGCCAGCCGGCGCCGCAGCAGCCCTGGGATGGCGCCGAGGGCCTGGAGTGGGAGGTGCCGTCGCCGGCGCCCTTCCACACCTTCGAGCACCCGCCCAAGCTCAACGCCTTGGCCACCAAGATCGTTGGCTGAGGCAGCGTATGGTGATGACGCCCGAGGAGCGGAAGAAGCAGAACCTGCGGCTGGCGCTGATCCTCGCCTCCGTGGCGGTGGCGCTTTTCCTGGGCTTCATCGCCAAGTCGGCGCTGTTCGGCATCTGACGCTCGGCAGGGAGTTCCATGGCGCGCACCCCGCCTCTTCGCGACGCCGATCTGCGCAGGGACAACCTGCGCATGGTGGGCAAGCTGGCGGTCGTGGCAGCGCTCATGTTCGGCTTCGGCTACGCGCTGGTGCCCATGTACCGCGCGATCTGCACGGCGCTGGGCATCAACGTGCTGTCGCTGTCGGAGCGCGCGCTGCCGGGCGTATCCCAGGCAGCGCCGAACACGCAGGTGGATCGTTCTCGCACGATCACCGTGGAATTCGATGCCAATGCGCGCGGCGTCTGGGACTTCAAGCCCGCACAACGGAGCATTCAGGTCCATCCTGGCGAGATGGCGACTGTCGAGTACGAGTTTCGCAATATCCAGCCGCGAGCGATGGCAGCGCAAGCCATTCCGAGCTATGCGCCCAAGCAGGCCACGCCGTACTTCAACAAGCTGAAGTGCTTCTGCTTCAACGAGTACACCCTCCAGCCGGGCGAGACGCGCAGGTGGCCGGTGGTGTTCGTGATCGATCCGAAGCTGCCGCGCGATGTCACAACGATCACCCTGTCCTACACCTTCTTCGAAGTGGGAGGCAAGGTGCCCGCTGCGCCGCAGAGGGCTGGAGCGGCAGTGGAAGGACGGTCGTGACGCACGACAAGCCCCTCAAGGAGGCTGTGCGCCGCAAGGGTTCGTTCTTGCGGACGATGCGTGCAGTGGCGTGGTCTTTCTTCGGAGTACGCAAGTCAGCCGATTACGAGAAGGACGTCGGCCAGCTCAACCCGGTGCACGTCATCATCGCGGGTATCGTGGGTGCGGTGCTGTTCATCGTGCTGCTGCTGGTGATCGTCAACTGGGTGCTGTCCAGCGGGGTCGCGACCTAGTTCGGCTATGAATGGAGATGGCGCCGGCCCGACCGCGCCGTGAACAGGTTCCAAGGAAGAGATACGGTTTCAGGAGAAAACATGTCCGCAGCGACGCAACACGGGCACACGCCCTACTACTTTGTTCCAGCGCCCTCGCGCTTTCCGGTGTTGGCCGCGACGGGCCTGTTCTTCGTCATCTTCGGTGCCGGCCAGTGGGTCAATGGCAACGACTGGGGCAAGTGGTCGCTGCTGTTCGGGTTGCTGTTCTGGGCCTACGTGATGCAGGGCTGGTTTCGCCAGGCGATCAGCGAAAGCGAAGGCGGGCTGTACGGCGACCGCATCGACGTGTCGTACCGATGGAGCATGAGCTGGTTCATCTTCTCTGAGGTAATGTTCTTCGGTGCCTTCTTCGGCGCGCTGTTCTGGTCGCGTCTGTATACCGTGCCGGTGCTGGGCAGTCTGCAGAACGCGATCCTGTGGCCCGACTTCAAGGCTGTGTGGCCGAGCGTTCAGCCGGGAGCGACCGCTTCGCCCGCCGGTATCGTGGAGCCTTTTGCCACCATGGGACCGTGGCCCATTCCGACCATCAACACGGCGCTGCTCCTCACCTCGGGCGTGACACTGACCATCGCGCACCACGCCCTGATCGCCGGGAAGCGCGCGACCTGCGTGGCGTGGATGTGGATCACGGTGGCACTGGGAGCACTGTTCCTCAGCCTGCAAGGCTACGAGTACTTCCATGCCTACACGGAGCTGAACCTGAAGCTGAACTCGGGCATCTACGGCTCGACGTTCTTCATGCTGACCGGCTTTCACGGCTTCCACGTGCTCGTCGGCATGCTGATGCTGCTGTTCATCACCATCCGCATCATGAAAGGACACTTCACGCCGCATCGCCACTTCGGCTTCGAGGGTGCCGCGTGGTATTGGCACTTCGTGGACGTGGTGTGGCTGGGCCTGTATGTGATCGTCTACTGGTTCTGAATCCCCCTGCCTGCGCCGTTGAACGTTAGGGTCCGAAGGCGGCAAGGAACCCTGGGAAAACCTTGCGGGCGGCCTGGCGCCTTCTTGTGCACGCAGGCTGCCGAGTAGAAAGTAAAACGCCGCGCGATCGCGGCGTTTTTTGTTCGGCTCAGCCCCCGAGGGGAACCCCGGTGGGCCGGATCCATCCGAGCTTGTAGGCCAGCAGGATGCACAGGAAGAGCGCCACCGAGAGTGCGACGCGGACGGCGAGGGCCCGCATCATCGTGGGCTTCTTCTCCATACCTGCGCCTTCGCGGCCCCGGAGCATGGCGAAACCGGCAAAGCCCAGCGCGCCGAGGATGGCGATGAACGCGACGACGATGAAAGTCCTCATTCGTTCTCATTATGGTCCCGGGTCCTGTAGCCCGGGGCGGTGATGCCGTGCCCGGCTGCGGCTGGGGCGCCATGTTCCGAGGCCGTGCGCTGGTGGTCCTGGTCGCCACGCTCGTGGGCATGGCCGTGACGTTTGGGATGGGACGATGGCAGTTGCATCGCGCGGCACAGAAGGAGTCGCTCCAACGTGCGCTGCAGGAGCGGTCCGTCCTGCCCGAAGTTGACATTCGCGAGCTGGCACAGGCCGACGGCGACGCCTCGGCATTGCTGCACCGGCGCGCGCGCATTGCCGGCCGCTGGGTTGCCGAACGAACTGTGTTCCTGGACAACCGGCAGATGAACGGCCGCACCGGTTTCTACGTGCTCACGCCGCTGGTGCTGGGAGATTCCGGCACGGCCGTGGTGGTGCAGCGTGGTTGGCTGCCGCGCGATCCCGTGGATCCCACGCGACTGCCGGTACTCGACACGCCGGCGGGCGAGGTGGTGGTGAGTGGGCGCGTTGCGCCACCCCCTGCACGGTTGTTGGAGATAGGCACGGCCGGGCTCGGTGCGATCCGCCAAAATCTCGATCTCGCCGAGTACGCCTCAGAGATCGGGACAGTCCTGGTCCCCTTGTCGGTCCGGCAGGAGGGCGGTTCGGATGACGGTCTCTTGCGACAGTGGCAGCAGCCCACGGTCGACGTGCACAAGCACTACGGTTACGCCTTCCAATGGTTTGCACTGAGTGCGTTGATGGCAGGTTTCTATGTCTGGTACCAAGTCCTCGGCCCCCGGCTCCGCCAGCACGCCTGATTCGCTGCTGTGCTTTACCGTGCACTCCATGCCGTCCCCGGCGCTGGACGCGAACGCCCGGCGTACGGCGGCCGGCCGTTGGAAGATGTTCGCGGTGCTGGCCGTGTGCGCGGCACCTGTCGTGGCCTCCTACTTCACGTACTTCGTCATCCGACCTCAGGCACGCAGCAATTACGGTGATCTCATCACGCCGCCGCGGGAAATCCCCTCACGCCTGGCGCTCTCCGCGCTGACGGGCGAGCCGGTGGCGCCCACAAGTCTGCGAGGGCAGTGGCTGCTGGTGGTGGTAGGAGATGCGGCTTGCGATTCGGGCTGCGAGGATCGTCTGTTCTTGCAGCGCCAACTGCGCGAGACACTGGGCAAAGACAAGGACAGGGTCGACAAGGTCTGGCTCGTCACCGATGGCGGTATCCCTCGTCCCGAGGTGTTGAAGGCCATCTCGCAGGGTCAGCCGACACAGGTGCTGCGGGTCTCGCGTGACGAACTGGGCAAGTGGCTGGCGCCGGCCGAAGGCCACAGGCTCGAGGAGCACTTCTACATCGTCGATCCTCTGGGGCAGTGGATGATGCGGGCGCCCACGGCCCCCGATCCGCGCAAGCTCAAGCGCGACGTGGACCGGCTGCTCAGCGCGTCCACCTCATGGGACCGGCCGGGGCGCTGACGGGAATGGAAACGCAAAGCCTGGTCGACCTGACGCCCCTGCTGCACCTGGTGGTGCTGGGCATGGTCCTCGCGCTCGGTCCGCTGTCGTGGGTGTGGCTGCGCCACCGGGGCGCCGAGCCTGCTGCCCGCTTGCGTGCTCTCACTGCGCTCACGCTGTTCCTCACCTTTGATCTGGTGCTGTTCGGTGCCTTCACCAGGCTCACCGACTCGGGCCTGGGTTGCCCCGACTGGCCGGGCTGCTACGGCAGCGCGAGTCCTTTCGGGGCGCACGGGGATATTGCCGCGGCGCAGGCCTCGATGCCCACCGGCCCCGTGACGCACGGGAAGGCCTGGATCGAGATGATCCATCGGTATCTCGCCACGGCCGTGGGCGTGCTCATCACCGTGATCGCACTGGTCAGCTGGCTGGAGCGCCGCGAGGGCCGGTCTGCGGTATCGCCCTGGTGGGGCACCGTCACCCTGGCCTGGGTGTGCCTGCAAGGTGCATTCGGGGCGCTGACCGTGACCATGAAGCTGTACCCGGCGATCGTCACGGCCCACTTGCTGGGAGGCCTGGGCCTGCTGGCGCTGCTGGCCGTGCAGGTGCAAGGGAACCGCCGCGGTTCGCTGGCGCTGTCGCCGGCCTTGATGCTCGGGGCGTGGACCGTCGCCCTGATCGGCGTGGTGCAGGCCGCGCTCGGCGGCTGGGTCAGCACGAATTACGCCGTGCTTGCCTGTTCGGACTTTCCGACTTGCCAGGGGGTCTGGTGGCCGGCCATGGAGTTCGAGCACGCGTTCACGCTGCGACGCGAACTGGGCATGGGCGCATCGGGCGAGGTCATTCCCTTTGCGGCGCTGACGGCCATCCACGTCGTTCACCGCATTGGCGCCCTCGTCACGTTGATGGCGGTGGTCTTGCTGTCCTGGCGACTCGGGGCACGGGGCGGCACGGTCCCGCGCCGCTTTGCGATGGGTCTGCTCGCGGTGGCGGCCTGGCAACTCCTGACCGGGCTGGGCAACGTGGTTCTGGGTTGGCCCCTCGCGGCCGCCGTCGCACACACCGGTGGCGCGGCGATGCTTATCGTGCTGCTCGCCACGCTGCTGGCACGAGCCAGCCTCGCGGGAACCCGCGGCCGGCAAGCGACCGCCCTGATACGCCCCGCGTCGGCCTCCTGAATGGGCTGGTGCGCTGTGACGTGCTCTCTATCGAATCTCCCCACCGCTGCTATCCATGGCTGATTCCGCCTCCACCCATCCTGCAGTGCATCCCTCGCATGTGCGGCAGTTCTATGTGCTGACCAAGCCTCGGGTGGTTCAACTCATCGTCTTTTGCGCCGTCATCGGCATGCTGCTGGCCGTGCCCGGGCTGCCGGACTGGCGCACGGTCCTGGCCGCCACGGCGGGGATCTGGCTGGTGGCGGCCGCTGCCGCTGCATTCAACTGCCTGGTCGAGCAGCACATCGACGCGAAGATGCTGCGTACGGCCTGGCGCCCCACTGCCAAGGGCGAGCTCACGAACGCCCAAACGCTGACTTTCTCCGTGCTGCTGTGTGCGCTCGGAAGCGCCTTGCTCTACCTGTTCGTGAACCCGCTGACCATGTGGCTGACTTTGGCCACCTTCGTCGGCTATGCGGTCATCTACACCGTCGTGCTCAAGCCGATCACGCCGCAGAACATCGTGATCGGCGGTGCATCGGGCGCCATGCCGCCGGTGCTGGGGTGGGCTGCCGTGCGTGCGGAGGTGGGTCCCGAGGCGCTGATCCTGTTTCTCATCATCTTCCTGTGGACGCCGCCGCACTTCTGGGCCCTGGCGCTCTACCGCACGGAGGACTACCGCAAGTCCGGTCTGCCCATGCTGCCGGTGACGCACGGCTCGGAGTTCACGCGGCTGCATGTGCTGCTGTACACGCTGGTGCTCTTCGCGGGGACGCTGCTGCCCTTCGTGGCGGGCATGAGCGGGCCGATCTATCTGGCGGCGGCGCTGCTGCTGGGATCGATGTTCACGGGCTACGCCTGGAAGCTGTGGCGCCGTTACTCCGATACCCTGGCGCGCAAGACCTTCCGCTTTTCCATCATCCATCTGTCCCTGCTGTTCGCCGCACTGCTGGTGGACCACTACCTGAGTCCGCTGCTATGAGATCCCGCCGTTCCTTCCTATTGAGTTTGGGGACCGCCGTTCTGACCGGATGCGACCGGCTGGGACTGGGGGTGCCGGGCAAGCCGAGCTTCCATGGTGTCGACATCACCGGGGCTGATTTCCGCTACGCACTGCCCGACACGCAAGGCCTGGTTCGCACCCCTGCCGACTTCAAAGGCAAGGTCACGGTCGTCTTCTTCGGCTACACGCAGTGCCCCGACGTGTGCCCGACGACCATGGCCGAACTGTCCCAGGTGAAAAAGCTGCTCGGTGCGGATGGCTCGCGCATCCAGGGCGTGTTCATCACGATCGATCCCGAACGCGACGCGCCACAAATGCTCCAGGACTATGTCGCGGCCTTCGACCCCAGCTTCGTCGCCCTGCGCGGAACGCCAGAACAGACGGCCGCCGCCGCCAGGAGCTTCAAGGTGTTCTATGCCAAGTCGCCCGGCAAGTCGCCCGGGAGCTACACGATGGACCACACCGCCGGCTCCTACGTGTTCGACACGCAGGGCAGGGTCCGGCTGTTCGAGCGCTACGGTGGGGGCGGGCCGGATGCGTTGGCCGCCGACCTGAAGACCTTGCTGCGTAGCGGGTAGAGCGACCCGTAAGCAAAGAAAACGCGGACCTGCGTCCGCGTCGTGGAAGAACGGTGGTGGGCGGTCAGGCTGCGTCGGACAGGGCCTTGCGCATCTTCTTCATGGCCGCCACTTCGATCTGGCGTATGCGCTCGGCGCTGACGCCGTACTCGCTGGCCAGCTCGTGCAGCGTCATGCCGCCGGAACTGTCGTCGTTCACCTTGAGCCAGCGTTCCTCGACGATGCGCCGGCTGCGCGCATCCAGAGCGTCCAGTGCGCGCTGGATGCCGTCGCTGGCGAGCCAGTCCCGGCGCTGGGCCTCCAGCACGTGCGTAGGCTCGTGGCTCTCGTCGGCCAGGTAGGCGATGGGGGCAAAGGTCTCCTCGCCCTCGTCGACCTGCGGTTCCAGGGCCACGTCTCCGCCGGACAGGCGGGTTTCCATCTCGCGCACTTCCTCGCGCTTCACATTGAGCTCGCGTGCGACGGTGTCGACTTCGACCTGAGTGAGGGTGGCGCGGTGGGTGTCGGCGTCTGAAGCCTCGCCCTTCAGGTTTTGCTTCAAGGAGCGCAGGTTGAAGAACAGCTTGCGCTGGGCCTTGGTGGTGGCCACCTTGACCATGCGCCAGTTGCGCAGGATGTACTCATGGATCTCGGCCTTGATCCAGTGCATGGCGTAGCTCACGAGGCGCACACCCTGGTCCGGGTCGAAGCGCCGTACTGCCTTCATCAGGCCGACGTTGCCCTCCTGAATGAGGTCGCCGTGCGGCAGCCCATAGCCGAGGTACTGGCGCGAGATGGACACCACGAGCCGCAGGTGCGACAGCACCAGCTGCCCAGCCGCCTTCACGTCACCGTGGTCGCGCAGCCGGCGCGCCAGGGAGACTTCCTCTTCGTGCGTCAGCAATGGAAGGTGATTGACGGCCGAGATGTAGGCGTCGAGGTTGCCCAAGGACGGCACCACGGCCCATGGATTGCGCAAGGCAAGGGCAGAGGAAGCGGAGCGATCGTTCATGCTGGGCATAGACATCCCCGGGTGGTGTTCGGTTCCGAAAATGTTAGCACTCCGATCCGTGGAGTGCTAACGCTGCCCATGGTGCGTCGATGTGAGTGTTTGCTATCTTTTGGTGTCCAGCGAAGTCTCGCCATACTGGGTTTCAGCCTGGTCCAGTACCTCGTCGATCACCCCGAGCATTTCCGCCACGCTCACCGGTTTCGTGAGGTAGCGCACGGCGCCGGCTTCGCTCGCCTGGTCCATCTGAGTGCGCGTGGCATCCGCTGACACCACCACGACCGGGATGGCAGCCGTCCCGGGATCGTTCTTGAGGTGCCGCAGGAGCTCCAGTCCCTCGATGTCGGGCAGGTGCATGTCGAGCAGGATCACGTCGGGCCGGTGGCCACGGATGGCGGCCAGTCCATCCAGGCCCGTCACCGAGACCTCGAGTTGTACCTGGGGTCGCTGTGCCAGGATGCCGCGCATCACCTCGACGTTGGTCTCGTTGTCTTCCACATAGTGGACGATGCGGCGGTGGTAGCCCGCAGGGCCCGTGGTCAAGGCTTGCCCGCCGCGCGGTTCTCGCGCGGGCTCGCTCACGACCGGCAAAGAGACGATGAAGGAAGACCCCTCACCGGCGGTGCTGCGCGCCTGTAGCGCGCCGCCCATCAATTCGGCCAGACGCTTGCTGATGACGAGGCCGATGCCCGTGCCGTTCTGGGACAGCCGGTCGCGGCCGAGACGGTTGAACGGCTGGAAAAGCTCGCCCATCTGCTCGGTCGTCATGCCCAGGCCCGTGTCGGTAACCGCCAGCTCGGCGGTGTCGCCGGTGCGCCGGCTCGCGACGTGGATGCGACCGCCGTCCACGTTGTACTTGACGGCATTCGACAGCAGGTTGATGAGGATCTGCTTGACCCGCGTGGCATCGCCTTGCACCAAGGCCGCATGCGACGGAATCTCCTGCGTGATGACGATGCGGCGGCGGTGGGCTTCCGTCTCCACCATGGTGACTGCGGCGGCCAGCAGCTGGCGCAGGTCCAGGGGCTCGACGGCCAGGCGAAGGTTGCCCGATTCGATGCGCGAGAGGTCCAGCGCGTCGTTGATCATCTCGAGCAGGTGCCAGCCCGCCTGCTGGATCTGCGTGACCCACGAGCGCTGGACCTCGGGCAGCGGGTGGCGCTGGTCCAGTTCGAGGAGCTGCGCAAAGCCCAGCATGGCGTTGAGAGGCGTGCGCAGCTCGTGGCTCATGCGCGAGAGAAAGTCGTTCTTGGCGCGGCTGGACGCCTCGGCCGCCTCGCGTGCCCGCTCGACTTCGGCCAGGCGCAGGTGCTCGGTGATGTCTTCCACCGCCGTCACGATGCGCCACGGCTGGCCGTCTTCGCTGCGCAGCAGGGAGACGGTGGTCTGGCCCCACACCGTGCTGCCGTTGCGGTGGATGTAGCGCTTCTGGCGACGCGACAGCGGGAAGTCGCCCCGGATGAGCTGCACGGCCAGCTCGCGGTCTTGCAGCAGGTCCTCCGGATGCGTGAAGTCGGCCGCGCTCATTCGCAGCAGCTCGTCGGCGGTATGGCCGACCAGCTCGCAGAAGCGGGGGTTGGTTTGCACCACGTGCCCGTGCAGATCGGTGTAGCAGACGCCGATGGGCACGTTGTTGAAGATGTTGCGGAATCGCTGTTCGCTCGCGCGCATCGCCGCTTCGGCCTGCTCGCGCTCGCGAACCTGTTCGGTCAGTGCCGCAGTGCGCTCGCGTACGGCCAGCTCGATGCGCCGCGCTCGCCCTGTCACAGTGAGCATGAGCGCTCCGAGGACCGCGGCTGACAGGAAGCCCACCACCGAGAACGGCCAGGCATTGCCCTGTTGGGCCCCGGGCACGGCGAGGGGAGTGGCCTGGATGCGCAGGTCCCAGCGCCGACCGCCGAATGCCATCGCGCGCACGTGCAGCAGGCCGGCATTGCGGGTTTCGCAGCCGGCAGGGCCGGACAGTCGGCGTCGCGGGGTGAGCGGGTCCGTGTCGACCAGGCATACCGACAGGTAGGAGGGCATGCGTTCGAGCACCGGGCGCAGTGTGTCGTCGATGCGCAGCGCCACGAACACCGCGCCACGCATGGCGGTGGACCGCTCCTTGGCTGGGACGGGCGTGCTGCCGTAGATGGCGTGGTAGACCACGACGCCCGTCCGGCTTTGGTCGCCGGATTCCTTGCCCAAAGCGAACCCGGCACTGACCGCCGGTCGGTCCGTGCCCGCGGATGCGGTGATCGCCGTGCGGGCCGACAGGGTGGAAATCAGGTTCGCTCGCAGGTCTGGCCCGTCGCGCTCGGCCGGCTCGATGATCTGCAGCTCGAACATCTCGCGTGTACTGTCCGGCGGCGGGTACTCAGCTGCGCTTGTGGACGACAGCCGTGCCTCGATGGCCGGTCCGCCGGCGCCCGGCGCCCGCTGCATGTACCCCATGGCGTGCAGCCGCGTCGGACCGTCGAGCCAGGGCTGCGTGACCAGTCGCAAGCGCTCGGTAGTCAACGCATCGGAGGCCACGACATAGATGCCTCGCAGCGCTTCCAGGGCATTGAGCGCCCCCTCCAGCTGGTAGGCGAGGCTGGAGGACGCGCTTTGCGCCTCACGCTCGAAGTTCGCGTACAGGCGCTCCTCGTCCCAGCGTGCGACGCGCAGGCACAGCGACGCCATGAGCAGCGCCACGGCGGCCAGCGCGAGCCCGACTGTCAGGCGGCGGGGTGCCCAGTCGTCGCGCGGCCGGCCGATCAGCGTGAGGGCGATCGGCGCGGCGATCTGCGTGCCCAGCGAGTCGCCCAGCCACCAGGTGAGCCAGGCGAAGCGGATCTCGTGGGGCGAAACCAACCCGGCCATCGCGAGCGCCCCGACGCCGATGCTGGCTGACACCAGACAGGCAACGAAGGAGCCCAGCCCGAGAAACTTGGCGATGTCCCTGGGCTCGTTCAGGACGAGCGGCAGGCCGACGTAGCGCCGCACGAGTGCGGCTGCGAGTAGCGACTGGGCGGCGGCGCCGGCCGCGATGGCGAGCGGCACCAGGACCGCCGGCATCGCGAATCCGCTCGGTGACGTCGCGAGCGCGGTGTTCACGAACAAGGAGCCGAGCACGACACCCGCTGCCGCGTGCCGCCCGTAGGTGAGCACGCAGGCCAGGGCGATGCCGGCCGGAAGGTACAGGGGAGTCACCCAGCCGCTGGGGATCGCGAGTCGCAGTGAGGCCCATCCGGCAACGGCATAGCAGGCCGCCGTGGCGAGCACTTGCAGCAGCCCTGTTGCCAGCGTGTACGGCCGGGCTGCCGTAGTGCGGCAGCGCGCGAGGAGGGGCATTGGATGTCCTGCCGGACCGATTCAGAAACACCGGGGGCGAGTGAACTCGCCCATGCTGCGACTCGACAGCGCTGCTCTTGTCTTCATGTGTCTTCCGCCCTCTTCGCTTACGCCTTCCGCAGCGAGGGGCGGGGCGCAGGATGGTGTGCGGATTGTGGACCAGTGCGGGGCGCGAACGGGCGGGCGAGGTTGTCGGCATCGTGCGCAAACCGCACGCCGATGCGCAAGTGCGACATCAGGGGGCAGGCGGGGCGACAGGGCGCCACCTGTCGCGAAGTCTGGCTCACACGTTGAACAGGAAATTCATCACGTCGCCGTCCCGGACGACGTAGTCCTTGCCCTCGGCCCGCATCCTGCCTGCGTCCTTGGCGCCTTGCTCGCCGCCATGGGCGATGAAGTCGTCGAAGGCGATGGTCTGGGCGCGGATGAAGCCGCGTTCGAAGTCGGTGTGGATGACGCCGGCGGCCTGCGGGGCCGTGTCGCCGACGTGGATGGTCCAGGCCCGGACCTCCTTCACGCCCGCGGTGAAATAGGTCTGCAGGCCCAGGAGCTTGAATGCAGCGCGAATCAGGCGCGAGAGGCCCGATTCGGTCTGGCCCATCTCGGCGAGGAACATGGCGCGGTCCTCCTCACCCATGTCGGCGAGCTCGGCCTCGGTCTTCGCGCAGATGGCGACCACGGGCGCCTTCTGGCCTTCGGCGTAGGCGTGCAGCTTGTCGAGGTACGGGTTGTGCTCGAAGCCGTTCTCGGCGACGTTGCCCACGAACATGGCGGGCTTGGCGGTGATCAGGCACAGCGGCTTGAGCACCACGAGCTCCTCCTTGCTGAAGGCGATGCCCCGCACGGGCTTGGCCTCGTTGAGCGCGGCCTGGCACTTCTCGAGCACCGCCACCAGGCGCTGCGCGTCCTTGTCGCCGGCCTTGGCGGGCTTGACGTATCGGGCCAGGGCCTTATCCACCGTGGCGAGGTCGGCCAGGCACAGCTCGGTCTGGATCACCTCGATGTCGGCGATGGGGTCCACGCGGCCCGAGACGTGCACCACGTTGTCGTCCTCGAAGCAGCGCACCACATTGACGATGGCGTCGGTTTCGCGGATGTGGGCGAGAAACTGGTTGCCCAGGCCTTCGCCCTTCGAGGCGCCCGCCACCAGGCCGGCGA
The DNA here is from genome assembly GCA_966248995.1 of uncultured Burkholderiales bacterium. Lineage (GTDB taxonomy): Bacteria > Pseudomonadota > Gammaproteobacteria > Burkholderiales > Burkholderiaceae_C > Albitalea. The sequence continues at coordinate 40,884 of CBINBY010000011.1, read as the reverse complement.
TGTCGACGAACTCCACGATCGCCGGCACGACGCGCTCGGGCTTGACGATGGCTGCCAGCTGCTGCAGCCGGGGATCGGGCAGTTCGACCACGCCCACGTTGGGCTCGATGGTGCAGAAGGGATAGTTCTCGGCCGCGATGCCGGCCTTGGTGAGCGCGTTGAAGAGGGTGGACTTGCCGACGTTGGGCAGGCCCACGATGCCGCATTTGAGGCTCATGAGAGGAGTTCCGGGGATCGGGGGCGAAGCGGGGATTCTAGGATCCCGGTCAGTCGAACCGGTACGTTGCCCCGCCCGTCATGCCCACGCCAAGCACGCGCCCGATGCCCTCCACGATGACCGCGTTCATGCCGAAGGTGAGGGCGCCGTCGAGCCTCGCATCGGCGCGGTAGGCGGCGAGCACGTCGCTCACGGCATGCCCCTGCGATCCGGTGGCCGGATCGACATCGGGCACCGAGCAGCGCGAGCAGGGCTTGACGAGGCGCAGCCGCACCGGGCCGTCGGGGGTGTCGAAGTCCAGCTCGTGGACATGGTCCTCGCCATGGGCGTCCAGGCCATCCAGCACGAGGTTGGGGCGAAAGCGCTCCATCGTGACGAGCGGGTGGCCAGCGGTGGCGAGCCGGCGGTTGACCTCGTCGAGGCCGGCCTGCGTCGCGACGAGGATGGGATAGCCGTCGGAGAAGGCGTTCTCCGCCTCGATCTCGCCGGTCCATCGTGAATTGGACAGGCGCCGCTGTCCAGGCTCGAAACGCACCAGCCGCAGCCGGCGGCCGAGGAACTCGCTGAACCATTGCGCGGCAAGGTTGCCCATGTCGCAGGCGGCCACCTCGTCTTGCCACACACGAACGCGGCAGCGTGCCCCGGCGGAGTCGATCTCCAGGTGCAGGGCCCGCATGCCCGGCGCTTGCAGCACGAGTTCGAGGGCCTTCATGGCGGGGCGCAAAGGCCGCACCAAGGCCATGCGTGGCAGTTCGCGCTGCGTGACGAAGCGGCCTTGCTCGTCCACCACCATCCATGCGCGGTCCAGCTCCAGGCCGGTCTCGACCAGAAGGGATTTGTCCAGCGCCACGCCGGCGCAACTCTTGACCGGGTGCACGTACAACCCGGCGATGCGCACCGGCGCGTCGCTCACTTGAACAGTCCCTTCAGCGTGTTCTTCAAGGCATCTTTCGGAGACGCTGCCGAGGCCGCATCCGCGGGGGGCTTCAATCCCAGCTTCTCGCCGAGCTTCTCTCCCAGCTTGTCCTCAAGCCGGCGCTGCACGGCCGCGGTGGCCACCGACGACCATTCGATGCGCCAATCCAGCGCATCGAAGGGGCCGGCCAGTCGGACCGGGATCGTCAGGCCGCGCAGGGAAGCGAGCTCGGCGCCGTCCTGGCCCTTGGAGGTGTTGGTGACTGTCACGCGGCTCAGGTAGTCCATGCGGCCGCGGCCGATGTCGATGGCCCCTTCGCCGCCCAGGCGCAGGAAGGGGCTCTTGAGGTCGAGGTCGCGGCTGCGGGCCACGCCGTCGGCGATCTGGAAGCTCGCGGAGAGCTCGCTGAAGTCGGTCTTTTCGGTCTGGTTCGCGCGCTGGGCCAGGTCCTGGTTGAGCAGCGCCTTGGCCTGGCGCAGGGTGCGCGCGAGATTGATGCCCTTGATCGCGCCTTCGCGCACGTTCAGCGTCGCGCTGCCCTTCAGCCTCGACTTCATCTCCTGCACGGTGCGCCCGAAGGTGTCCACGTCGAGGGCGACGCGGCCGGTGCCCTCGATCAGGTCCTTGGCCGCCACGTCCTTGACGAGGGCGTTGACGTTGACGCCGTTGGCGCTGCCCTTCACGGCCACACGCTGCGCACGGGCATCGGCGAGAGCGGTGGCGTCCAGCGTGCCGCCCCAGGTGTGGGCGCGCAGCTGGGTGACGCGCAGCGTGCCGTTGTCCAGCATGGCGTCGACGGCGGCATCGGCCAGCCGGTATTGCTGGTACGCCAGGCGGCCGGCGCGCAGGCTGAATTGCCCGTTCACGCTGCGCAGCGCGGAGAGGTCCACCGGCGCGTCGGCGGTTGCGCGGCCGGGATTCGCAGGCGCGGAAGCGCCCTTGGATGCGGAGGGTGCGGACGGTGCTTGCGGTCCCGTGAGGCGGTTGAGGTCCAGTGCATCGAACTTCGCCTTCGCCACGATCTGCGGCACGGTGCCGCCCAGCGTAGCCGTACCGTCGCTGGCGAAGGCATTCTGGTTGAGTTGCCCTTGCACGTTCCAGCTGGAGTGCTTGGCGGAGGCGACGGCATTGCCGCGCAGCGTGATGGCGTAGGGCGGGAGCTGCGGCTCGTCGATGCGGGCTTGCAGATCCACACCATCGAGGGCGAGCGAGGGCTCGCCGGGCTTGAGCGTGAGGTTGGCGCGCAGTTGGCCTTCGACCTTGCGCGGCGCGGCATGGCTCGAGAGCTGTGCCTCGAAGGACGGCAGGCGCACGGCGTCGAAGCCGCCGGAGGGGGCACCACTCTTGAATCGCGCGTCCACCGGGGTGGCACCGCCGCGCGAGAGCCGCCCGCTGAAGGGACTGCCGGCGAGCTTGTCGCCGTCGACGGAAAGCTCGTTCCAGTCGAGGTCCAGGGCGAGCGGCTGTCCGGCCTGCTTGCCTTTGATGCGTGCCTCCAGCTTGCGCAGCGTGAGCGTCTTGCGGGCAGGCTCGAAGCGGAAGCGGTCCACCGCGACCTGGCTGCCCGCCAGCGTCAGCCCCGCGGCCTGGGCATCCAGTTGCAGCTTCAGGTTCTCGGCGTCGAGCGCGGGCTGCGCGCCGCCCCAGGCGAGATGGCCTTGCGCGCGTGCGTGCACGGCTTGGGCGCCGGGCAGGTCGCCGCGGAAGTCCAGATCCATGTCGCGCATCGACACCAGGCCGGCGGCCTGGTCCAGCGCGAGTCGCGTGTCGCCGGTGAGTTCGCCCCGGATCGCCGGTTGGCGGAACTCGAACTGCGCGGCGAGCTTGACCGGCGACGAGGCCTTGTCAGCGAGGCGGCCGGCCGAGAGCGACTTGAGCCATACCTGCCCGTCGACCTTGGCCATCTCGTCGTGGATGCGCGCGCGCACATCGGCGAGGTCCACGCCGTCTACGTCGAAGCGCACCGGGCGCGAGGCCTCCTGCTTCTGCGGCTCGCCGGGCTTGACGAAGTCGTCGACATTGCTGGTGCCCTTGGCATCGCGCCGGTAATGGACCTGCACGCCCTTGGCCGACACGCGGCCCACCACCAGATCACCGCGCAGCAAGGGGAACACCGCGACCGACAGGCCGGCCTCGTCGAGCGAGAGGAAGGGGTCGGGGCGACCGGCCTCGGAGAGCCCCACCTTCGACAGCTTCACCGCAAGCCGCGGGAACACCGACAGCTCGATGGGCCCATCGAGCGTGAGCGTGCGCCGATGCTCGGTGCGCATCCACTCGATGGCGACGCCCTTGTAGCGGTTGGGGTCGAAACTCAGCACCAGCCAGGCGGCAAATGCGGCCAGCAGGAGCACCAGCACCAGCAGCACAAGCAGGCTGCGCCGTATCCAGATAGGCATCGCAGTCCTCTTCTTCCGGGGCGGAAATTGTGCCTGTGCACGCGGGGTATGGGCACAGGGCGATGCCTACAATGCCGCGATGGAATCGTTCGATGTCTTCGTGCGCGGTTCGGGCGTCATGGCGTACGGCCTGGCCCTCGCGCTGGCAAGGCTGGGTTTGCAGGTCGCGCTCCAGGCCGACGAAGCCCGCAAGCAAGCCGCACCGGACATCCGTGCCTATGCCCTCAATGCCGGCTCGGTCGACCTGCTCAGAATGCTGAAGGTCTGGGAAGCCATTCCCGCCGAGGCTCGCACGCCGGTCCATGACATCCGCGTCGAAGGCGACGCGCCTGGGAGCGTGATCGAGTTCTCGGCCTGGGAACAGCGCGTGGGCGAGCTCGCGTGGATCGTCGACACGGCCGTCCTCGAGCGCGAGCTGGCCTCCGCCGTGCGCTTTGCCCCGCACGTCACCCGGGTGCGCGGGGACGTGCCTGCCGCACTGGTGGCCGTGGCGGAGGGCAAGGCCTCGACCGAACGCCAAGCCCTCGGCGTGGCGTTCAGCCGCCAGCCCTACGGGCACCGCGCGATAGCCGCGCGATTGGTTGCCAGCCAGCCGCACCGGCACATTGCGCGCCAGTGGTTCCGCTCGCCGGATGTGCTGGCGCTGCTGCCGTTCGATACGCCCACGCCCGGTTGCTCCTATGCGCTGGTGTGGTCCATGCCGGATGCGCAGGCCGACAAGCTGCTCGCCATGGAAAGCCCCGCCTTCGAACAGGCATTGCTCGAAGCCACGGCCGGTGCGGCCGGCGAGTTTTTGCTGGCCTCGGCGCGGGTCGAGTGGCCATTGATGCTGGCGCGCGCCGACCGCGTGTGCGGGCCGGGTTGGGTGCTGCTCGGCGATGCCGCTCATCTCGTGCATCCCCTGGCCGGGCAGGGGCTGAACCTGGGCCTGGCCGACGTGGCCACGCTGGCGAAGGTGATCGCCGTTCGCGAGCCATGGCGCGACCTGGGCGACGAGAAGCTGCTGCGCCGCTACGAGCGCGAGCGCCTCGTGCCCACCTGGGCCATGGGCCAGCTGACCGATGGCCTGTTGCAGCTTTTCTCGCACCCGGCGCCAGTGGCGCGGGAACTTCGCAATCGGGGGCTGAGTCTCGTGAACCACCTTTCGCCGGTGAAGCGCTGGCTCACCGCCCGGGCACTCCAGTCCTGATCTGAAAGACACCGATGGCCACTTTGTTTTCGCCTGTACACCGCGTGCTCGCGGCCGCTGCCTGTGCCCTGGCGCTCGCTCCCTCATGGGCCGACGATGCAACCATCCGCAAGGCCATCGCCGAGCGCATGCCGCAGTTTCCGGCCATCGACGAGGTGAGCAAGACGCCCATCCCCGGGCTCTTCGAAGTGCGCGTAGGCACCGACGTGTTCTATTCCGATGCGCAGGGCAACTTCCTGATACAGGGCGAGATCATCGACACCCGCACGCGCGAAAACCTCACCGAGGCGCGCGTGGCCAAGCTCACGGCCATCGACTTTTCGTCTCTGCCGCTGAAGGATGCCATCGTGTGGAAGCAGGGCACGGGTGCGCGCCGGCTGGCGGTGTTCGCCGACCCGAACTGCGGCTACTGCAAGAAGTTCGAGCGCGAGCTTTCGCAGTTGAAGGACGTGACGGTCTACACCTTCCTCTATCCCATCCTCGGCGGCGATTCGCCCGAGAAGGCGCGCAACATCTGGTGCGCCAAGGACAACACCAAGGTGTGGCGTGACTGGATGGTCGAGGGCACCCCGCCGCCGCGCGCCATGGGCCAATGCGACACGAGCTCCCTCTCTCGCAATACCGCGCTGGGCCGCAAGCACAAGGTCACCGGCACGCCGTCGCTCGTGTTCGAGGACGGCAAGCGCGTGCCCGGCGCGGTGCCGCCGGAGCAAATCGAGAAGATGCTGGCGGCCGCCGCGCGCAAGCCGGGCTGAGTGCCAAATCTGCCCCGTTCCGCACGGCAGCGGGCCTGTCACATAGGGTGACAATCGGGCGGCTTTCAAGGCCGCCCGATCCATTTCGATGATCTCCTATCGCATTGCCATCGCCGACGCGCACGCGCACCTGCTTCGCATCACGCTCACGGTGCCTCAGCCAGCGGCCCGGCAGCGGGTGAGCATGCCGGTGTGGATCCCCGGCAGCTACCTGGTGCGCGAGTTCGGGCGACACGTGTCGTGCCTGGAGGCTCGGCAAGGCTCTCGCACGGTGCCGCTGGAGCAGCTCGACAAGACCACCTGGCAGGCCACCTGCGAAGGGCGCGCCGCGCTGGAGGTGAGCTACCTCGTGTACGCGTTCGACGCCTCCGTGCGTACCGCCTACCTCGATGCCCGTCGCTGCTTCTTCAACGGCACCAGCGTGTGCCTGCGCGTGGAAGGCCGGGAGTACGAACCGCACCGGCTCGAGATCCGCTCGCTGCCGCGCGACTGGGAGGTCGCCACGGCCATGACGCCGGTGCAGGTCGATGCCGCCGGGCGCGGCACCTACGAGGCGGCTGACTACGACGAGCTGGTGGATCACCCGGTCGAGCTGGGCACGTTCTGGCGCGGGCACTTCATGGCGCATGGCGTGCCCCACGAATTCGTGGTGGCCAACGCGCTGCCGGACTTCGACGCGCAGCGCTTGCTGGCCGATGCGCAACGTATCTGCGAAGCCGCCATCGCCTTCTGGCACACGGGCGGCAAGCCGCCGTTCGAGCGCTATGTCTTCCTGCTCAATGCGATGGACGACGGCTACGGCGGCCTGGAGCACCGTGCGAGCACTGCGCTCGTCGCCGCCCGGCGCGATCTTCCCCAGCAGGGCAAGAGCGAGCTGACCGACGGCTACGTCACGCTGCTCGGGCTCATCAGCCACGAGTACTTCCATACCTGGAACGTGAAGCGCCTGAAGCCTCGCGAGTTCGAGCGCTACGACTACACGCGCGAGAACTACACCGGGCTGCTGTGGTTCTTCGAGGGCTTCACCTCGTATTACGACGACCTGATGCTGCGCCGCGCGGGGCTGGTGGACGAGGCCCGCTATCTGAAGCTTCTTGCCAAGAACGTGAACGGCGTGCTCGGCGCACCGGGGCGCAAGCTGCACACGGTATCGCAGGCGAGCTTCGAAGCTTGGGTCAAGTACTACCGCAGCGACGAGAACACGCCCAACGCCACCGTGAGCTACTACGCCAAGGGCTCGCTGATCGCGCTGGCACTGGACCTCGCCCTGCGTACCGAACGAGGTTCTCTCGACGACGTGATGCGCCTGCTGTGGGACTCGAGCGGCGGCGGCGCCATCGACGAGCAGGACGTGCGGCGCGCGCTGCGCGACGTGGGCGGACGCGATCTCGATCCCGAGCTCCAGGCTTACGTGCACGGCACCGACGACCTGCCCTTGCCCGCGCTGCTGGAGCGCATGGGCGTGCAGTGGCAGGCACAGCCCGCCACCATGGCGCAGCGCCTGGGCTTGCGGGTGAGCGAGACGCCGCTCACGGGAGTGAAGGCCACGCACGTGCTGCGCGGCGGCGTGGCCGAACAGGCCGGCCTGTCCGCCGGTGACGAATTGCTTGCCGTGGACGACTGGCGCATCCGCCGGCTGGACGAGGCGCAGCGGGTGCTGCGGCCGGGCGCTTCCGGCACGCTGCTCGTCGTGCGTGACCAGCGGCTCCTGCGGCTGCCTGTCACCCTGCCGGCCGACGATGCCGCGGCGGGCACGGGCACCATCGCGCTGTCGTTCGATGCCAAGGCGTCGAAGCAAGCGCAGGCGCTGAGAAAGGCATGGCTGGCCGGTTGAGCGGGCGGGCCTCAGACGGGGCCGCGACATCGCGGCGGCGTGCAGCGGTGCTCGCGCTGGTGGCCGTGGTCATTGCCATCCACGGCTGCGTGACCGATCTGCTGGGCCGCCAGCTGGCGGATTTCCGCCTGGACGCCGCCATGCCGAAACGCATCGAGGTCGCTTACGTGCGCGAGCTGGAGTCTGCCGCGCCGCTGGCCGCTGCGCCCTTGCCGGCTCAGGCACAGCCCGCACGCTCACGCGCTCACGCGGCTGTGCGCTCGAAGTCGCCTCCTCCCAAGCCGGCGCAGCCCGCAACTCCGCCGCAAGACACCGCGCGCCACATCGCCGAACAGGATCCGCAGGTGGCCGAGGCCCACCCCGCGGCGCCCGAGCCCGCCGCATCGGCCCCTGAGCCGGCTGCCTCCGCTGCGCTCGCCGAGCAACCGGCGGCGGAAGCCACCGGCGCGACGCCCGGTGCGCCGCCGTTCGAGTGGCCGGTCTCCACGCGCCTCGACTACGTGCTCACGGGCCACTACCGCGGCGAGATTCATGGCCGGGCACAGGTGGAGTGGATCCGTTCGGACGATCGCTACCAGGTGCACATGGACGTGACCATCGGACCGTCGTTTGCGCCCCTGTTCTCGCGCGCCATCACCAGCGTAGGCCAGCTCACGCCGCAAGGGCTCAAGCCGCGGCGCTACGACGAGGAGAGCAAGATGGCGTTTCGCAACCGGCGGCGCGTGGCCATCCGCTTCGAGCCGTACGGGATCGTGCTGCCCGACGGCCATGTGCGGCTGGGCTGGAGCAGCGCGCAGGACGCGGCCAGCCAGTTCGTGCAGTTCACCTACCTGTTCACCACCCAGCCGGAGCGGCTGGCCGTGGGCGAGCGGGTGGATATGCCCCTTGCGCTGCCGAGCCACGTCGACAGTTGGGGATACGACGTGCGCGAGGTCGAAACCGTGCACACGCCCTTCGGTGCCTTCGAGGCCTTCCACCTGGTGCCGCTACGCGAGCCGACGCCGGGCGGGGATCTCATCGCGGAGATGTGGTTCGCGCCCGCACTGGCCTACCTGCCCGTGCGCATTCGCATGTGGCAAGACAGCGAGACCTACATCGATCTCCTGATCGACCGCAAGCCTCAGCTCGCGTCGCCGTAGCGGATTGGGTCGCCTGGCACCGATGGCTCTTCCAAGGTATTGATGGCGGACGCCGATTCCTGCGGCGGCACGGTGCTCGTGCCCGCGATGGGGAAGCCTGAGTTGGACGACGGGGCCAGTGGCCCGCCCGCAGACGCCAGCTCGATGTAGCCCTGCTCCAGCAGGATCGTCAGCGTTTCCGCCGGCTGGGCGAGGATCAGCTTGGCGAGGTCTTCATCCGTGCGATTGCCGTCGACCATGATCAACGCCTGGCGCAGGCGTGGGGGGAGACGGTTGGCCCGGGTTCCGATTTCTGCAAGGCCTTTTCCAGTCTTGCGGTAGACCGATGGCATGGCGTTGCGCAGGTGGTGAAAGTGAATCGCAGCTTACGCCGGGGTTCGCCAGGTGCGTATCGAGGCGCGAGGCGCATCGCCGTATAGTGCCAACTATTTCACCGGGGTCACGATGGCTTACTCATGCATCCTCGTTGAAGTGCGCGGCAGTGGCGCACGCAAGGCCGGCCTCATCACGCTCAACCGGCCCAAGCAGCTCAATGCGCTCAACGACACGCTCATGGACGAGCTGGGCGCCGCACTCAAAACCTTCGACGCCGATGACGGCATCGGCTGCATCGTGCTGACGGGCAGCGAGAAGGCCTTTGCTGCCGGTGCCGATATAGGCGCCATGGCGCAGTGGACCTACATGGACGTCTACAAGAGCGACTTCATCACTCGCAACTGGGAGACGCTCAAGAGCATCCGCAAGCCGGTGATTGCCGCGGTGGCCGGCTTCGCGGTGGGCGGCGGCTGCGAGCTGGCGATGATGTGCGACTTCATCATCGCCGCCGACACGGCCCGCTTCGGCCAGCCCGAGATCAAGCTGGGCATCATCCCCGGCGCTGGCGGCACACAGCGCCTGCCGCGCGCTGTGGGCAAGGCCAAGGCCATGGACATGGTGCTCACCGCCCGCATGATGGATGCCGCCGAGGCCGAGCGCGCGGGGCTGGTGTCGCGGGTAGTGCCAGCGGCCGAGTTGATGGAGACCGCGCTCGCTGCCGCTCAGACCATCTGCGAGTTCAGCGGGCCGAGCGTGATGATGGTCAAGGAGGCGATTAACCGTGCCTACGAAAGCCCGCTGGAGGACGGCATGCGCTTCGAGCGGCGCCTGTTCCACTCGCTGTTTGGCACCGAGGACCAGAAGGAGGGCATGGACGCCTTCATGAACAAGCGGGCGGCGGTGTTCCGGCACCAATAGGCGCCCTCGCGGTGGCCGGTGGCGGACGCCGGCACCTCCACTAGCCTCGAAGCGGACGGAGCCTCGCGCCCCGTTTGGAGCGCCGTCAGATCGCCACCGTCACGTCGATTGCGCCGCGCTTGCCCAGCACTTCGATGCCGACGTTGTTCTCGTAGCGCTGCAGCAGCAGGTCGGCGCCATGGTTGCCCACCGTGAGGTTGCGCAGCCTCATCCATTGGATGAACGGCGGCAGCCGCGGGGCGCGCATCGCGATCTCGGCTCGGCCCGCATGGAACTCCAGGCCCAGGCAGGCCTGCAGCATGCCGAAGACGGCCGCGGCCGACCAGGCCTGCGGCGAGCAGGCCACAGGGTACAGTGTCGGTCCCTCGTTCGGCCGCCGCGGAAAGCCGCAGAAAAGCTCGGGCAGGCGGTGACGGTCGAAGTGCAGGCTGGCATCGAACAGTGCGGCGAGCACGCGCATGGCCTCCTCGGTGTATCCGTAGCGCGCCATGCCGGCGGCGATCAGCGCGTTGTCGTGCGGCCAGACCGAGCCGTTGTGATACGACATGGGGTTGTAGCGTGCCTGGCTGCTCGCCACGGTACGGATGCCCCAACCGCAGAAGAAGTCATCTTCCATGAAGCGGCGCACCGCGACGGCCGCGCGCTCCGGCAGCGCGATGCCGGTCCACAAGGCATGTCCGGCGTTCGAAGTGGCGACTTCGCAGGGCCGTTTGTCGGCATCGAGCGCGATGGCATAGGTGCCGATCCTGTCGCACCAGAAGGCCTCGTCGAAACGCTGCCGCAGGTCCAGCGCCTGGCTCTGCAGGCGCTGCGCGAGCGGCGGGTCGCCCAGCGCCTGCGCCACATCGGCAGCCAGCAGCTTGGCCTCGTAGACATAGGCCTGCACCTCGCACAGGGCGATCGGAGCGGCCGCCATGCGCGCGTCGGCATGGAACACCGAGTCGTGCGAATCCTTCCAGCCTTGCTGGATCAGCCCTTCCTTGCTGCGCCGCGCGTACTCGACGAAGCCGTCGCCGTCCACATCGCCGTAGCGGTCGATCCATTCCAGCGCGAGCAGGACCTGCGGCCAGATGCCACGCACGAATTCGAGGTCGCCGGTGCGCCGGTAGTAGGCGCCGGCCAGCGCCACGAACAACGGCGTGGCGTCGACCGTGCCGTAGTAGCGGCCGAAGGGGATTTCCCCGGTGCGCGCCATCTCGTTGCGCCGCGCCTCGTGCAGGATCTTGCCCGGGTCCGCATCGCGTTCCGGGTCGCTTTCGGTGGCCTGCATGGCGGCCAGGAAGGCCAGCACGCCACGCGCGAGGCCGGGCTCCATCCACAGACATTCGCGCGCGGTGAGGATGCCGTCCCGTCCGAAGGTCGTGGAATACCAGGGCACGCCGGCGTAGGGGTAGGGGCCGGTGGGCAACTCCGTGGTCAGCATGGCGAGGTCCGCGACCGAGCGGTCCAGCCAGAGGTTCACCAGCGGGTTCGAGGTTTCGATGAAGCACCGGTCGCCGAACTGCGCCTGGCGCGCGGCGTTGTTCCGCCGGAACGCTTCCTCGTAGCCGATGGCCTCGCCGTTGCGGCCCGCGCTGTCGCACAGGCAGGACACCGTGCAGTACAGGTGCTGCTGCTCGCCAGGCTCCAGGCGCACGTCGAAGGTTGCCTGCTGGTCGCTGAGCGTGTCGGGCACGGGGCTGAACGCGACGCGCGTGCTGCGCAGCCGCGCGTCGCGGCCGAGGTAGCGCAGCTCCACCTCGCTGCGTCCGGTCTGGCTGGGCAACCGCTCTCCACGCTGCTCGCGCGTCATGCCGCGCACTTCGAAGAGGTCGATGAAGTCGGCATCGAAACCCAGCGTCACCGTGGTCTCGATCGGCTCGCGTCCGTGGTTGCTGAGGCGGATGTGCTCGTAGCACGCACCCTGCCAAAGCAGCTTGGCGCGGAACACGTGCACCGTGCCCTTGGGCACCACGACGTCGCCCCCACGGGTGAAGTCGGGATTCATGAGCTCGATGATGAGCAGGCTGTTGTTCTCCTTCACCGTCGAGCCCAGGTACATGGGCCGCGTGCCGTCGATCAGCAGCTCCTGGTAGGAGAGGTAGCGCGTGTCCTCGTGGTACAGCCCCTGCTCTCCCGGGCCCAGCACCTGCACGTCGCCGGAGCGGTCGAACATGACAAAGGTCTCGTCGTTCTTCAGGACCTGCGGGCTCTCCTCGGTGCGTGCCGAGGTGGCGGCCACGTACCACTTGTCGCCGATCTGGATCTTGTCTGCGCTCATGACACCAGGCTGCGGTAGACGTTGAGATAGCGCTCGGCCATCACCGTGGCGGTGAACCGGGCCTCGAAGGCTTCACGGCAGTGCCGGCGGTCGATCTGGTCGATCCGCCGTGCCGCGGCAATGGCCTGCTGCTGGTCGTTGACGATGTAGCCCGTCACGCCGTGCTGCAGCAGCTCGATGACCGCGCCGCCGGGGTAGGCCAGCACCGGGGTGCCGCAGGCCATCGCTTCGATCACGACCAGGCCGAAGGGTTCGGGCCAGTCGATGGGGAACAGCAGGGCACGCGCGTTGCCGAGGAAATCGTTCTTCTCGCGCTCCTCGATCTCGCCGCCGAACTCGACCAGCGGGTGATCCAGCAGCGGGCGGACCTGCGACTCGAAGTAGTGGCGGTCGGCTGGATCCACCTTCGCATGGATGCGCAGCGGAATTCCGCAGGCGATGGCGATCGCGATGGCGCGGTCCACGCGCTTCTCGGGCGACAGGCGCCCAAGGAAGGCGAAGTAGTCGCCCGGCTTGGGATGGAAGCGGTAGAGGTCTGGCGGCAGGCCGTGGTGGACGGTGGCACACCACGTGGCCATGGGCAGCGGCTCGCGCTGGCTGTCGGAGATCGACACCAGCGGTTGTTCGCAAAAGTGTCGGTAGAGTGGGTCGAGGTCAGGCAGATCCTGCCGCCCATGCAGCGTGGTCACGCACGGCGTGCGACATCGCCGCACCAGCGGGAAGTGCAGGTAGTCGATATGGAAGTGGACGATGTCGAACTGCGAGGCGGATTCGAACACCTGGTCCAGCATGATGGTGGTCCACGCCAGCCAGTCCGGGCGGCGGGGGTCCAGCCGCGTGCTGCGCTCGACCACCGGCACGAGGCGGGCCTTCGTGACCGAATCGCCGCTGGCGTACAGCGTGACCTCGTGGCCGAGCTCGACCAGCGCCTCGGTCAGGTACGAGACGACGCGCTCGGTGCCGCCGTAAGCCTTGGGCGGCACGCTTTCGATCAGGGGAGCGACTTGCGCAATACGCATTGCACGGCCTCCGGGCGCGCACCCGCTCATAGGCAAACGGCATGCGCACCTGCACCGTGCTCGAAGGGCAAGCGGCGTGCCCGCCACCCGCCCGGAGGCGGATCAGCCTTCCTTGCGCAGCGAGGGAAAGAGGATCACGTCCCGGATGCTCGGGCTGTCGGTCAGCAGCATGATCAGCCGGTCGATGCCGATGCCGCAGCCGCCGGTGGGCGGCATGCCGTACTCCAGCGCACGGATGAAGTCGGCGTCGTAGTACATCGCCTCCTCGTCGCCGGCGTCCTTGTTCGCGGCCTGTGCGGCGAAGCGGGCGGCCTGGTCCTCGGCATCGTTGAGTTCCGAGAAGCCGTTGGCCATCTCGCGGCCGGTCATGAAGAGCTCGAAGCGCTCGGTGATGGACGGGTTGGTATCGGATGCGCGGGCGAGCGGTGACACCTCGACCGGGTAGTCGATGATGAAGGTGGGCTGCCAGAGTTTCTCTTCGACCGCCGCCTCGAACAGACCGAACTGCAGCTCGGCCAGCGTCCAGTGTGCTGGCGGCTCCTCGCCCAGGGCCTTCAGGCGCTCGTGCAGCACCCGTGCATCGACCGCTTCGGCTTGCGTGAGGCCGGCATGCGCCACCAGCGCGTCGCGCACCGACAGGCGGGCGAAGGGCCGGTCCAGGTCCACGGGTTGGCCGGCATAGGTCAGCTGGGCCGAACCGGTGGCCACGCGTGCCGCGTGGCGCAGCACGCCCTCGGTGAAGTCCATCAGGTCGTGATGGTTCCAATAAGCCGCATAGAACTCCATCATCGTGAATTCCGGGTTGTGCCGGACCGAGATGCCTTCGTTGCGGAAGTTGCGGTTGATCTCGAACACGCGCTCGAAGCCGCCCACGATGAGCCTCTTGAGGTAGAGCTCGGGCGCGATGCGCAGGAACATGTCCTGGTCGAGCGCGTTGTGGTGCGTGACGAAGGGCTTCGCGTTGGCCCCGCCGGGAATGGGGTGGAGCATGGGCGTCTCCACTTCCAGGAAGCCATGCTCGACCATGTAGTTGCGGATGGACGCCACGGCCTTGCTGCGCGCCATGAAGCGCAGGCGCGCCTCCTCGTCGGTCATGAGGTCGACGTAGCGCTGCCGGTACTTTTGCTCCTGGTCGGTCATGCCGTGGAACTTGTCGGGCAGCGGACGCAGGCTCTTGGTGAGCAGGCGCAGCGTCGTGACACGCACCGAGAGCTCGCCGGTGCGGGTCTTGAACAGGGTGCCTTCGGCGCCGAGGATGTCGCCCAGGTCCCAGTGCTTGAACGCCTCGTAGGCTTCGTCGCCGATCGTGTCGCGCGTGACGAAGAGCTGGATGCGACCGGAGGCGTCTTGCAGGGTGGCGAAGCTCGCCTTGCCCATGATGCGCTTGAGCATCATGCGGCCGGCCAGGCTCACGGCGATGGCCTGCGGCTCGAGTTCCTCGTTGGCCAACCCGCCGTGCTTGCGGGCGACGTCAGCGGCGCGATCGCGCGGCTTGAAGTCGTTGGGGAAGGCCACCCCTTGTTTGCGGATCGCCGCGAGTTTTTCACGCCGTTCGGCGATGAGCTGGTTGTCGTCGGGGTGCGCGGCTGTGTCCATGGCAAAGGCAGTGGCGTGCGGGTCGGCAAGACAAACCGGCAATTGTAGGTACCGGCCCATAGAATCGCGGGTTGCCTGCACGGCAGCCCGCCCCGCCTTCGCATGACCCGACGCTTTGCCCGCCTGACCGACCAGCTTTACTTCATCGGCCTGGCGGTGATCAACGCCTTGCATGGCCTGCTGCCGTTCTGGATGCGCCGAGGCCTCTACCGGATCTGCCGCTACGAGATCGCGCCCTCGGCCACCTTGCAGGGGGGCGTGCGCTTCTTCCATGTCGGCAGGCTCTCGGTGGGCGAAGGATCGGTCGTCAACCGCGGGGTGTACCTCGACAACCGAGGCGGGCTTTCCATCGGCGCCCATGTCTCGATTGCGCATGACGCCCGCATCTACACCATGGGGCACGACGTGCACGACCCGAGCTTCGCCACCAAGGCCAAGCCCGTGCGCATCGACGACCATGCGGTGGTCTTCGCCGGTGCATTGATCATGCCGGGTGTGCATTTGGGCACCGGGTCGGTCGTGATGGCCGGGGCCGTGGTGACCAAGAGCGTGCCACCGTACCGCATGGTGGGCGGAAACCCGGCGGTGGACATCGGCGAGCGGCGCGGCAAGCCGGCCTACCGGCTCGACCGTCGGTTCTGGTTCGCGCATTGAGCGCCGTGCGGCGCACACGCTCGATTGCCGTCGTCGACGGCGGCTCGTTCGTGCTGCCGTACGACTTCCATCTTGCCCAGGCGCTGGCCGGGCAGGGGCTCGACGTTCATTACTACGGCTCGCGCACGCGCTACAACGGCGAGTTCCTCCAGGCCATGCGCGATACGCCGGGAGTCACGCTGCATGCCGCGGCTGTCTCGCGCACGGTGGCCCCGCGGTGGAAGGGCGCGCCCGCCTATGTGGGCCTGCTGCTGCAGGTGTTGCGCGGCGGTCACGACGTGATCAATGTGCAGTTCAGCGCCTGGTGGCCCCCCGAGCTGCCGCTGCTATGGACTGTGCGCTCACGCCTCGTCTACACAGTGCACAACGCCGTGCCGCATGGGTTCGACGGGCTCCAGCACGCGCCTACTCGCTGGCTGGCTTCGATAGCGCGTAGCCTGGTGTTCGTGAGCGAGGCTACGCGCGAGGACTTTATGCGCCGCTACGGAGAGGGCTTCCGAGCCAAGTCGCACGTGCTGCCGCATGGGCTGCTGCCCATCGCACCCGGGCTGGGCGCCACGCCCTACACGGCCGAGGGCCTGCCACGTGTACTGGTGTTCTGGGGCACCGTCAAGCCGTACAAGGGGGTGGAGCTCTTCGCGCAGCTGGCCCGCTCGCCGCGCATTCGCAAACTGGGGCTGACGCTCGAGGTGTGTGGTGCCTGGGATGCCAGCCTGGCGCCGCTGCGCGCCGAGCTGGCCGACCTTGGCGTTCGCATCCATGACCGCTACCTGGACCATGGCGAGTTGCAGGCACTGCTCGCACGCGATGCCGTATTCCTGCTGCCCTACCGGGATGCTTCGCAATCGGGCGCGCTGTACTCGCTGCTCAATCATGGCCGGCCCTTCATTTGCGCCGACGTCGGTGACCTCGGTGCCTTCATGCGGCGCCACGGCCTGGCGCAACTTCTGTTGCGAGAGCGCAGCGCCGATGCCGTGGCCGACTGCATCGAGTACCTCGCGGCCCACCGCCAAACGGTGACGCAGGCATTTCAGCAAGCGCAGCACGCGAGCCGCTGGGACCGGCTCATCGTCGAGCACGGGCAGGCCTACGGCCTCGGTTGAAGCGGGCAGGACATGCCCGGATGCGACAATCCGGCCGCAGCCGCCCGAGGGCGGCTGTTGCACTGGATCCCCCATGAAGAAACTGGCAAAAGCCGTGCTGGCGCGTAGCGGTTGGGACGTTGCCCGCAAGGCGGAGCGCGAGTCGCAGGTCCTCGCCGACCTCTCCGACACCGACCGCGCCGTCGTGGCCCGCGTGGCGCCGTACACCATGACCAGCCTGGAGCGCCGCGCCAGCCTGCTCGGTGCGGTGGACCACATCGCCCGGCATCGCATCGAAGGCGACATCGTGGAGTGCGGTGTCTGGCGCGGGGGCAGCATGATGGCCGTGGCGCTGGCTTTGCTGGCACGTGGCGACACCTCGCGCAACCTCTACCTGTACGACACCTTCGAAGGCATGAGCGAGCCCACCGAGGCGGATCGCAGCCTTTCAGGCGAGCTTGCCCAGCAGCAGCTGGATCGCACCGCCCGCGACGAGCCGCTCTGGGCCGTGGCCAGCCTCGAGGACGTGCAGGCCAACCTCTGGGCCACCGGCTACCCGCGCGAACGGATCCACTTCATCCGGGGCAAGGTGGAAGAGACCATTCCCGCCACGCTGCCCGCGCGCATCGCGCTGCTGCGCCTAGACACCGACTGGTACGAATCCACTCGCCACGAGTTGCAGCACCTGTACCCGCTGCTGTCGCGCCACGGCCTGCTCATCATCGATGACTACGGCCATTGGCAGGGCGCGCGACAGGCGGTGGACGAGTACTTCGCCGCGAGCGATCACCCGGTGTTCCTGCATCGCGTGGACTACACCGCGAGGCTCGTGGTCAAGGCATGACGCAAACGGCCGTGCCGGCACGCTGGTCACGTTCGCTGCCGCCGGTGTATGCGGCGGCGGCACTGCGGCTCGCGCTGCCGCTCCTGGTGCTGCCCACGCTCGCGGCACGCGTGGGGCCGCAGGAGTTCGGGAGGCTGGGCTTCATCCTCGTGTGGTCGGGGTTGCTGTCGATGATCGTCGAAGGCGGCTTCCTCGCCGCCGCCACGCGCTTGGCCGTCACGGCCGATGCGGCGGGCCGCTGGCGCCTCGCGCAGCAGGTGTTCAGCGCGCGCTGCGTGCTGTGCGTGCCGGCGGTGTTGCTGGCGTTCGTGGCCGTGCGCTGGGCTTCGAGCGAGCCGGTGGCACATCCGTGGATGGATGGCCTGTGGGTGGCGGCGCTGGCCTGTGCGCTTGGCGCGCCCGCCACCTGGTACCTGCAGGCCACGCAGCAGCTCGACCGCTGGGCGCGCGTGGAGCTGTGGGTCTACGCGGCAATGATCGTCGCGTGCTGGCTGTACGTGCACAGCGTCGGGGCTTACGTGGTCGTGCAGCTGGCCGTGTCCGTCGTGCTCGCCGCGCTCGGGTGGCGCTGGCTGCGGCGCGACCTGCGTCCGCAGGGTGGCGGTGCCGCCAGCCTGTGGCAGCCCTCGCAGGTGGCGCCCGGCATGCGTCTGGGCTGGACCATGATGCCCGTGTCGATTGCCGGTGCGGCGTACAGCTTTGCACTGCCTGCGGCCGCCTCCGTTCAAATGGCCAAGACCGAACTGGGGCTGTACTTCATGGCTGACCGCATCGTGCGTGCCGTGCTGGGGGCAGCCGACCCGTTGTACTCGCTGGTGTATCCACGCATGGTCGCGTTGTTCGGCCGCGGCTCCCGCGCGGCGCTGAGTTACGCCGGTCGCTGGGCCCTGGGTGGGGCCTTGGCCGGGAGTGCGCTCCTCATCGGCGGGTGGCTTGCGTGGCCGGCGCTCGGCCCGCTCGTGGCACCGGGCGAGGGCGGACTGTATCGGGAGCGGCTGCACGCCGTGCTGCAGGTGCTGGGCTGGCTGCTACCGCTGCTGCTGTCGTGGAAGTTCATCGGCTATTGGATGCTGGGCAGCGGCCGCTACGACAGCGCGTATCGCGGCTGCGTGGTAGTGGGCGGGATCGTTGGCGTCGCGGCGGCGGCCACGGTGGGCGGTGCCGCCGGCGCGACGGGCCTTGCGTGGACCGCGCTGGCCGTGGAAGGGGTCGTGATTGCCGTGGCCGTGGGCGGCATGCTGCTGACCCACCGCCTGCGCGGATAAACAAGAGGCACCAAGAGGGACGCCCGTGGGCATCGACATCCACAACCTCAACCTGCTGGCCCATGCGCAGGACCTCGGTGTGCGTTTCGACCGCACC
The DNA here is from genome assembly GCA_966248995.1 of uncultured Burkholderiales bacterium. Lineage (GTDB taxonomy): Bacteria > Pseudomonadota > Gammaproteobacteria > Burkholderiales > Burkholderiaceae_C > Albitalea. The sequence goes on along the minus strand of CBINBY010000011.1, from coordinate 22,388 downwards.
CTCGCCATCGGCCGCCAGGCCGTCTTCATCGAGGACTGGGAGCTGGAAGAACACCGGCAATTGCGCCGGCTGCCCCCACTGGCCGAGGCGGTGCCTCATGGCAGGCCGCGCTACTTCGAGCCGCTGATGCAGCAATGGCTGGGCTGCCGGGTGGCCGATTCCGTTGATGCCTCGCCTTACGAGCACGCGCCGCTGATCCACGACATGAACCTGCCATGGCCGCAGCAGGGCCAGATCTCCGAGTCGCTGGGCCGCTACGACGCCGTGCTGGATTTCGGCTGCCTGGAGCACGTGTTCAATTTCCCGACCGCGTGGCGCAACTGCGTGGACCTGTGCCGCGTGGGCGGCCACGTGCTCCATGCGCTGCCTGCCAACAACCTGAGCGGGCACGGCTTCTATCAGTTCTCGCCGGAGCTCTTCTTCAACCTCTATCAAGCCGCCAACGGCTTTGAGCTGCGCGGCCTGTACTTCGCGATCAAGGCCGACCGCCTGCACTGGTGGCGCGTGGCCAACCCCATGGAGGTGAAGCGGCGCGTCAACCTGTGCAACAGCCACGAGGTCTACATGCTCGTGCTGGCGCGCAAGCTGCGCGAACTGGGTCCGATGCTGGCGCCGCAGCAATCGGATTACGCGCAGGACGAGTGGGTGCACGGCCCGGCGGCGGGCGCGCAGGGCGATGGCTCCGGCCGCCGAAAGGCGCTCGTGGGCGCGCTCGTGAGGCTCGGGCTCATCGATGCCATGCGCAGCGCGCGCGAGCGCATGCGGGTGTGGCGGGCCAGCGCCATGGCATTGCCCGCGCCCGACTACCAGCCGGTCGAGGTGCGGGATCTCATCGCACGCGCTGGCGCATGAAGCCGAGGCCCATCCGTGTGCTGCTGCTCTCTGACAGTCTGCGCTTGGCGGGGGGTGTCGAGCGCTTTGTTTGCGCGATGGCCAATCATCTGGCGGAAGAAGGCATGGACGTGATGGTGGGCACGGTGGATACCGCGCCGCACGAGGTGCGTTATGCCTTGCGTCCCTCGGTTCGCCTGCTCAGCGTGCACGCTGCTTGGCGTGCAGGGGCGAGCGAGCGCGAGCCGGGCGTTCCAAGCTCCCGCTGGTTGCGAGCGGCCCGACTCTTCCGCGCCCAGTGGCGCACAGGCCGCGCGTTGGCGCGCCTGGCCCGCGAGCAACAGGCCGATGTGATCGTGCTCAATGGCCTGACCACGGCCTGTTCCGCGCTGGTGTTCGACAGGCGCCATGCCAGCCGCGCCATCTGTTGCGACCACAACCATTTCGATGCCCGCTCACGCGCGTGGCGGCGGCTGCGCAGCTGGCTTTACCCCAAGGTGGCCGCGGTGGTGAGCCTCACGGAGGCGGACGCAGCCAGGTTCCGTGCGCTCAACCCGCGCACCGAGGTTATCTACAACGCGTCGGCGCTGCGTGCCCAAATGCCGGCGCTTCCGGCTGCGCCACGCGTGCTTGCGGTTGGCCGGCACGTTGCGCAGAAGGGCTTCGATCTGCTGATCGAGGCCTGGCCGAAGGTGGCGAAAGAGCTGCCCGAGGCCCGCCTGCGCATCGTGGGCGACGGCGCCTTGCGCCCCGATGCCGAGCAGTTGGCCCGGGCGCGAGGTGTCGAGGGAAGCGTGGAGTTTGCTCCGCCCACCTCGCAGATCGAGCGCGAGTATCGCGAGGCGGCCGTGTTCGTGCTGCCCTCGCGCTACGAAGGCATGCCGCTCGCTTTGCTGGAGGCCCAGGCGATGGGCGTACCGTGCGTGGCCTTCGATTGCCCCACCGGGCCGGCCGAGATCCTGACGCCCGAGACCGGCATCCTCGTGGCCCTGGCCGACACCACCGCGCTCGCCCAAGCCCTGTTGCGCCTGCTGCGCGACGGCGCACTGCGCGAGCGCATGGCGCGTGCCGCGATCGACCGCAGCCAACAGGTCTTCAGCGAAACGGCGCATTTCCAGCGCTGGACGCGCCTCGTGCGCGAAGTGGCCGCATCCCGCCCGCAGGAAGCGACGCGATGAGCCGCGTGTCCGTGATCGTCCCCTGCCGCAACGAGCGCCGCTACATCGAGCGGTTCTGCGCGGGTGTGATGGGGCAGCAGCTGCCCCCGGGGTGGTCGCTGCAACTCGTCATTGCGGATGGCGACAGCGACGATGGCACGCGCGAACTGCTCCAGAAGATCAGTGCCGCCGAGCCGCGCGTGCAGTGCATCGCCAACCCGCAGCGCATCGTCTCGGCGGGGCTGAACCGCGCGCTGGCCCAGGCCGAGGGTGAGGTGATCGTGCGCATGGACGTGCACACCGAGTACGCCGATGACTACATCGCCCAGTGCCTCGCGGCGCTGGCCGAAACGGGGGCGGACAACGTAGGCGGCCCCTGGCGCGCCGAGCCGGACGCCGACGGCGGCCCAATGCAGCACGCTGTCGCCGCGGCCTTCCAATCGCGCTGGGTCGCGGGCGGTGCGCGTTCCAGGCAACTCGACCATGACGGCTGGGTCGACACCGTGTACCTCGGCTGCTGGCCGCGTGCCACCTTCGATCGGTACGGCGGCTTCGACGAGAGCCTCGTGCGCAACCAGGACGACGAGCACAACCTGCGCATCGTCAAAGGCGGCGGTCGGGTGTGGCAGTCGTCGCGCATTCGCAGCATCTACCGGCCGCGCGCCAGTTTGCGGCAGGTTTTTCGGCAGTATCTGCAGTACGGCTACTGGAAGCCCTTTGTGATGAAAAAGCATGGACAGGCGGCTTCCGTGCGGCACCTGGTGCCGGGTGTGTTCGTGGCTTTGCTCGCGGCGACGTCGCTCCTGGCCCTGCTCGGTGGTCCGGTGTGGCCCTGGATGTTCGTGGTGGCGCCGTATGCCGGCGGCGTGGCGGCCATGACGGTCGTCGTGAGGGCGGAGCGTCGACTCCCGTGGTCCGCGGCATGGCGAGTGCCGGCGGTGATCGCCGCCTACCATCTCGCCTATGGGGCGGGTTCCCTCCTGGGCTGGTGGGATGTCTCGCGCGGCGGGCGTGGGCGCGAGCGGTTCGCGTCTCTGACGAGGTGAAACGCATGGCAAACCCGGCCACTCACGAAGCTCGCGAAGCGCAGGCCGTGCGCGAGCGCTATGCGCGGCGCGCCGCGCAGGATCCGCGTTACAGCCTGCTGAATCCGGCCGCGCTGCGGGCCGTGCAGGAGCGTCAGCGCGCCGTGCTCGCGTTGTTCGATCGGCTGGGCTGGAATGACCTTTCGACTCGAACCTGCCTCGAAGTCGGTTGCGGCACCGGGAGCAATCTCCTCGAGCTCGTGTGGATGGGTTTCGCGCCGGAGCATCTTGCGGGTATCGAGCTGCTCCCTGAGCGCCACGCGGCGGCGCGGGATCGCCTGCCCACCGCGGTGGAACTCACGCTCGGCGATGCCACGCAATGTCGCCTGCTGCCAGAGTGCGCGGACATCGTCATGCAGGCCACCGTGTTCTCCTCGCTGCTGGACGATGCCTTCCAGCAGCGCCTGGCCGAGGTGATGTGGAGCGCAGTGAAGCCGGGCGGCGGCGTGCTGTGGTATGACTTCACCGTCGACAACCCGCGCAACCCCGATGTCCGCGGCGTCCCGCTGGCGCGCGTGCGCGAACTCTTTCCACAGGCTCGCGTCGAGGCGCAGCGCGTCACGCTGGCTCCGCCCATTGCGCGCGCCGCCACGCGCTTGCATCCGAGCCTCTACACCTTGCTCAACACCATGCCGTTCCTGCGCACTCATCTGCTGTGCTGGATCGGCAAGGACTGACAACATGCCCGAACCCCGACCCTTTCTGCCATTCGCCTTGCCCGACATCGGCGAGGAAGAAATCGCCGAAGTGGTGGACACGCTTCGCTCCGGCTGGATCACCACCGGCCCGAAGGCCAAGCGCTTCGAGGAAGCGTTCACCGAATACCTGGGCGACGCTAGCCTGCAGTCGATTGCGGTCAACTCCGCCACCGCGGGCCTGCACCTCGCACTGGAGGCGCTGGGCATTGGCCCTGGGGACGAGGTCATCACGACCACGCATACCTTCACCGCGACCGCCGAAGTCGTGCGGTACCTGGGCGCGGACGTGAAGCTGGTGGACATCGACCCGGCCACGATGTGCATCGACGTGAACGCAGTCGAAGCCGCCATCACGCCACGCACCAAGGCCGTGATGCCGGTGCATTACGCCGGGCTTGCGGCCGACATGCCGGCACTGCTTGCGCTGGCAAGGAAACATGGTCTCAAGGTGGTGGAGGATGCCGCACACGCGTTGCCCACGACCTCGGCGGGCCGCCTCATCGGCACGCTGGAATCCGATGCGACCGTGTTCAGCTTCTACGCGAACAAGACCATCACGACGGGCGAGGGCGGCATGGTTGTCACTCGCCATGCGGACCTGGCGAAACGCATGCGGGTGATGCGCTTGCATGGCATGAACCGGGATGCCTTCGACCGCTTCACGGCGAAGGTGCCGAGCTGGTACTACGAGATCGTGGCACCGGGGTTCAAGTACAACTTGACGGACATTGCCGCAGCGCTGGGGCTGCATCAGTTGAAGCGGGCGAATGAGTTTCAGCGGCGGCGTCAGCAGATTGCAAACCATTACCACGAGTCGTTGGCCCATCTCCCACTCATCCTGCCGCCCCAGGCGCCCAGTGATGATGTGCACGCTTGGCACCTCTATGTCGTGCGTCTGGCCGATGGTGCCCGCGTGACGCGCGACATCTTCATCGAGCGGCTGTTCCAGGCCGGCATCGGCTGCAGCGTCCACTACATCCCGCTGCACCTTCATCCTTACTGGCGCGAGCGCTATGGTCTGCAGCCGCAGCAGTTCCCGAACAGCCAGGCTGCATATGAGCATATGGTCAGCCTTCCGCTGTACACGCGCATGACTGATGCCGATGTAAGGCGCGTGGCCGATGCGACGCGCGCGGAGCTGCACGGCTGAGCGCTTGCGCGGCATGGTGAAACGTCTCATCGACATCCTGATCGCAGGCTTCGCGCTCGTCCTGCTGCTGCCGTTCTTCGCGATCGTGGCCTTGTGGATCAAACTCGACTCCCCGGGGCCGGTGTTCTTCCGCCAGGAGAGAGTGGGCCGGTATGGCACGGTGTTTCGCATCCATAAGTTCCGAACCATGGTCCACGCGCCGCAAACCAGCGGCCGCGAGATCACGGTCGGTGCCGACCCTCGCATCACACGTGCCGGCCTGTGGCTGCGCCACAGCAAAGTCGACGAACTGCCCCAGTTGATCGATGTGCTGCTCGGCCACATGAGCCTGGTGGGCCCACGGCCGGAGGTGCCGCGCTATGTGGCGATGTACCCCGAGGACTTGAAAGTTAAGGTGCTGTCGGTGCGACCGGGAATTACGGACCCGGTGTCTCTGGAGTTTGCCGACGAGTCAGAGTTGCTCGGTCGCGCGGCGGACCCGGAGCGTGAGTATGTCGAGGTAGTCATGCCGAAGAAGCTGCGCGCCGCGGTGGCCTACTTAGAGCGCGCGAATGTGTGGAACGACCTGGCGGTGCTCGCGCAGACGCTGCGGCTGCTGTGGGGCCGATGAAGCAGCAACTCGCCCGCAGCCGAAACCTACACTGCCCTTCGTAGCCCTCGATCTATTCATTGGCCGCGCATGACCTGGCAAGCGCTCGACACTTTCCTGACCCGCATCCGCCCCCACCGGCAGCCCTTGTCGCTGCTTATCGACGGGCTCGTCATCGCGGCCTGCTGGAACATCACCTACCTGTTCCGCTTGGGCTTCGAGCGCTGGTGGTCGGCGCGTCCGGGCTACGACATCTGGGTGATGCTCGGCTTGATCGCGCTGTACCTGCTCACCTTCGTGGCGCTGGGTGTGCCAAAGGCGATTTGGCGCTTCTCTGGTTTCGGCGAGGTGAAGCGGCTCACGGTCGCGTGCTTTGTGGCCGGCGTGGTGGGTGCTGTCATCGTGCTGATGGCGCAGCTGACAAAAGTGCCGCGTGCCGTGCTGGCGCTGCATCCGGTGGTGAGCTTGATGGGGCTGTGCATGGTGCGCATTGCCTATCGCATGCTCTACGAGCATATGCGTGGCCGCATCACTGGCAGTGCCGTCGAAACACGGCGTGCATTGGTCATGGGCGCGGGAAATGCGGCACGCCTGCTCATTGCCGGCATTCAGCATCAGGGCTGGGTGGTAGTGGGCTTGCTCGATGACGATGCCGCTAAGCGGGCGGCGCGCGTGAGTGGCGTGCCCGTGTTGGGGCCGCTCGATATGGCCTCGCACTGGGCAGCGCTGCATGGGATCACCCACATCGTGGTTGCCATGCCTTCGGCGAAGGGCAGCGAGCGACGCCGCGCGCTCGACTTGGCTGCACAAACGCACCTGCCCGTGCTCACGGTGCCTTCGGCCGAAGAATTACGGGAAGGCCGCAAGGTGGCCAACGTGCGCGACATTGAGCCCGAAGACCTACTGGGCCGAGAGCCTGTCGTGCTGGACGAAGGCGGCATCTCCGAAACGCTGAGCGGCAAGACAGTGCTGATCACCGGCGCCGGCGGCTCCATCGGCAGCGAGCTGTGCCGGCAGGTGGCGCGCTACGGGCCAAACAAGATCGTGCTCTATGAGCTGAGCGAATTCGCCCTCTACACCATCGAGCAGGAGTTGAGCGAGAGCTTTCCGCATTTGCCGCTAGTGCGGCTGATTGGCGACGTGAAGGATGCGGAGCACCTGCGCGTCACCTTCGATCGCTACAAGCCGCAGGTCGTGTTTCACGCTGCGGCCTACAAGCACGTGCCGCTAATGGAAGATGAAAACGCATGGGCCGCCCTACGTAACAACACGCTGGGTACTTACCTCGCGGCTAAGGCGGCAGGCGAGGCACGCGTGGAGCGTTTTGTGCTAATCAGCACTGACAAGGCGGTGAATCCCACTAATGTGATGGGCGCGACCAAGCGGGCGGCAGAGATGGCAATCTCACAGCTCGCGGCGCAGGGCGGCTACAAGACCCGCTTCATGGCCGTGCGCTTCGGCAACGTGCTGGGCTCCAGCGGCAGCGTGATCCCCAAGTTCAAGGAGCAGATCGCCAAGGGTGGGCCGGTGACGGTGACGCACCCGGAGATCACCCGCTACTTCATGACCATTCCAGAGGCGGTAAGGTTGGTGTTGCAGGCTGCGGCTATTGGTGAGACCGGCCAAGTTTATGTGTTGGATATGGGCGAGCCGGTGAAGATTGTGGATTTGGCTCGGGACATGATCCGGCTATCCGGGCATCGCGAAGGCGAGATTGCCATCGTCTTCAGCGGACTGCGATCCGGTGAGAAACTCTACGAGGAATTGCTGGCTGACGCGGATCTCACGCTGCCCTCGGTGCATCCCCGCCTGCGCATCGCCTACTTAAACCCGAGTCCCAGCGGCTCGTTACTGGCTGCGCTTGAGCGAGCCGCCGCCGAGCCCGATGACATGAGCACGGCCAGAGTCAAGCGCTGGCTGTCGGAATTCGTTCCGGAGTACGGAGCGCCCTAGTCGGAAAACGCCTTCCAGAATGCGATCGGAATAACAAGTAGGCTCCTCGTGAGGCGCTTCAGGCGAAACAGCTTTGGCTGCACGAGCAGCCGGTATACCCCTTCCAATCCGCTCTGCTGAACCCAGCGAGGGGCTCGTGTGACCTCCCCCGCGAGAAAGTCAAGTGTTCCGCCGCAGCCAATAGCTAGCTGCACGCCGGCGTCCTGAAGTGCCTCCCGATGGTCGTCGATCCAGAGCTCCTGCTTCGGCGAACCGAGCGCTACAAAAACGACGTGCGGGGTCCGCGCCTCCAGGCGTTTGAGAATGTCATCATTCCATGCCGGCAGTCCAGGGTAGGCGGAAAGTGGAGGTGAATACCCTGTCACGTCCACCCCATAGCGTGTTTGAACGGCACGGACAGCAGCCTCGTTGACGTGCGGCCTGGCACCAAGGAAGAAGACGCGCAGGCCCCGCGCCGCCGCATCCTCAAGCAGGTTGTGAGCAAACGACGACCCGCTAATCTTCTCGAAGGTTGTGCCCTTCGGCGTCGCGAGCAGCCGCGCGAGCCACCACGTAATCTGACCGTCGAAGGTGGCCAGATTGCCGGAAATGATCCTTTGGAATCTATCGTCCGCGCAGGATGTGACGACGAAATCAGCGTTCACGGTCACGATGAACTTGAACTGTCCCGCCTCGGGAAGGAGATCAGCGGCGCGTAGGCCGCTGAAACTCAGCCCGGCGAACTGGACCCGTGATAAGTGCGGACTCGCCTTTGTCATTGTTACGATCCAATGGCTGGTGTGCCTGAGGCGCTAACGACGGGCCGCCCTCGCTGCGTATGTGGCGCTGCAGTTGGCCGAGCCGACAAGCGGGCACGTAGCGCGCACGAAAGGATGGGAGCGGCAAAGACCGAATAGACGACATGGCCGGCGAAAAGGCTAGTGGTCATGATTAAGAGCCATGGCGTGAGCAGACCCCGGCAGGCCCGCCAGACTTCGATGCCGAACAAGGCATATAGCACAAGACCGATCACGCCGAAGTTGAACAGCAGGTCAATCGGATCGGACTCGATGTAGCCAGCGCTGTTTGCTAGCACGCCAACCCCTTTCACCAAGAGTGTGAGCAGTTCGATGCCGAACTCATCGATGCGGCCGAAGCGACCACTGGTCAACGCCGAAAGCGTTCCTTGATCGGCATAGATGTCATAGAAGTAGGCCCACCGCTCCCAAACTTGGGACGACATCAAGAGATAGAGGGCGATGGGCGCAGCCGCTAACGCGATCAGGATGGAGGTCTTGTGGCCACGAAGGAAGTACAGGATCGTGATAGCGGCGCTGATGATGGTCGTCTTGCTGGTGCTGAGCACCATGAGCACGAGGCACAGCCAGTAGAAAGCCGAGTCGGCCGTCGAGCGGTGTTCGCTGCGTCGTTGCGCCGACAACCACCAGAACAGGCCGACGAGTGCGATGTTGATTTCGTTGCCGGCCGGCAAGAAGCCGTTGGCCTGCAGCAGCGCGTCGCTGTCGCCATAGCGGTCATGGCCGACGCCGAGCAGTCCCAGCATGAGTGATAGTGCGATCACCACCAAGGCGGTTCGCAAGAAGAGGGTCACCGAACGCTTCGACAGCTGCATGAGGTACTTGCGTAGCAGGTACAGCAGAACGATGACCGCGCCGGTCTTCAACATTAGTGCCGTGGCCTCGGGGCCTGCCGGCAGGGCCACCACGTAGGCGAGGACGCAGAGCGCGACGGCACTCATTTCGGCAAGGCTGCTTAGGCTCCAGTGCACGCGTGACGCTAGATAGAGCGCAATGGCCATCTTGATCGCTAGTGCGGGCGTCGCGAAAACGCCGGGCGCCCCGAGCGACGTGATCCCGTTGGCGATGTCGGTTGCCAGCAGGAGATACAGTGGCATGGCGCTGAAGCTGCGCTTGCGGACGCGGCGCGGTGCCCAAATGGGAGTGCTCATGGCACCTGAAGATCGAGGACCATAGGCAGCTGGCGCATGATGTCGCTTTCGCGGAACCGGCCCGCGGTGTTCCGGGCGGCGGCCGTGATTGCGACGGCACGGGCGGCATCCTGCTCGAGCGCCATGATCCTGTGCAAACATGCATCGGCGAAGCCCGCCAGCGGCAGCCTGAAGCCGTTGATGCCGTGCTCAAGGTATTCGGATGCGGTGCGAAAATCGGACGACAGCACGACACAGCCGCACGCCATCGCCTCTAGGTTGACCAGTGCCAGCGACTCGTCGAAGCGCGTCGGGAAGACGAAATAGCGATGTTGGGCGAACAGGGCGCGGTTTTGCGCGACGGTCGTCGCCGGCACGATGTGGACCGACGCTGCCAGGCCCGCTCGCACGACGGCAACGCGGATCGCGCTTTCGTCGGGACCGACGCCTGCCACGGTGAACTGGAAGTCGGGAAAGCGCTGCTTCAGGCGCTTCGCTAGGTCGATGAAGTCGGGCCAGCCCTTCTCGGCCACCCAGCGCGAAAGGAAGAGCGCGCTGGACGGGCGAGCCGTCCAGGCAAGCGGCTCGCTGGCGAAGTAGTCGTCGTTCACGCCTCCGGAGTAGAAGACCCGGGCGCCTTCGGGCCTGCCGTGGCCGAAGCGGCTGTCGAACAGGCTTTTAAAGTGGCGGGAGGGAACGACTACGATTGGAGCCGCCCTGAAGAAGCCGGCCATCATCGCTTGCAGCACCTTGCCGCGGCGCTTCACCGGGAGCAGGTCGTGGCCGTGGAAGTTCAGCACGAGCCGGACTTTGCGCACGGCGAGAGCCGGCGTGCACACGAGCAGCGTTTGCAGCGGATGGTGCACGTAGATGCAGTCGTAGCGCTTCGAGAGGATGCGCACATTGGCCTCGATCGCGAAGCGCAAGTAGTCGAGCAGCTTGGCGACTAAGCTGGAATGTTTGGGAAGGGAAACGACGTCGGTTTCGACGCCGGCGGCGGTCAGCCCGGTCGCGCACCGCTCCACGAACCTGCCGTAGGTCCGGTCCCGGGACGACGGGAACATGTTGGAGATCAGGAGAACGCGGCTCGGCATTTGCGATAAATCAGGTACACGCTGTCCGCCGCCGCGCCGAGGAAGATGCGCAGCTTGCGCTTGCGCAGGCTCACGATCAGCTTGATCCCGATGTTGGTCGCGAAGGTGTCGATCAACTTCGAAGGATCGGTGGCCTGCTGGCCATGGACACGGTAGCGAATGGCCGGGCGGTGGTCGACTTCGAAGCGACAACCTTCGCCGAACGCGCGCAGCCAGAGATGATAGTCCTCGCTGTACTCCAGGTTGCCGTAGCCGCCCAGGCGCAACAGCGCCTCGCGCCGCATGAAGGCCGTTGGATGGATTGGCCCGCAGCGTTTCCACAGGCTTATCGCTGAGGTCTTGGTCTCGCCGGTGGGCTGCCCGTCGGCGTCGATGATCTCCGCGTCCGAGAACACAAAATCGGCGCCGGACGACACCGCGCGCGCGTACTGTTGCCTGAATCGGTCTACCAAGCAGACGTCGTCCGAATCGAAGCGGGCGATGTACTCGCCGCTGGCGAGCTCGATCCCACGGTTGAGGCAGTGGATCAGCGACGGAATCTCGCAGAGCTCCACCCGCGTGCTCGGCACCGTGCGGATCCGAACGACTGTCTCGGCGACCAATTCGCGATCGGGCCCGTTGGCGACGACGATCAGCTCCGCGGGATCGTCCGCCAGGGCGTGCTCCACGCTTCGGATGGCATCCACTAGGTAAGCGTCGGCCCGGTGCGCCGGCATCACCACCGAGTAGCGCAGGCCTGTACGGGAAAGGGGCGCGCTCGAATCAGTCAAGGCGAACCCAGTCTGCCGGGACTAGTTCCGACGCATCGAGGGTCGTCGATGCGAACCATCGCGCCGGCGCAACGACGATCTTGCCGGCGTTCCGGTTCAGCCAGGCGCCCCACCAGCTGAAGCTGCTGTTGGCGCAGATGTTGTGCTTGCATCGGGTCATGAGGTGGATGTCCATTTCGGGATCGTTCTCGTTCCCCTCGACATGAAACACCGGCCCCGGCGTGCGGATGTTCTGGCGTGCCCAGTCCAAGTCGTCCGAGAAGACAAAGTAAGTGGCGGATCCGGTGCGCTTGCGCAGCAGCTCGATCGCACGATCGTAGTAACCCACGTCGCAGATGCCGTGCACGTCCATGTTGCGCGGATCTGAGACGTAGTCGCCGCGGCGCACGTGGATGGAGACGCTGTTCGTCTCTGCGGCTACTTGTGAGATGCGCTGGTTCGCCGGCGAGAGCGGCGCCTGGGGCACAAACTCCTCGAACAGCTTCGGCCGCACGCTGGCGAAGTACCTTTCGGATTGGAAATAGCCGTTCAGGTGCAGCGGTGTCCGCATCCCGAGCACCGTGGGGTCGAAGCCGAGGCGGGGCTCGTTGTAGCAGCGGGTCGCGACGCCCATCGAAGCGAGACGACGCGACAACCACAGACGCCACTCCGGATATCTATGCAGTTCGCGCGTGCTTGCGATGCGCGCGTTGACGCACCAGCGGTGGAGCGCCGGCTTGCGCAGCACATAGGATTCGAAACCGCGCAGGTCCAGCAGGACCTCGGCACCAGTGCGCTCGGCGACGGCGCGCGCCGTTGCGTACTGGAACATCTGGTTCCCGAGCCCACCGAACAGGCGCACCGTGACGACGGAGCGGCCCGACACTGCTCGATGGGCGGCCGCGGCAGATCCTGCAGCGGTCACTTCCTGCTCCACGATTCCCAGATGAAGTCGTAGTTGTAGCGAAGCGTGTGACTCGCGGCAAGACGCTCTCGGACCCGCTGGCGCCGGGTGGCCGCATCGGGAACGAAGCGGTGGAATTGCACCTGCACGTGGTCGACGGCCTGGATCAGGCCGGTGTCAAGCAGGCGCTCCAGCAGCTCAAATTCGCCGCCCTCGATGTTGATCTTGATGAGATCGATGCGCGAGACCTTGAGCTCGGCCAGCACCTCGGCTACGTCGCGCAGCTCGATTTCCTCGGACGACCCGGCGTCAACGAAGGTCGACGACGCATTGCCGGCTAGCGAGATCGTCGTGCGCTCATTGCGGGAATGCAGGCCATAGCCGAAGGCGTGGATGGACGGATCACCATCGAAGCGCTTGAGGATGCCGTCGAGAAAGGCTTGCACCGGCTCGAACACGAAAACGCTGCAGCCGTATCTTTGGCGGATCGACGCGGCCCAGTCGCCCTCGTAGCCGCCGCAATCGAACACGACGGATTTCCAGCTCAGCGGGTAGTCGAGCCGTAGCGTTTCGTCGCCGCGGTCTCTAAACCATCTCGCGGCTTCGCGTTCCACGTGGTCCCGGAGCACAAAACCCTTGAAGAGCCGTGCGGCGTGACGATAGGCGGTCGAGGCGCGCTCGCGCAGGGCGGATCTGGAGTTCAAGGGGTTGTTCCTGGGAATAAAGCGTTGGGATCGATAAGGCGCCGGAACTGCTCTGCGCGATGCCGGTATGTGTGGCGGGTCAGCACGGCCTGCCGGCCGCGCTCGCGCAGCCCCTGGAATGCTGCGGGGTCCGCCAGCATTGCGTGAATCATCTCGCGGTACTCGTCTAGCGTTTCAGGGACCAGCAGCTCGTCGCGTCCGAACCATTCGCGATACCCGCTCGTCGCGTCGGTGATTCCCAGCCCGCCCGCACCCAGCACCTTGAACCCCCGCTCGTTGATGTCGACGCTCATGGCGGAGACATGCGGCTCGTTGATGATCGGTGAGATGCGCGCCTGCGCATACAACGCGGCCTCCTGGTCGTCGGGCAGGCGTCCTCGATAACTTCCGTACGGCCAGGCGGAATAGCCGAACACGTGCAGGCGCTCGGCGAACGGCTTGAGGTACAGATCGAACTGCCGGGCCTTGTACGGCCAGAAGCCACCGACGAACGCAATGTCGACCTTCCCGAAGTCAAAGGCGCTGGCGGGATGCTCGTACAGGTAGGTGTCGCAGGCAAGCGGCAGGGAGACCAACTGCAGCCCGGCGCGAAGCCACCCCTCGTAGAACTCGAAGCGCGACTTCCCTGACATCGTGAAGACGAACACGGGTTCCGAGGCGACGATGCGACGACGCAGGCGCGGATGCCAGGACTGCTGCGGGAAGCCGCGGTCGCGGAAGAACGTCGACTCGCCCTCGAACGCGGTTGATACGAGAACGGCGTGACGATGCCGCTTCAGGCACCGAAAGTTCTCGTCGTCGAGATAGGCGTAGTCGGAGCCCGCGATCCAGCACATCGGATTGGGCAGCCGCGGCAGCGTCCTCGCGAGCTCGTAGGCGCTGATGAGCAGATAGGGAATCCCCAACTGCTCAAAGCCGCGGCACCAACCCATCCGGCTAGTGGTGGCTGCGTTGGGCACGCTCTGATCAAAGTCGGCACCGCAAACGACCACGAAGGTGGTGTCCGATTGGCCGGGAACGAGTGTCCCGTGCGGTCGGGCGATTCGCGGACCGCGGCGGGCACCGTGACGGCGCTGCCGCCATTCGTACAGCGCCGTCCCGCGCACCCAGTCCTTGAGTTTGGCTTCGAGAGAAGGGCTTTGCATGGTTGTCTGCTCTGACCGCTACAGCCAGCGCCGGGCGAGCCGGTATTGCAGCCCGGCCGCGTAAAGCCCGGCGATGCCAAGGATGATCAGCGCGTTCGGAAATGAGCGATCGATCCATGGCACGGCGGCCAGCGGTACGGCAAGGGCCAGTGCGATCGACGTGCGCCGCAACGGAAACCTGTGTGGGCGCAGCCTGGAGAGCCGACGCGCCGCCAGCACGGTGGTCGTCAGCAGTCCGAGATTGACGGCCAGTCCGGCGCCGGCGATTGGGTGCAGCGGCAGCAGCACGACCAGCAGTGTCACGACGACCGCGGCGCCAGCCACATTGGGAACGAGCAGGATGCGGTTATCCATGAAGCTTGACGCCAGAAGCACGTAAGTGCTGTAGATGGAGATGAGCGCCTGGCTCAGTGCGCCCCATGCGACGACTGACGCCATGCCATGAAACTCCTGGCTGACCAGCAGGCGCAGCAGCGCGCTGCCTGAGGCAGCTACGAAGACCGCCATGGCGATCACGGCGGGGAACAGCGCCTCGGCATATGCATTCCATGCATCCACTTTGACGTCGTCGTCGCCCCCGGCGATTGCCCGGTAGTAGATCGGTGAGTAGTACTCGCGAAACAGCGTGTCGAACGACGACATGATCAGCAGCCCGACCGAGAACCCCACCGAGAAGAGGCCCAGAATGTGCATGTCATGGCTTGATGCCATCATCGGCGCGAAGCTGTTGCGCTGCACCCAGTACAAGGCGGTGCAGACGGCGAGTGGCCACGAGAAGCGCAGCACCGAGCCGAATCTGAAGTCTTGGACGCGGCTGTCCGCCACACAGGACGAGGGCGAGGCGACGCGTGCGGCTTCGACGAAGGGACCCCAGGCAAGACACAGCGACAGCAGCTGGGCGGCGAGCAGGCCGACGAGCCAGTGTTCGGCGCGTGGCAGCCCGGTGAGATTCGCGGTGACCGCAAGACCTACACCCCCCCAACTGGCGACGTTCGACAGGAGCACGTAGGTGCGCCGCCGTCCGAGCGCGTTCAGTGCGTAGAGGACGGCCCCGTTCAACGTCGCGATGACCAGGTTTCCTGTCAGAAGCAGGGCGAGCCATGGCAGCGGAACGTTGCGCCACGCCGTGTCTGCGCTCCAGTAGGGCAGCATTAGGGCGCAAGCCACTGCGGCTGAGATCACCAAAAAGCGCGCGTAGCGGGCGACGTTCTCGATCAGACGGCCTTCGATATGCCACTCAAGCAACTGTCGATAGAAATACAGGCTGAACGCGCCAATCAGCAAGCCAAACAGCGTGATTGCGCTGAGGATGAGATTCATCACGCCGAGCTGGCTGGCACCCAGGAGCTGCGTCGCGAGTCGGATAGACACGACGGAGCACAGGATCAGCAGTGCACGTCCCGCCAGCAAGACGACCAGCGTGGCGCGCGAGTTCCCGGCCTCCGAAGGCGCTGTTCCAGCCGCCTTCATGTCTTCAACGCCGGGCGGCAGCCGTCCGCAGGAACATGGACCGTGCCGGAACGCCTCCGACCACCTGACCGGCCGCGACTTCGCCCGTCACTACCGCGCCGGCACCGACAATGGCGCCGGCACGCACGACGACGCCGGGGAGCAGGATAGCACCCGCACCGATCCAGGCATTGCTCTCGATCAGGACCGCGCGATGCACGCCGGTCTCGCGCATGACCGGCGCGCGCCGATCGTGGGTGGTTGTGAGAATCAGGGCTTGCGTGGCGACCATGGCATTGACGCCGATTCGGCAGCCTCCGATTCCCATGATGCAGACGCCGGGCCCGAAGGATGCGTCGTCTTCAATGGTGAGCCGGGAAGGCTCCTCGACGTAGAAGCCTTGGCTGATTGTCACGCTCTCGCCGCAGTGCGCCAGCTGCCTGCGCAGACGGCGAATCCGGGCCTGCTCGAACAACGATGCCATTGCCTCCACCGGCATCACGCTTAAGGCAGATACGAGCCAATCCTTCATAACGTTTCTCAGAGCAGAACGGCGACATCGTCAGAGTCCGAAAACACGCGTGCGCATCCGACACAGCGGTATCGGCCCGGCTCCCGAGCAAGATCCGCGCGGCAGTAGGGACAAGCCAGCAGGCGCTGCAGTTCCTCGGCGACGACGCGCGGCGCCTTGCGGTTGCGCTGCCATTTACGCACCTTTCGCATCGCCTGCTTCAATACGGCGCTGGCGGGCGACGCCGCAACAGCTCGCCTCAGCGCGTCCTTCTTAGCGTCCGTCCATGCCTTGCGCAGCACAGTGTCCACGCGGCTTTGCACCTTCTGGTCGAGATCGGGCTCAATGGGCTGTTCGGCAAAGACACGTTGGACGTCGTTGCAGAGCTCGAACTGGATGTTGTCGTTCCAGTGCAGGCGCGTGACGAATCTCTCCCAGTTGTGACGCACCACGAAGTGGTCGCTCATCATGCGGAAGTAAAAGCGGTCCTCGCGCGTCGTGACGTTGTTGCCCTTCTTGGGTGCGATCAGCAGCTTGCCGTCCGCGTTCGTGATGTACCAGTTGTGCTGCTCCTGATCAAGGATGCGTTCCAGCAAGGGATTGGGGCACTCGATAAAGCCCGCTTTGCCGACGCGAGACATCTCCTGCAGCATGCTGACAATGTCTTCGGCGTGCTCGATGACGTGGCAGGTGTAGACGAAGTCGAACGCCTTGTCCTTGAATGGTAGGCGCTCCCCCGCCGCGACGATCATTGGTCGCCGATCCCGGAAGATCTCGCCGCCTCCCCGCTGCCCTGTCTCGTCGACGTAATAGCGATCGAGCAGTACGTCCGAGCGTTGCCACGGATTGCTGCCGGAACCGACCTCGAGCACCAAGGCGCGACTGCTGAGATTAAACATGCCAAAGACCCGTCAAAGTTGCATTCGTACGGCGGTTCGCGTCGCGCCGTTATTCGTGATAGTCGAATGCCTGAAATCCTGCGCCCTTAACCAGCGCGTCGCGTCGCGCCGCCGCGCGGTCCGACTGAACCATCTCGCGCACGAGCTCCTGCAGCGTGGTCGCCGGCGTCCAGCCAAGCTTCTGTTTGGCTTTGGTGGCGTCGCCGAGCAGCGTCTCCACCTCGGTGGGTCTGAAGTAGCGCGGGTCGACCCTCACCACCACATCGCCGGGCTTGCACTTGACGACGTCGTCCGTGACCTTGGCGACGGTGCCAATCTCCGACTGGCCCTGGCCGCTGAACTCCAGCGTGATCCCGAGCTCTGCCGCGGCCAACGCGACGAAGTCGCGCACGCTGTACTGCACGCCGGTGGCGATCACGAAGTCGTCGGGCTGGTCCTGCTGAAGCATCAGCCACTGCATCTCGACGTAGTCGCGCGCGTGGCCCCAGTCGCGCAGGGCGCTCAGGTTGCCGAGGTACAGGCAGTCCTGCAGTCCGAGGGCCACGCGGGCCATGGCGCGCGTAATCTTGCGGGTGACGAAGGTTTCGCCGCGAAGCGGGCTTTCGTGGTTGAACAGGATGCCGTTGCACGCGTACATGCCATAGGCTTCGCGGTAGTTGACCGTGATCCAGTACCCGTAGAGCTTCGCGACCGCATAGGGGCTGCGCGGATAGAAAGGCGTGGTCTCGCGTTGAGGGACCTCCTGTACCAAGCCGTAAAGCTCGGAGGTACTCGCTTGGTAGAACCGGGCCTTTTTCTCAAGCCCGAGGATGCGCATGGCCTCCAGCAGGCGAAGCGTGCCGATGCCGTCGGCATTGGCGGTGTACTCGGGTTCCTCGAAGCTCACCGCTACATGGCTCTGAGCAGCGAGGTTGTAGATCTCGTCCGGCTGCACCTTCTGAACGATGCGGATGAGGTTGCTGGAGTCGGTCAGGTCGCCGTAGTGCAGCACGAAGCGCTGGTTGTCGACGTGTGGGTCCTGATACAGGTGGTCGATGCGATCCGTGTTGAACAGCGATGCGCGCCGCTTCACGCCGTGGACTTCGTAGCCCTTGTTCAGTAAGAACTCGGCGAGATAGGCGCCGTCCTGGCCGGTGACGCCTGTGATGAGCGCGATTTTCTTGGCGGTCATGTTTAGCTCAGAAAGGGGCTTGGGACGAGCTGGACGGCGTGCGAAAAGGTGCGCTCGCGTAGGTCTGGCGAATGCCATCGGACAGCGATGTGCGTGCACTCCAGCCCAGGGCGTTCAGTCTGCTCACATCAAGCAGCTTGCGCAGCGTGCCGTCAGGCTTGCTGCGGTCGTAAACGATGCGCCCATCGAAGCCGACGACATTCATCACCGCCTCGGCGAGGTCACGGATGGTGATGTCTTCGCCGGTGCCGACATTGAGCAGCGGGCCGTCGTAGCCTCGCTCCATGAGATGCACGCAGGCGTCCGCTAGGTCGTCAACGTATAGGAACTCACGACGCGGCGTGCCGGAACCCCAAACGACACACTCCACGTCGCCACGCACCTTAGCCTCATGTGCTTTGCGTATCAGCGCCGGCAGTACATGACTGTTTACCAAGTCGTAGTTGTCGTTCGGCCCGTACAGATTCGTCGGCATCACGCTCACGTACTGCCGCCCGTGCTGCTTGTTGTAGCTTTCGCAGAGCTTGATACCCGCGATCTTCGCGATGGCGTAGGGCTCGTTCGTCGGTTCCAGCGGCCCGGTCAGTAGGTACTCTTCCCTGATCGGCTGCGGACAATCGCGCGGATAGATGCAGCTGGAACCCAGGAACATTAGCCGCTGTACACCGGCCAGATGCGCTCCGTGTACAAGGTTCGCCTCGATCATGAGGTTCTGATAAATGAAGTCGGCCCGGTAGGTGTCGTTGGCCTGGATGCCGCCGACCTTGGCTGCTGCGATGAATATGTAATCAGGCTGTTCGTCCGCGAGGAAGCGATGCACCGCCTGCTGGTCGAGCAAGTCGAGCTGCCCGTGTGTGCGAGTCAGGATGCGGTCGTACCCGCCCGCCTGCAGCCGGCGCACGAGGGCGCTGCCCACCATGCCTCGGTGTCCGGTGACGTAGATCTTCGCGTGCTTATCCATGGTCACAGATCGCTTGGTGTGATCGTCGCGCGGCCCAGCTGCTCCGCCTGAATCTCCTGACGCAGTTGCGCGATGGTGTCGCTCAGATGCTTGAACTCGGCCTCCTTGCGCGCCAGGAAGCTGCGTGTGAGGCGCAGCTTCTCCTTCATGCCCTTGGGGGTGAGGAGATAGGCATACGCGAGCTTGTTGTCGTTGCGCCTGAAGTTCTCGATCTTCACGAGGCCCTTTTCGAGCAGCGCATGAAGCACGTAGTGGGTCTTGCCCAGGCTGATGCCCAGCGCCTTGGACAGCTCGCGTTGCGACAGCTCGGGCCGTGCAGCAAGCACGCGCAACACCTCAAGCTTGGCGCCCGTGTCCTGGTCGGTAGAAAGGGAGGAGGGCATGAAAGGCGGAAATGCCAGTCCGTTCATCACGTGAACGGCTGAGTGTAGGGCAAGTCCGCGGATCGCCCAGGACGGGAACGTACGTCAGTCGAAAGCGGGTGCCTGCGACAGAATCGGAGCGCCTTTGTCCTTGGCGGAGAGCTGAAGGGACGTGCCCGCATCAGGCCATTCAATACCCAAACCCGGATCGTCCCACCGCACAGAACCCTCGCTTTCCGGCGAATAGTAGTCTGTCGTCTTGTACAGAAAGTCCGCTGACTCGCTCAATACCAGAAAGCCGTGGGCAAAGCCGGGCGGGATCCACATCTGGCGCCGATTCGTCTCGCTCAGTTCGGTACTTACCCAGCGCCCGAAGGTCGGGCTGCTGCGGCGCATGTCCACCGCCACGTCGAACACGGTGCCGTTCACCACTCGTACGAGCTTGCCCTGCGCATGCGGCGGTAGCTGGTAATGGAGACCGCGCAATACCCCACGAGCAGATCGGGAGTGGTTGTCCTGAACGAAGCGCTCATCACGCCCGGTCGCCTCGCGGAAGGCTCGATCGTTGAAGCTTTCCATGAAGAACCCGCGCTCGTCACCGAACACCTTGGGCTCGAAGATGAGCACTTCGGGAATCGCAGTCCGGATCACGTTCATCAGAACACCCGCTCCTTCAGAACCTTGAGCAGGTACTGCCCATAGCCGTTCTTCAACATGGGTTGCGCCTGCCGCTCCAGTTCCTCGGCGGTGATCCAGCCGGAGCGGTACGCGATCTCCTCCAGACACGCCACTTTCAGCCCCTGCCGCTTCTCCAGGGTCGCGATGAACTGCCCGGCCTCCATCAGGCTGTCGTGGGTTCCAGTGTCGAGCCAGGCATAGCCCCGGCCCATGATCTCCACATTCAGCTGCTCAGCATGGAGGTACCGCGCGTTGACATCGGTGATCTCGAGTTCCCCTCGTGCTGAAGGCTTGATGTCGGCGGCGATGTCGCACACCTGCTCGTCGTAGAAGTACAGGCCAGTCACCGCGTAGTTGCTCTTCGGCTGGGCAGGCTTTTCTTCGATGCTCAAGGCGCGGCGGTCGGAGAACTCCACCACGCCGTAGCGTTCCGGGTCGTGCACGTGATACGCAAACACACTGGCACCGCGCTCGCGTGATGTCGCGCTACCGAGCAGGGCGTGGAGGTCGTGCCCATAGAAGATGTTGTCTCCCAGCACCAGCGCACTTGGATGCCCGTCGACGAACTCCCGGCCCAGGATGAAGGCCTGCGCCAGGCCATCAGGGCTCGGCTGAACGCAATAGCTGAGATTGATTCCCCACCGGCTGCCGTCCCCCAGCAGTGCCTCAAACCTCGGCGTGTCCTGCGGTGTGCTGATGACGAGGATGTCCCGTATGCCCGCCAGCATGAGTGTGCTGAGCGGGTAGTACACCATTGGCTTGTCGTACACCGGCAGCAGTTGCTTGCTGATCGCCAGCGTGGCCGGGTGCAGGCGGGTGCCTGATCCCCCGGCGAGGATGATTCCCTTGCGAGCGCGCGTCATGTCGTTGCTCCGGAGTGCGTCGTGTCAGAAGGTGTGAATGAATCCGGCGTGCCCGAGCAGACCGTCCAAACGAGCCCAATCAAGGCGCAAAGCGCAGCCGTAGCTCGGGCCACGGCGAGCATTTGCAACGCCGAGTGGGCGCGTTTGGGCGGGATGGGCGGGCATGTCGAATTCGTTCACACCTTCTCGGCCAGTATCTCGGTCAGCATGCGTTCCACGCCGACGCGCCAGTCCGGCAGTTCCAGCCCAAAGGCACGCTTCAGCTTGTGGGTATCCAGACGAGAGTTGAGTGGCCGGCGAGCGGGGGTGGGGTAGTTCGACGTGGAAATGGGTTCGATGGTCGCCGCGTTGGCCTTCACAGGGTGGCCCGCGCGCCGCGCCCACTCGATCACGTGGCAGGCATAGCCATGCCAGCTCGTCTGGCCCGCGGCCGCCAGGTGATACAGGCCGCCGAGTTCCGGATGTCGCCACGCCTGCTTCAGTGCATGCGCTGTCACGTCGGCAATCAGCTCGGCGCCCGTCGGCGCGCCCACCTGGTCGTCTATCACTCGCAGCTGTTCGCGTTCGCCGGCAAGGCGGAGCATGGTGCGGGCGAAGTTGCCCCCGCGTGGCGCATAGACCCAGCTGGTGCGGAAGATGAGGTGGCGAGCTCCGCTGGCCGCGATGGCACGTTCGCCTTCCAGTTTCGACAGGCCATACACGCTGAGCGGTCCGGTGCTGGCGTCTTCCTTGCGGGGCGTGTCGCCCGAGCCATCGAACACATAGTCTGTGCTGTAGTGGACCAACCACGCGCCGAGGGCCGCTGCCTCTTGCGCGAGCACTCCCGGGGCCGTGGCGTTGATGGTGTGGGCGAGCTCGACCTCGGTTTCCGCCTTGTCCACCGCGGTGTATGCGGCGGCATTGACGATCACATCCGGCCGGATGGAGCGCACCGTCTCGCGCAGCGCCTCAGGGTGCGACAGGTCGCCCGTCAGCCCGTCCACGCCTTGGCGGTCCAGCGCGACCAGCGTGCCCAGCGGCGCGAGCGAACGCTGCAGCTCCCATCCCACCTGCCCGTTCTTGCCCAGCAGCAGGATCTTCATGGTGGCGGTCGTCATGCGCTCGCGCGTGCTCCGTAGTTCTTGGCGACCCATTCGCGGTAGGCCCCGCTGCGCACGCTGTCGATCCATTGCGGGTTCTGCAGATACCAGAGCACGGTCTTGTCGATTCCGCTCTCGAAAGTTTCGGCAGGCTTCCAGCCGACCTCGCGCTCGATCTTGCTGGGGTCGATGGCGTAGCGGCGGTCATGGCCGGGGCGATCAGCCACATACGTGATCAGCTCTTCGTAGCGGGCGCCCCCGGGGCGCGGCCGCAGCGCGTCGAGCTTGCGGCAGATGGTGGTCACCACATCGATGTTGCGGATCTCGTTCTTGCCGCCGACGTTGTAGGTCTCGCCCAGGCGGCCCCTGGCCAGCACCTGGCGGATCGCCTCGCAGTGGTCGCGCACGTAGAGCCAGTCGCGGATGTTC
>CBINBY010000010.1:0-65437 GCA_966248995.1 uncultured Burkholderiales bacterium | reverse complement strand
CCACTCTGGCACATCGATGCCGCTATAGGTGGGGGCGTCCATCCCATTGCATACAGTCCTTCCAGATCGTCTGTCATCACGTTCCCACGTTCGCCTACGTGGGAACGGAGGCTGCCTGCTAGCAGCCTCCGACTCAAGGACGCGGTTCGTTGACCGTGTACGGTTGAGGCGCTTTGCCCAAGCCATCATGAAAGATCCGGGCTAGGGTCGTGCCGCGAATGGTGCAACACTCGCAGGATGCAACGCAGAACGCTGCTGAAGGTAAGCCTCGGGGCCGTCGCGCTCCTGGCAGTCGGGGGAGGAGGCATGAGCCTGTGGCGCCCGGGCTGGGATCAGGGGCGGCTCACGGCCGAAGGGCGTGGGGTGTTTCGCGCCGTGGGCCGTGCGGTGCTCGATGGAAGCTTGCCGGGCGAAACCTCTGAGCAGGACAGAGTCCTGGACGAGTATCTCGACAGGGTGGATGCCACTGTGGCAGCGTTGCCGTCGACATCGCGCATCGAGCTGTCGAGATTGCTTGCGCTGCTTTCGACCTCGGTGGGACGTATGGCCCTGACCGGCTTGCCGGACGACTGGGCGAAGGGCACGGTCAGCCACGTGCAGAAAGCGTTGGAGGCCATGCGAACGTCAAGGCTGACCTTGCCGCAGCAGGCGTACCACGCGCTTCGTGACCTCTCGATGGCGGCGTACTTCAGCGCTCCCTTTTCCTGGGATCTGCTGGGGTATCCGGGGCCGCTCGAGATCTGATCGGCTGCCATGAGTGGATTGCCTGATCCCGTGCGACAGGGGCTGCGGCAAGGCTGGAAGGTATACGGTGGATCGCACGTCCCGCTGCCCGCGCATCTCGAGTGCGACGTTGCCATCATCGGAACCGGAGCGGGGGGTGGGATCACGGCCGAATTGCTGACGAAGGCAGGCCTGGATGTTGTGATGGTGGAAGAGGGGCCGCTCAAAACCAGCAGTGACTTCAGGCAACTGGAGAGCGATGCGTATCCCGCGCTCTACCAGGAGAGCGCGGCACGCAAGACGGCGGACAAGGCGATCAACATCCTGCAAGGCCGGTGTGTCGGGGGATCCACCACCGTGAACTGGACGAGTTCATTTCGCACGCCAGTTGACACGTTGGCTTATTGGCGTGAGCACTACGGACTGGCGGATTTCACCGAGGCCGTGTTGTCGCCTTGGTTCGCGCAGGCAGAGCGCCGTCTGAACATTCAGCCTTGGGCGATGGCGCCCAACGAGAACAACGAGTTGCTGCGTCGGGGTGCGGACCGGCTGGGCATCCATGCGGCAGGCATCGCGCGTAACGTCAAAGGATGCTGGAATCTCGGCTCGTGCGGCATGGGTTGCCCGACGAACGCCAAGCAGTCGATGCTGGTCACGACCATTCCCGCCGCGCTGGACCGGGGCGCACGGCTGCTCACGCAGACCCGCGCCGTGACGCTCGAACTTTCAAGCGGCAAGGTCGCAACGGCGCTTTGCCGGGCGGTGGGTCCGGATGGGGCCCTGCTGCCCGATGCGTCCACGCGGATTTCCGCAAGGCACTACGTGATTGCCGGCGGAGCAATCAACTCGCCGGCGGTGCTGAAGCGTTCTGACTTCCCGGATCCCCATGGGCTGCTGGGCACGCGCACGTTCCTGCATCCGACCGTGTTGTCGGCGGCCGTTTACCCGGAGCCGGTGAGGGGCTGGCAGGGGGCGCCGCAAACGATCTACAGCGATCACTTCCTGCATACCCAGCCGATCCACGGGCCCCTGGGCTACAAGATCGAGGCGCCGCCCATCCATCCGGTGATCTTCGCCACGACGGCGCCGGGCTACGGCCGGGCGCAGGCAGAGGCACTGCGCAAGCTGCCGCACACGCACGTGTTGATCGCGCTGCTACGAGATGGCTTTCATGAGGAATCGCCTGGAGGCACGGTCTCGCTTCGAGGCGATGCCTCTCCCGTGCTCGACTACCCGCTCAACGAATTCGTCATGGAGGGTGCACGCCGCGCGCTTCTCAGCATGGCGGAGATGCAGTTTGCCGCGGGTGCGCAGAGTGTGCGTCCGGTGCATGAGCTGGCAGAGACCTGCACAGGGTGGGCGCAGGCGCGCGAGACGATCGCTGCGCTGCCCATGAAGCCCTTGCTGACCCGTGTGGTGAGCGCGCATGTGATGGGTGGGTGTGCGATGGCCGAGGACGAGCGGCGTGGGGTCGTTCGGCCCGACGGAACCCATTGGCAGGTGGCGAACCTTTCGGTGCACGATGGGTCGCTGTTTCCAACGAGCGTCGGCGCCAATCCACAGCTGTCGATCTACGCGATCACCAACATGCTGGCAACGCGGCTGGCCAAGCGGCTCACCGGCCGCGAGGTCACGCTTGCCTGAGGCAAGGGCCAGCCCGCACATCCCAGCCGTACTCGCATGCTCGCCCGCCTCCAGCAAGTGACCACGCTCGGGCTTCTGGCGATGGCCTGCGCATGGGCGGCGTACTTTCTTCGCAGGGATGAGACAGCCTGGGCGCTGGGCGGGGCGCTACTGATCCTCTTCTTCCATGCATTCGTGTTGGCGCTGGAATTCGTGCTGCTCTGGGCGGTTCGGCACCGTGATTCGACGCCCCGGGCTGCGCTGTGGCAGCTGTTCAGGGCCTGGTGGGGTGAAGTGCTCACGGCGCTGCAGGTGTTCTGCTGGCGCCAGCCTTTCCGTTCCACGGCCGAACCTGACTTCCTCCCCGAGGGGATCCGACGCTGCGGCGTGGTGCTGGTTCATGGCTTCGTATGCAACCGCGGCCTGTGGAATCCGCTCATGAAGCAGTTGCGAGCGCGCGGTGTCCCGTTCCTGGCCGTCAACCTCGAACCCGTGTTCGGCTCCATCGATCGCTATGCCGACGTGCTGGAGGCGGCCGTGCGACGCGTAGAGCAAACTACCGGATCGCCACCGGTGGTGGTGGCGCACAGCATGGGGGGGCTGGCCGTTCGTGCCTGGATGGCTGCGCATGCCGCCGATCATCGTGTACAGCGGGTGATCACGATCGGGTCACCTCACCAGGGGACCTTCCTCGGGCGATTCGGGTACGCCGCCAACGCGCGCCAAATGCGCATGGGTTGCGACTGGCAGCGTGCACTGGCCGCTGGTGAACCTCCAGAACGGTTCTCGCGCTACACCTGCTTCTACGGCAACTGCGACAACATGGTGTTTCCCGCGGCGAACGCCACCCTGCCGGGTGCCGACAACCGCCACATCGCGGGCATTGCGCACGTGCACATGGCGTATCACCCGCAGGTGCTCGGCGAGATCTTGCGTTGGGCTGACGTGGGGCCTTCGAGGTCGGCCCGCAGCGCGTACGCGAGCATGCCGTAGCGCCGCTCGTCAGACGATGGCGATACGCGTTTCGCCGGGCCGCACGGCGCCGGCTTCGATCTCGGGAAGCTGCCGCACCTCGCGATAGATGCGCGTGAAGTCGGGGGCTGTGGCGTCGAACAGCTGCCCAAAGGAGTCGATCACGAAGTAGGACGCCTGATAGGTGTCGATCCGGTAGCGCGTACGCATGATCCGCATCAAATCGAACGGCAGCCGGGCGGGGGCGGGATCGTGCACGCTGTAGCGCAGCTCCCCGGCCGATGAAAGGATGCCTGCGCCGTAGGCCCTGACCCCGTCGGCTTCGCGCAGCAGCCCGAATTCCACGGTGTACCAGTACAGCCGGGCCAGCAGTTCGCAGGCGTCGAGCCGGCTGGCCTTGAGTCCGCCGGCGCCATAGGCCTGCATGTAATCGGCGAAGACCGGGTTGAAGAGCAAGGGCACATGCCCGAAGAGATCGTGGAACACATCGGGCTCCACGATGTACTCGAACTCGTCGGGTCGGCGCAGCCAGCGGGTGACGGGAAACCGGCGCCGGGCCAGCAGCGCGAAGAAGGCTTCCTCGGGGATGAGGCCCGGCACGGCCACCACTTCCCAGCGGGTCAGGCGATACAGGCGCTCCGAAAGCTCCTCGAAATGCGGGATCTGATCCGGTGCGCCCAGGTGCGATACCGCGTCGATGAATTCGCCGCACGCCAGTCCCGGCAGCTGCGCGGACTGCCGCTCGTACAGCCGGCGGTACAGCTCGTGCTCGGCGGCGGTATAGGTGGACCAGTCCTGTTCGCACGTGTAGTCGGGGCGTGCATTGGCGTAGTCCCCGCGGGGCGGGCGATCGCCTTGGCCATAGGTGATGGGCGCGACCCCCTGGTTGATGCCTTTGGCGTCTTGCATCTTCGGCCTCTCATGCACCTGATTTCGTTGATTCCGGCAGTGTCTACAAGTTCGAGACGGCCTCAACTGTCCAGGTCGCGCAGCAAGGCCTGCACCGAGCTTTCGGAAAGATTGAGCAGGTTGGCGATGTCGCGCACGTCGTCCGGCAGCGCGGCGTTGTCCCAGCCCCGTGCGGTGTGCCGCGCCAGGCGGACTGCCAGGGCGACGCTGCGGCTGCCCGGATGCTCGGCACGACGATCATCCGTGATGCGCCTGAGACGCTCGGGCAGCTGCCACGCGCCCATCAGGGTCTGTTGCAGGTCGGGCAGCGTCACGTTGAGCACCTCGCGCTGCACCGAGGCGGAACGCAGCGTGGGGTCGGCGCGCTGCGCGTGCCGGATGCGCAGAGCCAGGGCCGGTGCGTGGCACCACAGCAGCATGTCGGCGAAGTCGTGCAGCAGAGCGGCGTGGTGTATCACCGCGGCCTCCGGGTCGGTGCGGTGCACCGCGAAGCCCAGCGCGAAGCGAGCCGCCCGGTGCGCGCGGCGCAGCACTTCCTGCAGGCCCTCCAGCGCTTCGGGCTGGTCCTGCAACCGCTCCTCCACCGTGGCTAGCGGCCCGAAAGCCCGGAAGAACGGGCCGATGCCCAGCATCACCACGGCGGTGGTCACCGTCTCCGGTGCGGTGACCACGCGGGGAGGGCGCCGAGAGGAGGCGTGCACCAGAACGCGCAAGGTCATGAACGGGTCGCCCGCGAGCGTCTCGCCGACGAGGTGGGCATCCACCTGGTCCTCGGCCTGGCGCAGTTCTTCCAGCGCCTCGGCCGTGCGCAACAAGACCGGGATGGGGGCCTGGCGAAAGTACGCGGTCCATGCGGCCAGGTCGCGCAGTGGGCTGCTGAGTCGGTCCGTTTCCATGGCGGCTGGGCTGTCCCGGACGATCGCCGTTGTCACCCGGTTGTCGGCAGTTTGCGGCGATGCCTTGAGCGGGAGAACCTTCCTGTTGCGGCCGCATCTCTTGCGGCCGCCGGCGACGGCGCGCGGCCGACAGGGATGATGGCGTGCCGATAGGATGGCTCGCGAGCAAGGAGATGCCATGCAGCCCGTCGTGTTCCCGTCCTCGGAGAGCCGCCCGGCGTTGGGCCTGGGCACCTGGCGGATGGGGGAGTCCGCCCATCATCGCCACCAGGAGGTCGCGGCCTTGCGGCTCGCGCTGCGCCTGGGCTACCGGGTGATCGACACCGCCGAGATGTACGGTGAAGGCGGCGCCGAGGAGGTGGTTGGCGAGGCCGTCCGCCAAGCCTTGGAGGTGGGCGAGGTGCAGCGCGAGGAGCTCTTCATCGTCTCGAAGGTCTACCCGCACAACGCGAGCCGAGACGGTACCCGCGCGGCCTGCGAGCGCACCCTGGCGCGCTTGGGCCTGCCGCAGATCGACCTCTACCTGCTTCACTGGCGCGGGCAGCATGCGCTGCGCGAGACGGTGGCGGGTTTCGAGGCGCTGAAGGAAGAAGGGCGGATCCGCCTGTGGGGTGTCAGCAACTTCGACCGCGATGACATGGACGAGCTCTTCGGTGTGCAGCGCGGCGACCGTTGTGCGGCCAACCAGGTGTATTACGCGCTGGATGAGCGCGGGGTCGAGGCCGAATTGCTACCGTGGCTGCGCGAACAGCGCGTGCCTTGCATGGCCTACAGTCCGCTGGGCAAGGGGCGCCTAGTGAGCAACGCCACGCTTGCGGCGATTGGACGCCGGCACGGCGCCTCGGCAGCTCAGGTAGCTCTGGCTTGGCTGCTGGCGCAACCCGGCGTGATGGCCATTCCCAAGTCGGTGCGCGAGGTGCATCTGCGCGAGAACCTGGCAGCCGCCAGCCTGGAACTCGACGACGATGACCGGGCCGATATCGATCGCCAGTTCCCGCGGCCGGTGGGTAAGGGGCCGCTGGCCATCCTCTAACCGGAACCCGGCGCGCTGCGCTGCATGGGCTCCGGCCCTTTCTCTTTTACTTGCGCTTGCCGATCTGGTTGCCCACCACGCCGCCGACCGCGGCACCACCCACTGTGCCGGCGGCACTGCCGTCGGTCAGTACTGAGCCCGCGACGCCGCCGATGGCGGCGCCAGCGGCCGTGGTCCTGTCGCGATGAGACATGTTTTCGCAGCCAGTCAGGCCGAAGACCAGTGCGGCCATCAGGGCCGTGCTCGTGAGGCTTCGTGCGGTGCTCTTCATCTGCGCTACTCCTGCAGAGACTGCTCGTTCCGGATGAGACCCCAACGGGTGACGGCGTGGAGCAGAAGGGCCATGGAGGGGCCGTGGCGAAACCCGGCCGCATGGTTAGCATGGCGCAGCGGGCACGCCGCGTCAGTCGGACGCGGGAAAGACGTGGTGTCCGGCGCTTCCTACACCGCCGGCAGGGGCGCTACTCCTCTTCTTTGAGCTTGTACTGGCTCGTCAGCTGGTGCTGCAGGTTGGGCGGCACCGCCTCGTAATGACTGAACTCGAGGATGTAGCGGCCCTCCCCGCCGGTCATGCCGTTGAGCCGAGCCTGGTAGTTGTTCAGCTCCGATAGCGGCACCTGGCCGTTCACGGTCATGATGCCGGTCTGCAGGGCTTGCGTGCCGCTCACCTGGCCTCGCTTGGAGGACAGGTCGCCGGTGATGTCGCCCATGGCGTACTCCGGCGCGGTGATTTCCACCTTCACGATGGGCTCCAGCACGATGGGCCTGGCCTTCAGCATGGCGTCGATGAAGGCCTTGCGGCCGGCCGTGCTGAAGGCAATGTCCTTGGAGTCGACCGAGTGCGACTTGCCGTCGTACACGGTGACTTTCACGTCCTTCACGGGAAAACCGGCGATGACGCCGCTGTCCATCGCTGATCGCACGCCCTTTTCGACCGCCGGGATGAACTGGTTCGGGATGGCGCCGCCTTTCACCTCGTCGGCGAACTCGAAGCCGGTGCCGCGGGGCAGGGGTTCGACCCGCAGGAACACCTCGCCGAACTGCCCGGCGCCGCCGCTTTGCTTCTTGTGCCGATGGTGGCCCTCGGCGGGGGCGGTGACGGTCTCGCGGTAGGCGATGCGCGGCGGGCGCGTGTGCACCTCGCACTTGTAGGTGTCGGTCATGCGGTCGAGCAGGGTGCGCAGGTGCAGCTCGCCGACGCCGTACACCACGGTCTCGTTGGTGGCGGAAACATGCTCCACCTTCAGGCACGGATCCTCGTCGACCAGCTTCTGCAGGATCTCCCACATGCGCTGCTCGTCGCCGCGCCGCTTGGGCTCAATGGCCAGGCCGTGTACCGGCACGGGGAACTCCAGGGGCTTCAAGTGCAGGTGGTCGTCCTCGGCGGCGTCGTGCAGCACCGCGTCGAAGTGCATCTCGTCGACCTTCGCCACGGCGCAGATGTCGCCGGGCACGCCGCGCGCTACCTCGACATGGTCCTTGCCCTGCAGCATGAACAGATGCCCCACCTTGAAGGGCTTGCGGCCGTCGCCGATGTAGAGCTGGCTGTCCTTGGTGACCGTGCCCTGGTGGATGCGAAAGATGCCCATCTTCCCGACATACGGATCGACCGTGACCTTGAACACGTGCGCAATCACATGCTTGCCTGCATCGGGCTCGGCATGCAAAGGCACGGCTTCGGGGCCTTCCCCCTTGTAGAACTGCGGCGGGTTGCCTTCCGTGGGGTTCGGCAGCAGCTTGTCGAACACGTCCAGCAGCTCGCCCACGCCCGCGCCATTGCGCGCGGAGACGAAGCAGATGGGGATGAGATGACCTTCGCGCAGCGCCTGTTCCAGCGGCGCATGGAGTTCGGCCGGATCAACGTCGCCCTCGTTGAGGTAGCGCTCCACAAAGTCGGGGTCGACCTCCACCACTTGTTCGACTAGCGCACGGTGGGCTTTCTCCACCGAGGAGAAATCGGCTTCATGTCCCGGCTGCGCGGCCGGGTTGAAAAAGCAGTCGACCACCTCGGTGCCTTCGGCGGCGGGCAGGTTCAGCGGGAGACACTCCTTGCCGAACTGCAACTGCAGCTGCGCCACGAGGCCGGGCAGATCAATGCCTTGCCCGTCGATTTTGTTGACGATGATCATCCGGCACAGGCCTCGCTTGCCGGCCCATTCCATCATGCGGGTGGCCATCATCTCGATGCCAACCTGGGCATTGACCACCACGGCCGCGGTATCCACGGCCTCCAGTGCGCTCAGCGAATGGCCGACGAAGTCGGCATACCCCGGCGTGTCGAGCAGATGGATGCGCGCGCCGCGGTGATTGAAGTGCACCAGTGCCGAATTGAGCGAGTGCTGCGCGCGCTTTTCCAGCGGGTCGAAGTCGCAAACGGTGGTGCCCCGCTCCAGGCTGCCTGGCGCCCCGATTGCCCCCGCCTTGCACAACAGCGCTTCCACCAGACTGGTCTTGCCCGCCGCCGTTTGCCCGACGAGGGCGACCGTTCGGATGCAGTCGATCTCCGGAGTCGCGTTCGACATGACCCTCTCCTGGCCGGTCCGATTCGGCGAGCGTACGGGATCGGGCCGCGCGGAGCAATGGACATGCTCGGCCCCCCGAACCGCGGCATGGACACGACCCCGCAAGGCGATTGAAGCTCGGTCCACGCAGTGCCGCTAATCCGTGGCGTCGTGCGGCCGCGATGCACGATCGCCTCGGCAGCAGCAATGAATCAGAAGGCACAGCGTGATCCCGTCGCGGGCACCGCAATTGCAGGGGCTGTGGCATGAACCACGTGGCGTGCAGGCTGTACACGGCGCACCGACGGGTGCGTGGTGCAGGATTTGCACTTCGTGCTGGGGCAGCGTGGACGGGCGTGCTGCTGTTCTGCAGTCCGGCATGTGCCCAGAACGCCGAAACGCAAGGTCGGGTGCAGACGTCAGAACTTGCAGCGGCGGTTACCGCACCGACCACCACGCAGTCGGCCTTGGTTCCCGAGGTGAGTGCCGAGCGCGTCCGGGTGATCCCTTCCGAGGTCGCGCCGTCGGCTCCGGACGGTACGCCGGTCAGTCAGGTTGCCGCGATCGACGTGCGGTGGTGGTTGCTGCGCGGCCCGGCCTCCGTACGACTGGGCGTGGGTACCCTGCAGCTGCTTCATCCGGTGACGGACGCCTTGTCGCCGTCCACCCTCGAGCCGCTGTCCCTGTTGCCCACGGTGTCGGTCGGCATGCGCGTCCTGATGCCGGGGCGGTCAGCGTTGTATGCCGATGCTTCCGGCGCCATGGGCCTGTCTCCGGACACGACCACCGGATTGGTGCGGACAAAGGTGGGCCTCGAATGGAAACCGGCCAAGTCGCGGCTCGGGCTCGAGGAGGGACGGATCGGCATCCAGTTCGATTCGGGCTACCGCGTGTCGTTTCGCGTGAGGCGCGGCGGCTTGGGGGTGTATTTGCGCGGCCAGTTCTGATGCGAGGAGTTGCGATGCCGAAGTCCACGAAACACGATGCGGGCCAGAACCCATTGCCGCAGCAGCGCCATCAGCGCGGTGGCGTGGGGGACGTGGAAGAGCAGGTGCTCGGCACCACCCGGCATGAGCGCAAGCGCGCGCCGCGGCTACCCCATGAGCGCGACGAAGCGACCGGCCACGACGCCACGGCTGCCGAGACCGGCGACGGCAACCGCGAGCTGATGCGCCGGGCGCAGGAGGACATCGAAAGCGGCCGGCAGGACACCGACCGCGGGCCGGTGGTCGACAGCACCTACCACAAGCTGCGCAAAGGCACCTGACGCCCCAAGGGCGCCCGGGTCACTGGAACGCGACTTCCGCAAAGCTGCGCAGCTTGCGGCTGTGCAGCTGGTCGACGCCGCCCTGGCGCAGGAGCTCGATGGCGCGGATGCCGATGCGCAGGTGCTGGTCCACCCGCTCGCGATAGAAGTGGTTCGCCATGCCGGGCAGCTTGATCTCCCCGTGCAGCGGCTTGTCGCTCACGCACAGCAAGGTCCCATAGGGCACCCGGAAGCGAAAGCCATTGGCTGCGATGGTGGCCGATTCCATGTCGAGCGCGATGGCCCGGCTCTGGCTGAACCGACGCTCGGGCGTGCGCTGGGGCAGGAGCTCCCAGTTGCGGTTGTCGGTGCTGGCCACCGTGCCCGTGCGCATGATGCGCTTGAGTTCGCGGCCGGTGAGCTGCGTGATGTCGGCCACCGCGGCCTGCAGCGCGACCTGCACCTCGGCCAGCGGCGGCAGCGGCACCCACAGCGGCAGGTCCTCGTCGAGCACGTGGTCCTCGCGCACGTAGCCGTGCGCCAGCACGTAGTCGCCCAGCTGCTGCGTGGTGTGCAGGCCCGCGCAGTGGCCGAGCATGATCCAGGCATGAGGCCTGAGCACCGCTACGTGATCGGTGATGGTCTTGGCGTTCGCCGGCCCCACGCCGATGTTGATCATCGTGATGCCGGTGTTGTCGTCGCGCACGAGGTGGTAGGCCGGCATCTGCGGCAGGCGCGGCGGCGGTGCGCCCTGGTCGTCGCCCGGACGCATGGGCAGGCCCGTGCGGCGCGTTACCACGTTGCCGGGCTCCACGAAGGCGACGTACTGGCTTTCGCCCTCGGGCGAGGCCATGGCTTCATGGCCCAGCCGCACGAACTCGTCGATGTAGAACTGGTAATTGGTGAACAGCACGAAGTTCTGGAAGTGATCGGGCGCCGTGCCGGTGTAGTGGCGCAGGCGGTGCAGCGAGTAGTCCACGCGCGGCGCGGTGAACAGCGACAGCGGCTGTGCCTCGCCTGGACGCGGCTCGTGCGTGCCGTTCGCGATGCCATCGTCCATGGCGCCGAGGTCGGGCAGGTCGAACAGGTCGCGCATCAGCAGGCGCCGTCCGGCATCGAGCGAGCCTTCGAGATGGTCGTTCTCGGCCAGCGAGAAGTGCACGGGGATGGGCTGCGTGCTGGTGCCCACCTCCACCGATACCTGGTGGTTCTTCATCAGCAGCCGGAACTGCTCCAGGTAGTAGTCGGCGAAGAGATCGGGCCGGGTCACCGTGGTTTCGTAGGTCCCGGGGCCCGCGACGAAGCCATAGGACAGCCGCGAATCGGCGCGCGCCACTGTATCGGTGTGCACGCGCACGAAGGGGTAGCAGGCCCGCACGTGCCGGTCCAGCCGCTCTCCGGCGACGAAGCGCTGCAGCGCTTCGCGCAAGTGAGCCACGCTTGCGTCGTAGATGGCGCGAACCTGCGCCAGCGCGGCGGCAGGTTCGGTGTAACGGGCGGGCGCAATGAAGGGCGGTGCCGAGGACATGAATCTCCTTCCAGGTACGCATTCATTCTGCCTTCACGCTGTGCCAACCTCGTGAAGGCCGTGCGACGCCGCACGCCTCGCCCGCCATGAAATCGACAGGAGTGCCCGAATCCTTCATGCCCACGGGCTGCGGTGTTTCGCGCCATCATCGCGTGCGCTGGCCGTCGCCGGCGATGCGGAGGACCACTTGGCCAAGACTCCCGGGCATATCCGTGTCGGTGTGGGCGGCTGGACCTACGAGCCGTGGCGCGACACCTTCTATCCGCAGGACCTGCCGGCCAGCCGGGAGCTGGAGTTCGCTTCGCGGCAGCTGACGACGCTGGAAATCAACGGCACCTACTACAGCACGCAAAAGCCCGCCACGTTCGCCAAGTGGCGCGACCAGACGCCGGAGGGCTTCGTCTTTTCGGTGAAGGCCTCGCGCTACACCACCAACCGGCGCGAGCTCGCCACGGCCGGCGAGTCCATTGAGCGCTTCGTCGGCAGCGGCATCGCCGAGCTGGGGCCGAAGCTCGGTCCGATCCTGTGGCAGTTCATGCCGACCAAGCGCTTCGACGCAGCGGACTTCGAAGCCTTCTTGAACCTGCTGCCGAAGACGGTGGACGGGCTGCCGCTGCGGCACGTGATGGACGTGCGCCATGACAGTTTTCGCAGCGCCGAGTATGTGGCGCTGGCCCGTCGCCACGGCGTGGCGACCGTGTACGCCGATTCCGACGATTACCCTTCCTTCGCCGACCTCACCGGCGAACTCGTGTACGCCCGCCTGATGCGCGCCCAGGCGGATCTGGCAACGGGGTACCCGCCGCACGCCCTGGACCGTTGGGCCGAGGATGTGCGCAGGTGGGCGGCCGGCGACGAGCCGGATCTGCCGCGCGTCGGGGGCGTCGCGCCGCACCGTGTGCCGCGCGACGTCTACCTCCTGTTCATCAACGGCGCCAAGGAGCGTGCTCCCGGCGCCGGCATGGCACTGCTGGAGCGGCTGCGCTGATTGCCGTTCAGCTGTCCGCATCCGCCGGCTGGAGCGCGGCGGTGTTGGGTGGCGTTGAGATGCCCAAGCTGCGCCCGGGCGCGAGGGCTGCGATGCAGCGCTCGCGCATGTGCTCGGTACGCACGGCGCCACAGTGGTTTAGGGCCTGTTGCGGCGTGGCGGCGGTCAGCCGCAGCGCTTCGCCGTGGCGCACGGCGTCACGCATGATCTGGTGGAAGCCTGCCAGCTGTGCGGCGATCACGAGCACGGCCAGCCCAGCCGGCCAGAGCGGCCTGCGGGTGGCCGCGGGAAGCTCTTTCCACCAGCCGCGCAGTCCCTGGGAGGTGCTTTGCTCCTTGCTCATGCTGTTCACTCCGCCGGCCCATGCCATCGGGCCCCTGGGACGATGCTCGCGCTCCTGCGCGGTGGCCACCATCGGGCGAGTCGCTTCCGGGATGTAGGAGCGGGACTACCGCAAAGCGCGCCTAGGGCCTGCCTCAGGGGGATGAGGCCTCGGGTCACTACCGCGGCGAGGGGGGACGGTTTGGAGCCACAATCGCGCGCGTCGACGGCCGCGTGGCCCCTCCGTCACTCGATGCCTATCTCGATTGCCATGCACCGCATGTCCATCCACCTGCCCCTGCTTTGCCGATGAGCTTCCTGGCGATCGACGTCGGCAACACCCGCCTGAAGTGGGCGCAGTACGCGTCGCCGCAGCCGGGCGCGAAGCTGCTCGCCCATGGCGCGGTGTTCCTGGAGCAGATCGACCATCTGGCCGATACGGATTGGAAGGATCTCGATCCACCGTCGAGCATGCTGGGCAGCATCGTCGCCGGCGAAGGGGTGAAGCGCCGCGTCGAGGAGCAGATGGAGATCTGGGATGTCGCCCCATCCTGGGTGGTGTCCTCGGCGCATGCGGCCGGCGTGACGAACGGCTATGACCATCCCAACCGGCTGGGCACCGACCGATGGGTGGCCATGATCGGTGCGCGGCAGCGGGTGCTCGCGATGGGCGGCGAACCACGTCCCGCGCTGGTGGTGGTGGTGGGTACGGCCGTCACGGTCGACGCGCTGGACGAGACGGGTCGTTTCCTGGGCGGGCTCATCCTGCCCGGGTTCGGGCTGATGTTGCGTGCGCTCGAGATGGGCACGGCCGGGTTGAAGGCGCCCACGGGGGAGGTGCGCGACTTCCCCACCCACACGAGCGATGCCTTGATGAGCGGCGGTGCCGATGCGATTGCCGGCGCCATGGAGCGCATGCATCGGCGCCTGCGCTTGCGTACCGGCCGGGAGCCCGCGCTGCTGATGAGCGGTGGCGCCGCGGTCAAGCTCGCGCCGATCACCGATCTGCACTTCGACATGGCCGAGATGCTGCTCTTCGAAGGCCTGCTCGCGCTGCAGGCGCACCGGCTGGCGCTGTAAGGCTTCGAGCTATTTCTTCTGCTTGACCGGGCGCCTCCAGCCCGGGAGTGACATCTGCTTCGCGCGGGCCACGGTCAGCTCCCCGGGCGGCGCGTTCCTGGCGATGGTGGAGCCGGCGCCGATGGTGGCGCCTTCGCCCACCGTGAGGGGCGCGACGAGCACGCAGTTGCTGCCCACATGCACATCGGCGCCGATGACGGTGCGGTGCTTGTTGGCGCCGTCGTAGTTGGCGGTGATGCTGCCCGCCCCGTAGTTCACGCGCTCGCCGACCGTGGCGTCGCCCAGGTAGGCGAGGTGATTGGCCTTGGCACCGCGGCCCAGCGTGGAGTTCTTCACCTCGACGAAATTCCCGATATGCACGTCCTCGCCCAGCTGGGCGCCGGGCCGCAGCCGCGCGAACGGACCCACCAGCGCGCCGGCGCCGACGGTCACGCCCTGTGCCTCGCCGTCCATGTGGGTGAACGGATGGATCACGGCGCGCGGCGCGATGGTCGCATTGCGGATGTAGCAGTGCGGGCCGATGCGCGCGCCTTCGCCGATCTCTACGCGCCCCTCGAACACGCAGTTCACGTCAATGTCCACGTCGGGGCCGCACAAAAGCTCGCCGCGTACGTCGATGCGCGCAGGGTCGGCCAGGCGCACGCCGGCCTCCATCAGCGCTTCGGCCTGCGCGCGCTGCCAACGGCGCTCCAGTTCGGCCAGTTGCGCGGGGCTGTTCACGCCCAGCACTTCGGTGTCGTTGGCCGTCCGAGTGGCGACGACGTGCACGCCGTCGGCCACCGCCATCGCCACCACATCGGTGAGGTAGTACTCGCCTTGTGCGTTGTCGTTGGTCAGGCGCGCCAGCCAGCGCTTCAGCTGAGCCGTCGGCGCGGCCATCATGCCGGTGTAGACCTCCCGGATGCGCCGCTGCGCCTCGCTCGCATCCTTGTGCTCGACGATGGCCTGAACCTCGTCGCCGGTGGCATCGCGGATGACGCGGCCATAGCCGGTGGCATCGGGCAATTCCACGGTCAGCAGCGCGAGTCGCTGGCCGCCGCAATCGTCGATCAGGTGACGCGCAGTCGCGGCGGCCACCAGCGGCACGTCGCCGTTGAGGATGAGCGTGGTGCCTTCGTCATGGAGCACCGGCGCGGCCTGCTGCACGGCATGGCCCGTGCCCTGCTGAGGCACCTGACGCACGAACTGCACCCCGGGGCCGGCCGCGGCGGACTCCACGTCTTCAGCGCCGTGGCCGGTGATGACGACGATGCGATCCGCTCC
This sequence comes from uncultured Burkholderiales bacterium, assembly GCA_966248995.1. Lineage (GTDB taxonomy): Bacteria > Pseudomonadota > Gammaproteobacteria > Burkholderiales > Burkholderiaceae_C > Albitalea. The sequence continues at coordinate 50,354 of CBINBY010000010.1, read as the reverse complement.
GAGGCCCGAGGCCGTCTGCAGCACATGCTGGAGCAGCGTTAGCCCGGCAAGCCGGTGCAGCACCTTGGGGCGTGCCGACTTCATGCGGGTACCCTTGCCCGCGGCCATGATCACGATGTCCAAAGCCATGCACAGGTCCTTGTCGAGAGCACCCCCAGGAAACGCCTTCGACGTTTCCGCCCCCTAAGGGGGTGAGTCAACCTGGGGCGGCCCTGCGTTGACTCAAGAGCCGCGATTATCGGCGCGCGCCCGGGCTGGCCCTGTGCGCCGGAGCAACAGGGTGCGTACGGTAGCCGCGATCAGGACGACGAAATCGGGGTGACGACCCGCCGCGGGCTCTTGCCCGAGTAGGGGAAGTCCTTCAGGGCCGCGTCGAACATGCTGGGCAGCAGTCCCTGCACCGATGCCGAGTAGCCATCGTTGGTGGCGCGTGCCTCATAGAGCGGCTGGCTGGTACGCCGGTCGCGCATCAGCAACGCCACCTCCCGCTCATAGATCGGGGTGTCGTAGAACGGGTGGTAGAAGGGATGGCCATAGCGCCCTCCGAAGGCCGGCACCCACATCGGGTGACCGTAGAACCGGTAGGGATACAGTCCGCCGCGCCACCAGAACGGGTCGTCATAGGGCGAGCGGTCGTAGCCCGTGATGCGAGCACCGAGGGTTACCGTGACGTCCGCCGTGGCCGGGTCGGCGGCACGACGGAAGCCGGCCCGTTCCAGGGCTCCGGCGGCCGCCTCCTCCAGCCTCTGCGCCTGCTCGGGCTGGGCCTGCTGCGAGGGCAGGCGCTCGAACGCATAGGTGGTGTTGCCGGCCTGGCGCTCGGCAGGCCAGAGGCTGTAGGTCGAGACCTCATTGCTGATCTGATTCAGGCTCGCGCAGGCGCTGAGGCCGAGCGCGAGGACTAGGGCTGCCAAGGTCTTCCACATGGTCCGCCTCCTAGGGAGGTTCGGGCAAACCGCGGGCCCGCTCAGCTGTCGTCGCGGTGCAGCCGGATGGGAGCCGCCTGGGGCGGGCCGCAGTCGTCGTCCTCATCGAACGCACGGTCTCCCTCGGGGTTGACCACGCCGGTAGGCTTGAGCGTCGCGAAGGGGTAGAGCTGGCGGTCCATCATGTGCGAGGGAACGATGTTTCCCATGGCCGTGAACAGGTTGTCGATGCGGCCCGGGAACTGACGGTCCCACTCACGCAGCATCTTGCCCACCTGCACGCGCTGCAGGTTCGCCTGGCTGCCGCACAGGGTGCAGGGAATGATGGGGAACCGGCGGTGCTCGGCCCAGCGTTCGAGGTCGGTTTCGGCCACGTAGGCCAGCGGGCGGATCACGACATGACGGCCGTCGTCGCTCACTAGCTTGGGCGGCATGCCTTTCATGCGGCTGCCGAAGAACATGTTCATGAACAGCGTCTGCAGCATGTCGTCGCGATGGTGGCCCAGCGCGATCTTCGTGGCGCCGAGCTCGCCGGCCACGCGGTACAGGATGCCGCGGCGCAGCCTGGAGCACAGGCTGCACATGGTCTTGCCCTCGGGGATAAGCCGCTTGACGATGGAGTAGGTGTCCTGCTCCTCGATGTGGAACGGCACCTCGCGGCTCTTCAGGTATTCGGGCAGCACGTGCTCGGGAAAGCCGGGCTGCTTCTGGTCCAGGTTGACCGCCACCAGGTCGAAGTGCACCGGCGCGCGCTGCCGCAGGTTGATGAGGATGTCCAGCAGGGCGTAGCTGTCCTTGCCGCCGGACACGCACACCATGACCTTGTCGCCGTCCTCGATCATGTTGAAGTCGGCGATGGCCTGGCCCACCAGCCGGTGCAGGCGCTTGGACAGCTTGTTGGCCTCGTGGGCGGCCTTCCGGGTGGCGTGGGGATCGGGGTCGAGGATGGCGCTCATGGTCTGTAGGCGCTCACCGGGGCGTGGCGAGGCCGAACACCTCGCAGCCCACGGATTCGCAGTCCGGGTACACGTCGGGCTTTTCGGTCGAGACGCGGGCGGCCTTGACCTTCGGATGCGCGAGCATCAGCCGCAGTATGTCGTCGCACAGCGTCTCCTGCAGATGGATGTGGCCTTGCTTGACGCGCTGCACGATGGTGCGGCGGATGAAGTCGTAGTCGACCACCTCCTCCAGCGCGTCGTGCTGCGGCGTGGACACGGCCAGCGGGATGTACAGGTCCACGTTGATGAGCACGCGCTGCTCGCCGCGCTTCTCGAAATCGTGCACGCCGATGTTCAGCCGTACCTCGTAGTCGCGCAGGAACAGGCGCCGGCAGTCCATCAGGCTGGGGTGACTCAGGAAACTCTGCATTCAGACGGCCTTCAGGGGGTTGGCGAGGAACATCACGTCGCGCGGCTGGCGCGCCAGGTGCTGGCCACCGTCGACCAGCAAGGTGGTGCCTGTGACGGCGGGCGACTCCAGCAGGAAGCGCACGGCGCGCGCCACATCGTCGGGCGTGGACGAGCGCGCCAGTGGTGTGAGGGCGTGCGCCTGGGTGAACTCGCCGGGCGTCATCGCGCCGGACACCAGGGTCACGCCAGGCGCGACTCCGCACACCCGCAGCTGCGGGGCGAGCGCCTGCGCCAGCATCACAGTGGCGGCTTCCAGGGCCGCCTTGGAGAGCGTGTACGAGAAGTAGTCGGGGTTTGGGTTCCAGAGCTTCTGGTCGACGAGATTGACCACGCAGCCGGTGGTCCCGCGGTCCTGGACATGCGTGTACAGGGCCTGGGAGAGCAGCACCGCGGGTGCCACGTTTGCGCGCCAGTGCCGCTCCATGGCCGCATGGCCGAAACTGGCCGGCGCGTCGTACTCGAAGACCGAAGCGTTGTTCACCACCGCATCCACCTGGCCGAGCCGCGCGGCCACCGCAGGCAGCAGGGCGCGGCAGGCGGCCTCGTCGGACAGGTCGGCACAGAAAGGTTCCGCGCGTGCGCCGGTTCTAACGAGGGTCCGGGCGGTCTCCTCGGCCTCGGCGGCGGAGCGGTGGTAGTGCACCGCGATGTCGTAGCTCGCCTCACCCAGGTGCAGCGCGATGGCCCGGCCGAGTCGGCGCGCGGCGCCGGTGACGAGTACGACGGGGCGGGAAGCCATGGTTCCTACAATGCGGCGATGCAATCCAACGAACCTGCCAGTGTATCGGCGGCGCTCGCCGCTCAAATCCGGCAGGCGATCGCGCGCGAGGGCGGCTGGCTGCCTTTCGACCGCTACATGGCGATGGCGCTGTACAGCCCCGGGCTGGGCTACTACGCCCGCGACAGCCGCCAGTTCGGCGCGCTGCCTCGATCTGGCAGCGACTTCATCACGGCCCCGGAACTTTCCCCATTGTTCGGACGCGCGTTGGCGCGGCAGGTTGCGCAGGCGCTGGCGGCCTGCGGCAGTGCCGAGGTGTGGGAATTCGGCGCCGGCTCGGGCGCGCTGGCCGCGCAGCTGCTGGCCTCGCTGGGCGATACGGTGCAGGGCTATCACATCGTCGAACTGTCGGGCGCCTTGCGGCAGCGCCAGCAAGAACGGCTGCAGGCGCACGCATCCAAGGTGCAATGGCACGCCCAACTGCCCGCCCGGCTGCACGGCGTGGTGGTCGGCAACGAGGTGCTCGACGCCATGCCGGTGCAGCTGCTGCATTTCGACGGCACCCGCTGGAGCGAGCGCGGCGTGGCCACCCTGGGCGAGGGCTTCACCTGGGAGGACCGGCCCACGGACCTGAAGCCGTCGCACGAAGGGCCGTTTTTGCCCGGCACCGTGACGGAGATCCACCCGCAGGCCGAGGCCTACATCGCGACCCTGGCCGAGCGCCTCGCGCGCGGGGCGGCTTTCTTCATCGACTACGGCTTTCCCGCAGCGGAGTACTACCACCCGCAGCGCCACGGGGGCACCCTGATGTGCCACCGCGCCCATCGCGCCGATGCCGACCCTCTGGCCTATGTGGGTGAGAAGGACATCACCGCCCATGTGAACTTCACCGGCATCGCGCTGGCCGCGCAGGCGGCGGGGCTGGACGTGCTGGGCTACACCACGCAGGCGCGCTTCCTCATGAACTGCGGGATGCTGGATCTGCTCGCCGGGGCCGATGCCGCGACCCTGGCGCCGGCTCAGAAGCTACTCAACGAGCACGAGATGGGCGAACTCTTCAAGGTGATCGGCTTCGCCCGCGACTGCGACGATTCATTCACCCTTGGGCCGCTCGGGTTTGCCACGGGCGACCGCACCCACACCTTGTGATCCGCTGGCTGATCGTCGTCTTCCTCGCGCTGCTGCTGTTCAGCGGGCTGCGTCGCGCGCTGGAGAAGCTCGGGCTGGGCCGGCTGCCGGGTGACTTGCGCTTCCGGCTCTTCGGCCGCGAAGTCTTCATTCCGCTCGCCAGCAGCGTGCTGCTGAGCCTGTTGGCGATGGGCATCACCTACTTGCTGTAGGCGTAGCGTTTTCGTTTGAGGAGGCTCCACTCGCGCGTGCACTGGCCGCGGCGAAGCGTCCATGCTGGCGCAGCCGACTCGCCGGTGGCAGGCAACCTCACGGCGCTTCGAGGGTAGCCAGCCCCAGCCGGACCGCCTCTACGCGGGCCTGGTGGATCGCCTCCCCGATGGCGGGGCCTTGCGCGCCCCGCGTCCGGACCTCCGCTGCGATTGCCGCCGTGTCAACGTTCCGCGCTAACGACAGCACCTGAGCAAGCCGATCGCGCTGGGCATAGGGTTGATCCTCGTGTCCCAGCCGTCCGCGGGCGTCGCACTCGCAGGCGAGCAGCATCTGGACGAAGCGGTCAGGGCGCCGCCAGGCGTCGCAGCGATCAAGCAGTCGCACCAGCGCGGCCGGGCCGTAGGCCTCGCTGCGATGCACGTTGCCGTGCTCGCGCGCCACGATCTCCGCGAGCTCGCGACACTCGGTGGGCACGCGCAGCCGCTCGGCCATCTCATGCAGCAACGCCACGCTCCTCGCTTCGTGGCCGATGTGCCGAGGCCACATGTCTGCCGGCGTGGTGCCCTTGCCGAGGTCATGGCACAGGCACGCGAAGCGCACGGGCAGTGGCGCATCCAGCCGGGCGCCCATGTCCAGCACCATCATGAGGTGCACGCCGGTGTCGACCTCCGGGTGGTACGCGGGGGGCTGTGGCACACCCCACAGGCGGTCGACTTCCGGCAGCAGGCGTGCAAGCGCACCGCATGCCCGAAGCACCTCGAACATGCGCGAGGGGCGACGCTCCATCAGGCCGCGCGACAGTTCCTGCCACACGCGCTCGGGAACCAGCGCGTCCACCTCGCCGGAGTCCACCATGCCGCGCATGAGGGCTTCGGTTTCCGGCGCGACGGCGAAGTCGAAGTAGCGGGCCGCGAAGCGCGCGAGCCGCAGGATGCGAACGGGATCTTCGGCGAAGGCTGGCGACACGTGGCGCAGCGTCTTGCGGCGCAGGTCCTGCTGGCCGCCGAAAGGATCGATCAGATGGCCCGCTTCGTCCTGCGCCATCGCATTGATGGTGAGGTCGCGCCGGGCCAAGTCTTCCTCCAGCGTCACCGACGGGTCGGCGTGGAACGTGAAGCCGTGGTAGCCGGGGGCGGTCTTGCGCTCGGTACGGGCCAGCGCGTACTCCTCCTGCGTGGCCGGATGCAGGAACACCGGAAAGTCCTGCCCGACGGCCCTGAAGCCGGCAGCGATCATCTCTTCGGGGGTGGCGCCCACCACAACCCAGTCGCGGTCGTTCGCCGGCGCACCTAGAAGTGCGTCGCGCACGGCGCCGCCCACCATGTAGGCCTTCATGTTGGGGCCGGGCGGTAAGGCTCGTCCTCCGGCAGGAAGTCGTGCTCCGCGCGTGCCGCCTCGCACCATTGCTGCATGGCCGGCAGCGTGAGCACGTGCTCCACGTAGCGGCGCGCGGCGGCGCCGACGGGCAGGCCGTAGGTCTGGATGCGCATGCATACCGGGGCATAGAACGCGTCGGCTACCGTGAAGCGCCCGAACAGGAAGGGGGGGCCGCCGTGCTCGCGCAACTGGGCGTCCCACATCGAATCGATGCGCGCGAGGTCGGCCTTCAGCCCGGGCTGCTCGGCCACCAGCTTCGGGCCCAGCTCCGGCATGGCGAGCTCGATGTTCATCGGGCAGTGCGTGCGCAGTGCCGAGAAGCCGGAGTGCATCTCGGCGCAAAGGCTGCGCGCGCGGGCCCGGGCCCGGCGTTCCTCGGGCCAAAGGCGATGCTGCGGAAAGCGCTCAGCCACGTACTCGCCGATCGCCAGCGTGTCCCATACCGCGAAGCCTTCGTCCACGAGCACGGGCACGCGGCCGGCGGGGTTCACGCCGGCCAGCGCGCGCTTGAATGGCGATTCGGCCTGGGTGTCCAGGCGCAGAAACACTTCCTCGAATTCGATGCCGGCCTGGCGCAGCAGCAGCCAGGCGCGCAGAGACCAGGAGGAGTAGTTCTTGTTGCCGATGTACAGGTGCATGGCGATCCCGGCGGGTAGGTGGATCGCCGATGCTAGTTCAGTACCGGCGCGCCAGCGCTCGCCAGGGATCCAGCCGCGCGAGGCCGTGCCGCCGGGCGAGGATGGGCGGCATCACGCTTTCCAGCGTGCGCGGCGTGATGTCCAGCTCTTGCAAGGTGGGTAGGCGGCGGCTCGCCACGCTGGGCACCTTCATCGAATCGAGGTTGTCGCGCGACATCATCGGCGTGCCGGGCAGGAGTTCAAGCATCCCTGCCTGCAGCCGGCCCAGCCATGCGGGCAGCGAAACGACCGGCCGGGCATGGCCAGACCATTGCCCCGCCAGCTGAACCAGCTCGCGCAGCGCGTAGACCGTCGGGCCTGTGCACTCGATTACCTGGGGCGGCCGCGGCAGGTCGAGCGCGCGTACCACCGCTTCAGCCACGTCGTCCACCCACACCGGCTGGAATCGCGACGAGGCGCCCGCCAGCGGCATGACGGGAAACAGCCTTTGCAAGGCGGCGAAGCGGTTCATGAAATGGTCGCCCTCGCCGAACATCACAGAAGGCCGCAGGATCACGATGTCCAGCGGCGAGTCCTTCAGCGCGGCCTCGCCCGCGGCCTTCGACCGCAGGTACATCGAGGGTGCGTCGGCCTGCGCGCCCAGCGCGCTCACATGCACCAGCCTCCTCACGCCGTGTGCCGCACACAGCCGGGCCAGCCTGGCCGGAAGCTCGGCGTGCACGCGCTGGAAGTCAGCCTCCCGTCCATGCAGGATGCCCACCAGGTTCACCACGCCTTGCCGACCCCGCACGAGACGGCCGAGCTGCGCATCGTCGTACACGTTGCAGCCCACCACATCGGCCGTAGGCAGTGTCAGGATGTCACCGGCCCGCGCAGGCCGTCGGGAGGGCACGACGATGCGTCCTTCCCCGCACCCGGTGTACTCCTCCAGCTTTTCGCATACCACCGTGCCCAGAAAGCCGGTGCCGCCCAGAACCAGGAAGTCGTCCATCCGGAGCTCCTTTCGTGACGATCAGGGAAGGTCCGATCCCGCCTCCAGCACGGACGCGTCGCGCGGACCGACCTGCCGCCCCAGCCTTGCGCGCAGCGCGGGAGGCCCGCCCGAGGCCAGCGCGTCATAGATGGCGGCGTTGGTCAGCACTTTCTTGACGTAGTCGCGCGTCTCGCCGATCGGGATGGTCTCGGCCCACGCCGCGGCATCCAGCGACAAGCCCTGCCGCCAGCGCCGCGGCCGGGAAGGGCCGGCGTTGTAGGCCGCCGCGGCCAGCGCCTGCGAGCCTTCAAAGGCATCGAGCACCATCTTGAGGTAGCCGGTGCCCAGCCGCAGGTTCACGCCGGGGTCGTGGATCAAGTCCGGCGTGTACTGCAGGCCGATGCGCCGCGCGGTCCATCGCGCCGTGGCCGGCATCACCTGCATGAGCCCGCTGGCCCCGGCGTGCGAGCGCAGCGTGGCCATGAAGCGGGTTTCCTGGCGGATGAGGCCCAGCACGTAATTCGGGTCCAGGCCCAGCTCTCGCGCCCGCTCGGCGATCTGTTCCTTGTAGGGCATCGGGTAGCGCTGCGAGAGGTCGACTTCGGCACGCGTGCGCTCGCTGGTGTTGATGCACAGCTGCCAGTCGCGCACCTCGCAGGCCAATGCCGCCGCGGCGAGGAGCTGACGGTCCCCCATGCCGCGAAGGCTGAAGTTCCACTCGCGCCGGCCTTCGTCGCGCAGCCCCAGCGCGGCCAGTTGCAGTCCGCGCATCAGCCCGGGCGTGGCACGTGCCGCTTCGCGTTCCGCGGCGCTGATCGCCGCTGGGGCGTCGGGCAGGGCCAGTCGCAGTTCCAGGTCCTCCGCGGCCAGGGCGCCGTAGAAGCCGAGCTGGCCTGCGATGGACGACAGCATCTGGCGCGCCAGTGTGCGCAGCCCCTCGGCGTCCTGCGAATCCCGAGCCAGCATCCGCAGGCCCCGTGCTTTCCAGTACACCCAGGTCGGGTCGCCCTGCGCTTGCGGGCTCATCGCGTTGACACCCTGCACCACCTGCTGCCAGCGGCCCTGGCCGCTGTCGGCCCGCAAGGCGGCCCGCACGCCCCAGGCCAGCATGTCATCGGTCCAGTCCGGTTGCGCCGAATGCCGGCCCGCGACACGCCGGGCGCGCTGGTAGTGGTCGGCCGCCTCGGGCAGCAGTTTGAGGGCCGCCTGCTTGCCCACGCTGGCCCAGGCCCAGCCAGCGAGGTCGGGCGGCAGAACCCGCTCCCAGCGCTCCTGCAGCGCCAGGGCGGCGACTTGCAGATCGTTGGCGGCCACGCGCATAAGGGCCACGGTCGCCAGTTCCGAGTCGTCGCGTGTGCTGCCGCGCGCGCGACGCGCCAGGAAGCGCGCCGGGTTGTCGAGGATCTCCTGCACCGCCGAGCCGGCAGAGTGTCCGGCCAACGCCGCCGCCAGGCGAGCGGCGCGCGGCCGGCCGGCGTCTACCGCCAGGCGCAGCTTGCGCCACACATCGGCGCGTGAAAACACCTTGGCCTCCACCAGCGCCCCGGCCATGTAGGCGCAGCCCTCGTCGGCGTCGCGTTGGGCGAACCAGGCGGCGCGGGCCGCTTCCCGCACGTCCTGGCCGGCGAGGTGGCGCGTGTAAAGCGCATAGCACTCGACCTCGCGGTCGTCGTTCATGCGCAGTCTGGGATGGTTGGCCGCGAACCCGTTCCAGTCGCGGCGCAGGCCCAGTTCAAGCAGCCAGTCGTTGCGCAGCCGGTCCTCGACGTAGGTGTCGCTCCAGCGTGCGTAGAAGGCGTCCACCTCCGCCTGTGTCGCTTCGGTCAGCCGGCTGGAGAGCTCCCAGTAGTCGGTCCACATGGCCAAGGGATGCCCGCTCGCCATGGCGGCCGCGCGCGCACCGGCCAGCCGCTGGCGGTCCTTGCGCCGCATGGCCTCACGCGCGTCCACGATGGCCTCCGACCCGGCCTGAGGCTGGATGAGCGCCGGCAGCGGTGGCAGCGGGCTGGCGAGGGCGGGGGGCTCGCGCTGAGGTACGCCATCGGAGGGTGTCGATGTGCCGGGCGACGAGGCCGCGGCGTCTGCGGGCGAGGGTGCCTCGGGATCCGCTGAAGTCTCGCCTGACGCCGCCTCGGTCGGCGCCGCATCGAGCTCCAGTGGCGAAGTCGCTTCTGCTTCTGCTTGAGGCTGGGCCAGCGCGGTCCAGCTCGGCGCCATCAGTGCACCGACCAGCAGCGCGGATCCAAGGAAGCGGCCGCCCAGGCCCCCATATACTGAAGTGCAGGTTCTCAACTGCGATGCCTTCCTGAACAGTGTCGGTCGCTCCTTCGCAACTCTCCGTGCCGGCTCGCCGTGCGTTGCGCGAGCGCATGCACCAGGTGCGTGACGGCTACGTCGCCACGTCAGGGGCCGAGGCCCACGCGGCGATGTCGCGGAATCTGAGCGAGGTGCTAAGTGCGTTGCAGCCCGAACGACTCGGTCTGTACTGGCCGCTTCGGTCTGAATTTAACGCAGCACTCGCGTGTGCTGGCGACACGCTCCTTGCGGGCGTGGGTTTCGCACTGCCTTGCGCGCGGAAATCGCCCCGCGAACTGCAATACCGCACGTGGGATCGTCTAGAGCTGAGGGCCCGTGACGAGCTCGGCATCGCCTGCGCCGACGGCCCACCGGTGCTCCCGGATGTGATCCTCGTGCCCTGCCTGGGCTACACCGCCGATGGTTACCGGCTCGGCTATGGCGGCGGTTACTACGACCGCTGGCTGGCCGCCCATCCACACGTCACGGCCGTGGGCGTCGCCTGGTCGGTCACTGAACTGACTCGTGACGAGTTGGCCGTCGAACCGCACGACCAGCCCTTGATGGTGGTCGTGAGCGAGCGCGGCGTCGTCGGCGGCTAGGCCGATTCCGATGCACCATCGTCCCCAATGGCCTCCCGCGTGCCCTGTGCTCGGGTTTCGAGCCACTGACGAAACTGCATCACCTCCTCGCGTGAGCGACCTGTGTTCGTCGTGATGAGCCAGTAGGCGTAAGGGCTGCCGACGCGCCCGGCGGGTCCGAAGGGTTCGATCAGGTCGCCGCGCGCCAGGGGCTCGGCCACCAGCGCCATGCGCGCCAGCGCGACTCCCTGGCCGGCGAGCGCCGCTTGCACCTGCTGGTAGGTGTAATTGAGGTAGAGCCAGCGCCGTGGCTGCAGCCGGCGCAGTCCCTGTGCCTCCAGCCAGTGGCGCCAGCTGAGGTATTGCGCGCTGGGTCGATGGTCGTCCTCTTCGGCCAGGGTGTGCTGCGCCAAGTCCTCCGGCCGCGCCAACGGCGGCGCGTCGCCCGCGCGGATGCGGTCGGCCAGACGGGCGCCGATCACCGGCGTCAGCACCTCGCCGAACATCCGGTGCGCGCCGGCCGGGGCCGCGTGGGGGCTGCAGTAGCGCAGCACGATGTCGAAGTCGGGGTCATCGAGTTCGATGAGCCGCTCGGTGGCCGACACCCGGATATCGAGGTCGGGGTTGTCGCGCTGCAGCGCTTCCATTTGCGGCAGCAGCCACAGCGAGGCGAACGATGGGAATGTATTGAGCTGCACGGCGCGCCGGCCGAGCGACTGGCGGATGTGGCGCACACCGGCATCCAGCCGGTCGAGCCACGGGCTTACCACCCGCATCAGCTCGGCCCCGCTGCCCGTGAGATCCACATGCCGCGTGCCCCGCGTGAACAGGGGCGCACCAAGCTCCTCCTCCAGTGCCTTGATCTGCCGGCTGACGGCCGATTGCGTGAGGTGCAGATCCTCCGCCGCCGCACTGAAACTCAACCGCCGCGCCACCGCTTCGAACGCACGAAGGCATGCGAGCGAGAGGGGGCGCTGACGCGGCTGATTCATGTGTACTGCGCATCGATGGGCGGGCCCGAATTCATTGGAACGACCGCGCCCCGAGACCAAGAATAGAGGCACGTGCGGGGTACCACGCACACCCCGGCGATCCCTGGAGATTGATGATGAACACGCAAGTCTACGGCTTCCCTCCACGCTCCGAGGTGCTGCGCTGGGGCGAGCCCGTGCGCATCGACGCAGGGGCGGGCGAAATCACGGTCAAGATCGGCCGAGTGTGGATCACGCGCCGTGGCGACCTGGACGACCACATCCTCGCCGCCGGTCAGCGCCTCGCGCTCTCACCAGGGGATGCGGCGGTTGTCGAGGCGTGGCGCAATGACGAACGTGCCGCCATCTCGTGGCGGCCGGCGCCTCAGCGCCTCGCCTTTGCCGTCTTGCCGCGGGCAGGCGTGGCGCTGGGGTTGCGTGGCGTCGCTGTGGCGGCCGACTTGGCCGCAGCGGTTCTCCGGCGGGCTGCGACAGGCTTGTCCGCCCTCGCGCGTAGCGCCGCCTCCATGGCGAGGCGGGCCCAGGGTTGCATGAGCGCAGGCGATTCCATGGCATCCGCCGGTACGGTCCAGTAGGCGAGGGTGACCTTGCGGCCGCCTGCGTCGTACGCGAAGGGCTCGCCGCCGGCAGCCGCAAAGGCGGCTCTCGTCTGCGTGTCTGCCTTCAGGTACAGCCGGTCATAAGCAATGATGGCGATGAAGAGGTCATCGACATAGAGGCCGTGGCCTCCAAACATGCGGCGTGCACGCGTCTGGCCCAGGGGCTGCAGCAATTCCAGGCAGTGGTGGGCGAGTTCGTCATGGGCCATGGGGCATCTTGCACAATCGCTGCTTCTGCAGCAACCGGCGCTCCCATGGCGACATCTCAGGACGACGAACGAGAGGCCCAACGCAAAAAGCTGGTGGCGGCACGGGAAGCCCTGCCCGACCGGCTCGAACGCGCGGTGCAATTGCAAAGCGTGCTGCGTGTGTGGCTCGTGGGTCGCAATGAAACCACCATCGGCGGCTACTGGCCCATCAAGGGCGAGTTCGATCCGCTGCCCTCGCTGTACCGCTGGTCGGAGGCCGACGAGCGCCGCCGCATCGGGTTGCCGGTGCAGAACCGCTTGACCGGCTCCTTGCGCTTTCACGTGTGGTATCCCGGCTGCCCCATGGAACTGGATGCGCATGACATCCCCAAGCCCAAGGACACTCCGCTGTTCCAGCCGCAGATGCTGCTGCTGCCCTGCGTGGGCTATGGCCCCGAGGGCGTTCGCCTGGGCTATGGCGGCGGGTTCTACGACCGCACTGTCAGCAGCCTCGTGCCGAAGCCGTTCACCGTGGGCCTGTGCTACTCCAATGGCTTCCTGCCGCTGCTGCGCCCACAGCCCGGCGAAGTGGTGCTCGACGCCTTGCTCACCGACGACGGTGTCGTGTGGGAGGCGTAAGCCTCACCGGGTACTGGCGCCCAGCCCCAGCCGCTGGCACAACTCCACGGTCAGCGCCGACTGGTTCATCGTGTAGAAGTGCAGGCCGGGCGCGCCGCCTTCGATGAGGCGCTCGCACAGCCGCGTCACCACGTCCAGGCCGAAGGCGCGGATGGAGGCGGCGTCGTCCATGAAACCTTCCATCTTCAGCGCGACCCAGCGGGGGATCTCGATGCCGTCGCGTGCGGCGAATTGCGCGATCCGGCCGTAGTTGTGGAAGGGCATGATGCCCGGCACCACTGGCACCTCGGCGCCCAGCTTGCGCGTTTCCTCCACGAAATGGAAATAGCAGTCGGGGTTGAAGAAGAACTGCGTGATCGCCGAGTCGGCGCCGGCCTTCACCTTCTCCGCGTAGTGCTGCAGGTCACGCTTCGCGTAGCGTTCCTGGGGGTGGTATTCGGGGTAGGCCGCGACCTCGATGTGCCAGTCTGGCCCTTGCGTCTCCCGAATGAAGCGCACCAGCTCGGTGGCGTAGCGGAACTCGCCCGCCGTCGCGGTGCCGCTGGGCAGGTCGCCGCGCAGGGCCACGATGCGGCGGATGTCCTGCTCACGGTACGTGCCAAGGATTTCCGCAAGACCCTCCCGTGTGGAGCCTACGCAGGAAAGGTGGGGCGCCGCCTCGTATCCGGCTTGGGCGATCGCCATCACCGTGTGCAACGTCTTCTCCCGCGTGGAGCCGCCCGCGCCATAGGTCACGCTAAAGAACTCGGGTTTGAGCTCGCCCAGTTCCTGCACCACGGTCTGGAGCTTCTCGTCACCCACCGGTGTGTTGGGTGGGAAGAACTCGAAGCTGATGGGAACGTTGTTTCTGGCGGTCATGTCGCCTCCCTGTCCATGTGTGCGCCGGGCCGGGCCCGGACGAAGTATTCGCGATTGCCGTCGCCGCCCGCAACGGCGCTGGTGAAGTAGTCAAGCACTGCCAAGCGTGCCTGCGCACACGCTTCGCGCAGACGCGCCTCGACTCTCCCGTAGGCCGCGGCGTCCTTCACCAGTCCGCCCTTGCCGATGTCAGCCGGCTGCAGCTCGAACTGCGGCTTGACCAGCATGAGCAGCTCACCGTGAGGTCCGAGGAGCGGCGCCAGCGCCGGCAGCACCAGCGTCAGAGAGATGAACGACAGGTCGCCCACGATGAGGTCGAAGCCGCCCGCTGGAAAGGCCTCGCCGAGTTGGTCCGTGCGTAGGTGCCGGGCATTAATGCCCTCCAAGGCCTGCACACGTCGGTCGGTGCGCAGCTTCATGTGCAACTGCCCATGTCCCACGTCGATGCCGACCACCCGCGTTGCGCCGCGCTGCAGCAGCACATCGGTGAAGCCGCCCGTGCTCTGACCGACGTCCAGGCAGGTCATGCCCAGCACCGCCAGGCCGGTGTGATCCAGTGCGGCCTCGAGCTTGAGCCCACCGCGCGACACGTAACGCAGCTCGGCGTCATCTGCCACCTCCATGCGGCAGCCGGGCGGCAGGTCATCGCCCGCTTTCGCTGGTGCGGCCCATCCGCTGGGGGACAGCCAGCGCACCGCGCCGCGCCGGATCAGGCGCTGCGCGGCCGAGCGCGTCGGGGCCAGCCCTTGTTGCACCAGCAGATCGTCGGCGCGGGTCACGAGAAGGTCCCTTGAGCCGGTGAACGATATCCCGGCCTCGTCTCGTTCAGTAGCGATACGTGTCGGGCTTGTACGGACCGCGCTTGTCGACCCCGATGTACGCCGCCTGTGCCTCCGTCAGTTCGGTGAGCTGGGCGCCGAGCTTGGACAGCTGCAGCCGCGCGACCTTCTCGTCGAGATGCTTGGGCAGCACGTACACCTTGCCCGGCTGGTAAGCCTCGGGCTTGGTGTAGAGCTCGATCTGCGCAATCGTCTGGTTGGCGAAGCTCGACGACATCACGTAGCTCGGATGGCCGGTGGCGCATCCCAGGTTCACAAGCCTCCCCTTGGCCAGCAGGATGATGCGTTTGCCGTCGGGGAAGATTACGTGGTCGACCTGCGGCTTGATCTCCTCCCAGCGGTACTGCTCCAAGGAGGCAACGTCGATCTCGTTGTCGAAGTGCCCTATGTTGCAGACGATGGCCTGGTCCTTCATGCGCGACATGTGGTCGTGCGTGATCACGTCCTTGTTGCCCGTGGCGGTGACGAAGATATCGGCCTTGTCGGCGGCGTACTCCATGGTGACCACGCGATAGCCTTCCATCGCGGCCTGCAGCGCATTGATCGGGTCGATTTCGGTCACCCATACCTGTGCCGAGAGCGCGCGCAAGGCCTGCGCCGAGCCCTTGCCCACGTCGCCGTAGCCGCACACCAGGGCCACTTTGCCCGCTACCATGACATCGGTGGCGCGCTTGATGCCATCCACCAGCGATTCGCGGCAGCCGTAAAGGTTGTCGAACTTGCTCTTGGTGACGCTGTCGTTCACGTTGATGGCGCGGAACAGCAGCGTGCCCTTGGCGCTCATCTCGTTGAGCCGATGCACGCCGGTCGTCGTTTCCTCAGTCACTCCAATGATCTGTGCCGACTTGCGGCTGTACCACGTGGGATCCTCGGCCAGCTTGGCCTTGATGGCGGCGTACAGGCAGCGCTCCTCCTCGCTCTTCGCATCGGCGAGCACGGTGGCATCCTTCTCGGCGCGCTTGCCCAGGTGCATGAGCAGCGTGGCGTCGCCGCCGTCGTCGAGGATCATGTTCGGGCCTTCGGCTTCGCTGCCTTTCAGGCCGAACTCGAAGATGCGGTGCGTGTAGTCCCAGTAGTCGGCCAGAGTCTCGCCCTTGATGGCAAACACCGGGGTGCCTGTCGCGGCGATTGCCGCGGCCGCGTGGTCCTGCGTGGAGAAGATGTTGCACGAGGCCCAGCGAACGTCGGCGCCCAGAGCCTTCAGCGTCTCGATCAGCACGGCCGTCTGGATGGTCATGTGCAACGAACCCGTGATGCGCGCGCCCTTCAGTGGCTGGCTCTGCGCGAACTCGGCGCGAATCGCCATGAGGCCAGGCATCTCGGTTTCGGCAACGCGGATTTCCTTGCGGCCCCAGTCGGCGAGCGACAGGTCGGCCACGGCATGGTCATGGGCGGGTTTCAGGACGGCAGCATTCATGTCAGGCTCCTAACGATGAGGATCCCGCGGATGTGTGCCGGTGGGGGAAATGGAGGACTCACCCACGAACACATCAAGCGGGTGAGCGCGGTTGCAGGAGGGTTCCGAGCCTGGGGCACTGGCGTGCCTTGCAACGCTCCTCGGACGGGTGAAATTGTAGCGGGGTCGCTTGCGGAGGAAGAGGTAATCCGGCAAGTCCCTCAACGGCTGACGGCGCCTTCGGGAACCAGGCGCGCTGAAGCGTCGAAGGCGGGAGGGGGGCGCCGGCCCCCTCCCGATGTGATTACAGCCCTGCAGCGGCTCGCAAGGCCTTGGCCTTGTCGGTGCGCTCCCAGGTGAACTCCGGCTCGTCGCGACCGAAGTGCCCGTACGCGGCGGTCTTCTGGTAGATGGGTCGAAGCAAGTCCAGCATCTGGATGATGCCCTTGGGCCGCAAGTCGAAATGCTCGTTGACCAGTGCCGCGATCTTGTCGTCCGAAATCACACCGGTGCCTTCGGTGTAGACCGTCACGTTCATCGGGCGTGCGACACCAATGGCGTAGGCCACCTGGATCTGACACTGCCGCGCCAAGCCGGCCGCGACGATGTTCTTCGCCACGTAGCGCGCGGCATAGGCGGCGGAGCGGTCGACCTTCGTCGGGTCCTTGCCAGAGAACGCGCCACCACCGTGCGGGCACGCACCACCATAAGTGTCGACGATGATCTTGCGGCCCGTGAGTCCGCAGTCGCCCTGCGGACCCCCGACGACGAAGCGGCCGGTCGGGTTGATGAGGAACTTGGTGTCCTTCAACCACTCCTTGGGCAGCACCGGCTTGATGATCTCCTCGATCACCGCCTCGGTGAAGGCCGGCTTCATCTTCTTGCCGTCGCTCATCTCGGGGCTGTGCTGGCTGGACAGCACGACCGTGTCGATGCTGTGCGGCTTGCCGTCCACGTAGCGCATCGTGACCTGGCTCTTCGCGTCAGGACGCAGGAAGGGCAGACGGCCATCCTTGCGCAGCTGGGCCTGGCGTTCCACCAGCCGATGCGCGTAGTAGATGGGCGCGGGCATCAGCTCGGGCGTTTCGTCACAGGCATAGCCGAACATCAAGCCCTGGTCACCCGCACCGGTGTTCAGATGGTCGTCGCTCGCGTGGTCAACGCCCTGCGCGATGTCGTTGCTTTGCTTGTCGTAGGCGACGAGCACGGCGCAGCCCTTGTGATCAATGCCGTACTCGGTGTTGTCGTAGCCGATGCGCTTGATGGTGTCGCGCGCGACCTGGATGTAATCGACGTGCGCGTTGGTCGTGATCTCACCCGCCAGCACCACAAGGCCGGTATTGCACAGTGTCTCGGCTGCCACGCGCGAGCGCGGATCCTGGGTGAAGATGGCGTCGAGGATCGCGTCGGAGATCTGATCGGCCACCTTGTCGGGATGGCCCTCGGATACGGACTCGGATGTGAAAAGAAAGTCGTTCGTCACTCGTAAACTCCCACCGGGTTGCACTTTGCGTTGCCGGCTTGAGGGGGTTAGGAGCTGGCGAACGCTTTAGCAGAATTTCTTGGACTCATCGTCCGGCAGCGGCCGTGGACTGCGGCCCCTGCATCGCCCCGCAAGTAGTTCAATAACTCGGCGATGCCTGGATTATAGGAACATGGTCACGCTCTTTCGCTGGCTGTCGCGCTGGCCTTTGTGGCTTCTTCATGCAATTGGGGGGGGGCTCGGTTGGCTCAGTTACCTGCTTTCTTCCACCTATCGAATGCGGTTCGACGCCAATGCGGCGCAGGCTGGTGTTCCACGTCGGTGCGCGCGAAAAGCAATCGCCGAAGCCGGTCGGCTGGTGGCGGAACTGCCCCGGCTTTGGATGCGGCCGGCCACGCAACCCATCCTGCCGCTCGTGTGCATGGAAGGCACCGACGTCATCGAGCAGGCGCGGCAGCGCGGCCGCGGCATGGTGTTCCTAACACCGCATATGGGCTGCTTCGAGGTCACGGCGCAGGCCTACGCGGAGCGGTACGGCAACGGCCATCCCATCACCGTGCTGTACCGCCCGGCGCGCAAGCCCTGGCTGCGCGAGCTGGTGGATACGGCCCGTGCCCGGCCCGGCCTCGCCACTGCGCCGGCCACGCTGGGCGGCGTGAGGCAGATGATCCGCGCGCTGCGCCGTGGCGAAGCGGTAGGCCTGTTGCCGGACCAGGTGCCGCCTGAAGACATGGGGGTCTGGGCGCCCTTTTTCGGCAAGCCCGCCTACACCATGACCTTGGCCGCGAGGCTCGTGCAGCAGACCGGGGCCGCCTTGCTGCTGGCCTGGGGCGAACGACTGCCCCGCGGCCGTGGCTATGTCGTGCGCTTCTCGGCGTTCGACGAACCATTGCCGGCCTCGCACGAGGCTCAGGCAGAATCCGCCGCGGCCATCAATCGGGCCATGGAGAGGCTCATCCTGCAGCATCCACAGCAGTACCTGTGGGGCTATGACCGCTACAAGGCGCCGCGCCGCGCCGGCTTGCCAGCGACTGCGGGCGAGGTGGCCCAAGACAAGGACTGACCGTTGGGCGCCCGTCTTCTGCTTGCCCTCTTCTGGCTGTTGCACTGGCTTCCGCTGCCATTACTGGCTCCCTTGGGGCGCGGACTCGGTCGCCTGCTCTACCGGGTGGCGACTTCGCGACGCGGCATCGCCACTCGCAACATCGAGCTGTGCTTTCCGGACATGAGTCCCGACCGGCGGTGCGCGCTGGTACGTGAGCATTTCGAGTGGCTGGGCCGGACCCTGGTCGAACGCTCCCTGCTTTGGTATGCCTCGCCAAGCCGGCTCAGGCGACTCATCCGGGTGGAAGGAGACGTCGCACTGGCCCAGCGTAGCGAGCGGCCGGTGATGTGGCTGGTGCCGCACTTCATGGCGCTGGATGTGGCCGGGGTCGCCACTCAGCTGTTCCAGAAGAGGCACGTCGCCTCCATCTATCAGGAGCAGAGCGACGCCGTGATGGACGCCGCCATCCGCCGCGGGCGCCTGCGCTTCAACCAAGGCGAGATCTTCCCGCGCAGCGACTCCGCCAAACCGCTTGTTCGCGCCATTCGCAAGGGCTGGGCCTTCTTCAACCTGCCCGACATGGATTTCGGCGAGCGTGACGCTGCTTTCGTGCCGTTCTTCGGGGTGTCCGCGGCCACGCTGCTCGCACCTTCGCGCATGGCGCGCGCCCTCGATATGGTGGTTCAGCCGGTGGTCGCTGAAACGCTGCCCGGTGGCCGGGGTTACCGCGTGCGCTTTCTCGATCCGTGGACAAACTTCCCCACCGCGGACCCGCTCGCCGACACGATGGCCATGAACCGTTGGATCGAGTCCGAGATCATCAGCAATCCGGCGCAGTACCTTTGGGTGCACAAGCGATTCAAGACACGGCCTGCGGGAGAACCCTCGCTGTACTGAGGGCGACCGAGCGCCGCGTTTGACGTCGCCCGGTCGCGTTTCCCATAGTGACGGTTCCACTGCACGGAGATGGCCGACGTGAATGTGAACCTGCCCTTACCGTCGTCGTGGGCGCCGCAGCTGCTGGCTTTGCTGCGTATCGTGAGCGCCTACCTGTTCCTGCTCCATGGCACCGCCAAGTTGCTCGGCGCGCCGCATGTCGAGATGTTCGACAACCTTGCGTTGTTCTCGCTCACCGGGCTGGCTGGCGTGCTGGAGTTGGTCGGGGGCGTGCTGCTCCTCATAGGCCTGCTCTCGCGACCAGTGGCGTTCGTGCTCTCGGGCGAGATGGCTTTCGCCTACTTCATCGGGCACGCATCGCGCGGCACGCCGCATCTGCCGTTGCTCAACGGAGGTGAATCCGCCGTGCTGTTCTGTTTCGTGTTCCTCTACTTGGCCGCCGCTGGGCCGGGCGCTTGGGCCGTGGATACCGCGCGCACAAAGGTGCCGGCCGCGGTGACCTGAAAGCCTGGCGCAGACTCGTCAGAGTTCCGCGGGTGCCTTGCCGACTTGCGGCGCGCGCAATCGCGCGACCTCTGGCAGGCCCCCGCCCAGCAGTGGCTGTAGGTAGTGGCGGAAGGCGTCGGTGATGTCGTTGCCGCGAGGGGCGATCAGTTTGTCGTCCATGGTGCGGGTGCGCGCTGCCACGGCTTCGAGGGGTTGCAGTACGAAGCTGGCTTCGTAGTCGCCGGTGCGCCGGATGGCGACGGAGCCGTCCTGCTCGCCCAGCATGGCGAACTGAACGGCGCGCTGGCCAGCCTCGCGGGCCTCCCTCGCGTCCACATCGGAGACGCAGCCGAGAAACGAGCGCTGGAGGTAGCCGAACGTGTCGCCACGCACCCGTTTGATCTTGAGCTTGTCCCGGATCTCGTCGCACAGCAGGTCAGCCAGGGCGCCGGTGCCCGACAGCTGGACGTTGCCGTGCGCATCGCGTTCCACGCTCTTGGCCAGTTGCGTCGCGATGGGTGTGCCGGCCGCATCGTGAATCCCTTCCGAGACCGCCACGATGCATCGACCCAGCCGGTCGTACACCGCCTTCACGTCGGCCAAAAACTGCTCTATCAAGAAAGTCCGCTCCGGTAGGTAGATCAGGTGAGGTCCGTCGTCGGGCCAAGTGCGCGCCAGCGCCGATGCGGCAGTCAGGAAACCCGCGTGGCGCCCCATCACGACACCCACGTACACCCCGGGCAAGGCCGCGTTGTCGAGATTTGCGCCCGCAAAGGCCTGCACCACGAAGCGTGCGGCCGAGGGGAACCCAGGGGTGTGGTCGTTGCCCATGAGATCGTTGTCGATGGTCTTAGGGATGTGCATGCAACGCAGCGGATAGCCGGCCCGCTGTGCCTCGTCGCGGACGATGCGCACGGTGTCCGAGGAGTCGTTGCCGCCGATGTAGAAGAACTGGCTTATCTCATGGGCGCGCAGCACTTTGAAGATCTCCTGGCAGTACTTCGCGTCGGGCTTGTCCCGCGTGGAGCCCAGCGCCGACGCCGGCGTGACGGCCACGCGCTCGAGGTTTTCGTGCGTTTCCTGGGTCAGGTCGACCATGTCCTCGTTCACGATGCCGCGCACGCCGTGGCGTGCGCCGTAGACGAAGTCGACATGCCGGAAGCCGCGCGCGGCGAGGATGGCGCCCACGAGAGACTGGTTGATGACTGCCGTGGGGCCGCCGCCCTGGGCGATGAGGATTTTGCTGGCGGACATGGCGTGCCTCTGTGGGTGTGCCTCACGAACTGCGCAGTATTGAGCAAAACCCTCATGAATGGACAACGGTGGCGGCTCGCGGGTGCGAGGCCTGCATCGCCCATGCCATGCCTCAATGCGGATCGTGGTTCTTATCCCTAGCTCGTAGTCATGCCGCCCCCCCACCTGGAGGTTGGCGCCACCGTGTCCGCAGGCATAGCCTGTGTACGTGGGGCATGCAGGCGTAGGCACGCTGCTTGCCGAGACGATGTCAGACAGAGACAACCATGAGCATCGCCCTCTATCGACTCCGGCTGTATTGGGATGGCCGTCGAGGCGCCGCAAGGAACGGTGACGACACGCTTATCCTGTTGGAAACCCCCCGGCTGCCGGGCGCCCGCCGTGCAGATGCACTCGAGGAGATCGACTACGCGCCCGAAGTCGATGTCGCTCAGGTACGCGAGCGAGAAGGTGACTGGCGGGAGATGACGCCGGACGAAGTGGCTGCGGCAGAGGCGTTGTTGGCCTCGCTGCCCCGGTCTCGGCTGGCTGCTTGACCGCGCGCTCCGGGCTTGCCGTTTAAGCTGTGGCGTCGAGCAGCACGCCCAGCATGCAGTCGTGGTTCTCGATTACCCGCAGGTTGGCCACTAAGTGATAGGCGGCCGCTTTCTGGTCCAAGAGATCGTCCGCCAGGTTCTCGCCCTCCTGCGGCATGCGGGTCGGGACGGCCTTTACGCCTGTGGCTGCTTCTTCTTCCTGCAGGACAAGGTGTCGCCGGTAGCCTGGGGTAAGGGCGTTGGCGATGTTATGGGCGGATGTTGAGAGGCGAAGCTCGGCGACGTGCAAGCCAGACAGGGCAACGGATGATGCGTTCATGGCGATTTACAGGGCTTTTCGTCATCCTGCCGCCGGCCTTGAGTGCCTGACGTGGCGCTCGCAGAGCACTAAAGAGGGTGTGGCGTCGCAACCTGTAAGAGTTTGCAGTAGCGGCAGCTGCCGCCTGCTGGTTCAATACGTGTCGCGGCGCTGCAACGATAACGAGGAGAGACCCCCTCCCGCGCGCCGTTCATGCGAGGTCCGGACCACCGGCCCGCGATGCTCAGGGAATGTTCGCGGGGTCGCACCAAAATGCGCTGTCATCCAGATCGCGGTGTCAATCCAAGAGGGTTGGCACCGCGTCTGCTTTTGGGAACGGCGAAAACGCCGCCCTTCAGGTGGTCTTAGCGAGCGCCAGAGTCGTGCAGCCGCTCCCAGTACGAGACGGCCCGGCCGACCCAGTGCTGAAAATGGCGGTCGTGCAGCGCGTAGTAGGGGATCCCCCGCGCGGCGAAGCGGGCGGCCTCCTGACTCAGGGCGGCATGCGCGCCGCCCGAGCAGCGGCTGACTTCCACTTCCAGGGCGTACAAGCCGATGGCGCGCTGCATGGGGTCCGGTGCCATCAATTGCCGCCGCAGGCTTGCGGCATCGGTGACGCAGGCGGAAGGATGCGAGGAGTTCATGAACGGCTCCAAGATCGACGACATCGACGGTGTCGACCTCGCATGAGGCCGCTTGATGTGACGAGGGCGGCCTGGGCGCCACTTTTTCACGCGGCACGGCAGAGCACGCAGCCTACGCGCCGTGCCGCGCGCCTGGCCCTTCGTGGTCACGGCGCATCCTGGATGCGGTCAGGGCCAGTTGCGAAGCCTTATGCTGAGACGCATTGACGGTGCGTCTTGGTGACGTCTTGGGTCTGCAACAGGAGTTTGGACGAATGGCTGCCATCACCGCCAGTTCATGGGGCCGAGGCCGCTGTGCGGCCGTGGGAGTCGCGGTGTGGTTGCTCGCAGGTTGTGCATCGACCAGGCTCGATGCCGAGTGGTCAGATCCGGAACGCGGCGGCGCCGGCTTGCGAGGGGCGCGCGTGCTCGTCGTCTGCGAAGCGCGCGAGGCGGTGATACGCGAGATGTGCCAGGAGCGCGCATCGGCGGAACTCGTCTCGCGAGGCGCTACTCCGCTCGTCGGCGAGTCCTCCGATGCCTCTGTACCCGGAGCACGGGGCGACGAGCGCCATGTGGAGGCGGCTCGGGCTGCGGGTGCCCGTGCGGTGCTCGTCCAGCAGTTCCTGCCTTACGGCAGCCACCTCAGCCCCGGGTTGTCGGTCGGTATCGGTGGATTCAGCATCGGCAGCCGAGTTGGCGGGGGTGTGGGTGTGTCCGCTCCGATCGGCGGGGGGCAGATCACCACCGGCTATTCGATCAGCGCGCGCCTTGCCGAGGTGTCCAGCGGCAGGCTGCTTTGGAGCGCCAAGGCAAGCTCGCCGCCGTCGCAAGATGTGCCGGGTCAGTTGACGCAGCTCACGCGGACGGTGTTCGCCTCGGCCGACAAACTTGGTGTGTTCTGACCGGCCCAAGCCTGCCGCTTTGCTTCAGGCCCCGCGTTCCTTGAGAGCATCCCAGGCCGGTGGCGGGCCCGACCACGGCCTGGGATGCTCTCAAGAAACGAATCACCACCAGTTGAGCCGGCGCGGAGTTGGGAGTGATGGCGAAGCCGAAGTCGGCGGCGCGATGCCGCAGGGCAGCGATGGAGCGTTGGCGCTGCTGCTCTTCTTATAGCTGCTGACCTTGGTCGACGTGGTCTTGGCCGCCGGTGAGCATGAAGTAGATCATTCGTGCGAGTTTGTGGGCAACGGCTGTATTGGCTCAATGCTCGTCCATACGGAGCGCACACGCGTCGGTAGAACGCCCCGGCGCCGACCATTGCGCGGCAGGCTCATGGCGGCGAGCTTGAGCGCGTGACACCGGAGCCAGCAGGGCTTCGATCTTGGTGGTGGCTTCGACGATGCGAAACGCCGTGCGCAGCGGGCCCAGGCGGTACCTTGGCAGTCCTGCAGATCGCTCATGCGCCCGGCTCGTAGTTCATTTGTAGCGCGTCAACCAGCCAAACCGTCAAGCAGCGGCGCCGTTCGAGTACCTCGGACAGCGCGATCCACTACACCGCAGTGGCCTCCAGCGCCACCGTGTCGTGTCGGTCTGCGGGCGCTGCCGAGCAGCTCCATGGGTCTGGGATGCCCGAAAGACGTCGAGTCCTGCGAGGGACCCTCGCACACCGCTACAGTGCGGCCACCTCGACTTTCGCACCTTGCCGTGGCTTTGATCCGCACCCTGATCCTCGTTGTACTGCTGGGGCTCGATGCCTGCGTTGCGCTGGCCCGGCCGCGCTCTTCGGGTGTCCCGGCCGCGCCCGGGGAGTTCGACTACTACATCCTCGCGCTGTCGTGGTCGCCGGTTTACTGCGAGCGGCATCCCGAGGAGCGCCAGCAATGCAGCGGCAGGCGCTATGGCTTCGTGCTGCACGGGCTGTGGCCTCAGTACGCTGCAGGTGGCTATCCAGCTGCCTGCCCGCCCCGCGTGCCGCTCACGCCTGACGCCAAGGCGCTGGGGGCGCGGTACTTTCCCAGCGAGAAGCTGGTCGTTCACCAATGGCGCAAGCACGGCAGCTGCAGCGGGATGGACCCCCAGCAGTACTTCCGCGCTGCCGATGCGGCGCGCAACGCGATTCGAATGCCGCCGCAGCTCGAACCCGGATCACGCACTTGGCAAACCACCGCGGAGGAGGTGTCGCGCGCCATCCGCGACCACAATCCGGGCTTGACACGGCGCAGCATCGCGGTGGTGTGCTCGGGGCCGGAACTGTCTGAAGTGCGGGTTTGCATGAGCAAGGATCTTCAGCCCATGACCTGCGGGGCCGATGTGCGCGACGCGTGCCGGAAGGGGCCCATCCGAATTTCGGGCGCGCGCTGATGCCTCAGCGTGACTTACATGAGGCGGTTGAACGCCTTGCGCACCGCGTGTCCCGTGAAATGCGGGAAGTAGGCGGGACGCGCGGCTATGCAGCGGTGGCTGCTGTTTCGGCAGCCAGGCAAAGATCGTCCCAGGCTCGGGCCTTGTCCTCGAGGTTTCGCAGGAGATAGGCCGGGTGATACGTGACGATGAGCGGCACGCCCTGATAGTGGTGCACCCGACCGCGCAGTCGTCCGATCGGCTCGCTGGTGCGTAGCAGGCTCTGGACGGCGAACCTTCCCATGGCGAGGATGATGCGCGGCTGCACCAACTGGATCTGCCGGACGAGGAAAGGCTCGCACTGCGCGAGTTCATCCGGCTCGGGATTGCGGTTGCCGGGGGGCCGGCACTTGAGCGTGTTGGCAATGTAGACCTGCCGCGCCGGATCGCTGACGGTGTCGCGGGCGGCGCCGGGTACGTCCGCACGGCGGCCCAGGCCCAGCGCGCGCAGCATGTTGTCCAGCAACTGGCCCGACTTGCCCACGAAGGGCTCGCCCTGCAGGTCTTCCTGCTCGCCGGGGGCTTCGCCCACGATCATCCAGTGCGCGCGGGGATGGCCTACGCCGAAGACCGTCTGCGTGCGCCCGTTGCACAGCTTGCAGGCGGTGCATGCGGCGACGGCCTCGCGCAGAGCCTCCCAGTCCATGGCCTCGATGCCAGCCGGCCGGTTGCGTAGCGTGAGTGGGGCACTGGGGTGGGGTGCAAGCTCCGGGAGGCGTTTGGCCTGGACGGCAGGGCGAGCGGGGGAATGAGCCCGTCCGGGGGCGGCCGTGGCGGAAGCAGCCTCGGACTTCGCGGCGGGCGATACATCGGCGGCGGGCTCGTCGGGACCGGCGGGGGGCGACCAGAGCTGGATGCCCATTTCCTCCAGCATGGCGGCCTGGCGGTCAGTCCAGCGCACGGGGGCCTCCATCGGGGACGTCCAGGCTCATCACGTCCGCGTCTTCGCGGCGGCCGTGGCGTGCGGGGTAGTAGCCGCGGCGTATGCCGATGTGGCGGAATCCATAGCGCGTGTACAGGGTACGGGCGCGCTCATTGCTTTCACGCACCTCGAGCCAAAGCTGCCGGGCGTTCGTGCTGCGGCACATGCCGACCAACTCGTCCAGCATGCGCCGGGCATGACCATGGCCTTGCGAGGCCGGTGCCACCGTGAGGTTGAGCAGGTGCATCTCGTCCACGCCTTTCATGGCGACGAAGTACCCGACCACCTCGCCCTCCGCTTCGCGCAGCACCCGCGCCAAGTAGCCGGCTGCAAGCGAGTCGACGAAGTTGCCTCGCGTCCAAGGGAAGTCATACGCCGATGCCTCGATCGCCGCCACGGCGTTGAGCTCTCCAACCGTCATGGGTTCCAGCCGTTGCGTGCGGTGCAGCAGCGCGCTCACCGTCGGATCTCCGCGGCGGCTGCGCGGGACGCGCGCAGCGCTTCCCTCTCGGCCGTGGTCTGGGCCACCTTGTCGCGCACATACAGCGGCAGTGCCTCGGCCGGATCGACCGCACCGCCCGCATCCCACAAGGCCTGGGCCAGCGGCACCAGTGCATGCGCGTGGGGCATGGCTTGCGGCAGGCACAGGGCACCCCCGGTCACCAGCCGATCGCCGAAGGCATCGAGCGCCGATCCCGCCACCGCCTCGGGCTGTTCTTCCTGCCAGCGCGTGGTCAGCACCTCCGGCGTGGTGAGCAGCGGCGCGACGAGGGTGGTCCAGCGGCCTGCTTCGAAAGCGTAGTGGGCCGCATAGATCTCATCCATGCGCGCATCCGTGGTGACCCAAACTCGAAATCGGTCGCTTTGCGCACGTGCGTCTTCGGCCACGACGAGCAGCGTGTCCAGCGGCAGCACGGGCTTGCCGGCGCCGAATGCCAACCCCTGAGCGACGGAGCAGGCGGTGCGCAAGCCGGTGAACGCACCGGGGCCGCGGCCGAAGGCGATGGCGTCCACTTGTCGAAGGCTCAGGCCGGCCTCGGAAAGGAGGCCCTGGATGGCAGGTATCAATGTTGCGGAAGCCTGCGCGCCGCCGGCCGCTTCATGCACGCGTACCTCGGCCCCGGTGGCGAGCGCGATGCTCATGCGCTCGGTCGCCGTGTCGAAGGCCAGCAGGGTGGTCATTCGGCAAGTTTAGGCCAGGGCCCGGCGATGTCCGGGGTGTCGGCGACGCGTGCGATCATTCCTCGGATGCGTGCCATCTCATGTGTATGGGTTTCGCTCGTGCTGCTCTGCGCGACGTGTTTCGCGTCGCCGTCCATCGCGATGCCAGGCGAGCTGCCGCATGAGGTAATCCAGGCGCTGGAGCGCGCTCGAGTACCGCGCGACGCCATGGTGGCGGTGGTGCAGGAGGTGGGTCGACGCTCGCCGCTGCTGGAGTGGCAGGCCGCGCGGCCGGTGAATCCAGCCTCGATCATGAAACTCATTACCACCAGCGTGGCGCTCGATCTTCTTGGCCCGGCCTGGAGCTGGAGCACGCCCGTCTGGCTTGACGGAGTCGTCAAGGACGGGGCGCTGGAGGGCAACCTCGTCATCAAGGGCAGCGGGGATCCCAAACTCGTGCTGGAGCGGGTGTGGATGCTGCTGCGTCGAGTGCAGCAGCTGGGCGTGCGCGAGATACGGGGCGACATCGTGCTGGACCGCAGTGCCTTCGGGCCAGCCTCGGGCGTCCCCACCGATTTCGACGGCGAGCCGCTGCGCCCCTACAACGTGCAGGCCGATGCCTTGCTGCTCAACTACGGCTCGGTGCTGCTGACGTTCGTGCCTGATCCGTCGCGCGGCATCGCGGCGGTGGCTGTCGATCCGCCGCTGGAGGGCGTGCGGCCCGATGCCTCAGTGCCGCTTGCGACCGGGCCCTGCGAGGACTGGCGCGGTCAGCTGAAGGCCGATTTCACCGACCCGGCGCGGCTGCGCTTTGCAGGCGTCTATGCGGGAACCTGCGGCGAGCGGCAGTGGCCCGTGGCCTACATCGAGCCCGCCAGCTACCCCATGCGGCTGCTGGCCGGGCTGTGGCACGAGATGGGCGGGCGTCTCACGGGCAAGGTGCGCGATGGGCACGCGCCACTGTCGGCCGCGCCGGCCTTCACGCTCCTCTCGCCACCGCTGGCGGAGGTCGTGCGCGACATCAACAAGTTCAGCAACAACGTGATGGCGCAGCAGCTGTTCCTCTCGCTGGCATATGCGTTGGGCGGGCAAGGCACGCCCGAGGCGGCGCGCCAGGTGGTGATGGGCTGGCTCACCTCGCGCTTCGGCGAGGACGCGGCCGGCACGGTAATCGACAACGGTTCAGGCCTGTCGCGCCAGTCACGTACCAGCGCCGCGCTGCTCGCGCGGCTGCTTCAGCATGCTTATGCGCATCCCACCATGCCGGAGCTGATGAGTTCGCTGCCGATAACCGGACTGGACGGCACCATGCTGCGCACCAAGGCGCATCTCGGTCGTGCGCATCTCAAGAGCGGGTCGTTGCGGGACGTGACCGGCGTGGCAGGCTATGTGCTGTCGGACAGCGGCCGCCGCTACGTGCTCGTGGCGGTGATCAACCATGCCTTTGCGAGCGCCGCGCGCCCTGCGCTGGAGGCGCTCGTGCAATGGACGGCGGGTGACGGCCGGCCGGCGGCACGCGCGGCGCGTTGACCGCCGCGGCGAGTCAGAACCAGTAGCCGACCCCTGCGTTGTAGACGATCGGACGGAAGTCGATGGTGGTCTGGAGCACGGTCGCGCCGGAGGCGACGAGCTTGCTCTTCACCTTGATCGCCGAGACGCTGGCGAACAGGCTCCATTGCTTATTCAGTGCATAGTCCACGCCGGTTTGCACTGCCCAGCCGACCGAATCGCTCATCTCCACGTCGCTCGCCAATCGCGAACGGATGCTCGTGAAGCGCGTGTAGTTGATGCCCGCGCCCATATAGGGCCGCCAGGTGTCGCCGGGTGCGCCGAAGTGGTAGTTGGCGAGCAGAGTGGGTGTCAGGACCTTGGCCGAGAGCACATCGTCGCCAAGGAAGGCCACCGAACCCGTGGCACGCGCCTTGATGCGCGGTGGCACGCCCATCACGAGTTCGATGCCGAGGTTCGGGTTGACCAGTCGCTCGTAGACGAAGATGGCCGTGGTGGCATCGCCTGTTTCGGCATCGGCTCCGGGGGGCACGCCGATGCCGGTCACGCCGTTGGTCTGCGAATGGGTGGTGTAGCGCGTTACGCCCAGCTTGATGAGCTGGCTCTGCGCAGTGGCCACTCCGGTGCCAAGCAGGGTGGCGGCCGCCACGGCGACGGATGTGAGCGTGTGCTTCATGGATCCCTCTTCGTCGCGGTCGTTTCACAGCCAGCCAAAGGCATGCAGCTGGTCGTGGATCAGGTCGCTGATGGCCCGGTGGCCTGCGGTGGTGGGGTGGATGCTGTCGGCAAACAGCCACGTATCCACTTGGGCATCGGCACGCAGTCCGTTGTATGGAACACCTGGCGTGGCGTTGCAAAACAGCGAGGAGCCGTCGGTGATCTGCCCGCTGGTGATGGCGCTGATCTTGTCGGCATCGCAAGCTGCGGTGGTCGTGTTGTAGCCCTGCTGCGCCAGCGCTGCGCTGGTCTTCTTGTACAGCGCGTAGAAGTCGATGATGCGCACCGGCTGCCCAGTCAGCCCGTCGTTGAGCCACAGGTTGAACACTCGTGACAGGTCGGTAAGCACGTTGCGCGCGGAGGCGGGGAGGGACATGCCGCGCGGCGAGTCTCCGATGTCGGGCAGGTTGATCACCCCCACGTACCTGCCGCCGTGGGCGAGGATCTGCGTGCGCACGTAGGTCGCCAACTCCAGTGCGGCCTTCTTCGCTTCGCCCTGTGCGGCGGTCTGCGCCTCGAACAGTCGGCTGTTCATCTGGTCGACCGTGATCTCGCCTGCGGTGGCGGCCTGCTGGAGTTGCGCCGCCGTGGTCGTGAAGGCGCTGAACTGCAGCAGCACGTCGTTGCTGCCGGCCCAGACCAAAATCAAATCGCTGTCCTTGAAGCTCGTGAAGCGTTGCAGGTGGGTGGCGATTTGCGTCGCCACCGGCACGGTCAACGCGCCGCCGCTCTTGCCAATGCCGTTGGGATCGGTGACGCGTGCGCCACCTTGCCCATAGCCGGTGCAGGTGTCCGCCAATGCGGCGTTGGCTAGGGCCGCAGGGCAGTCGACGGCGCTGCCTGCGAAACCGACCTGTGCCGGCGTGACGAGCAGGCCCAGGGACGTCGCCAGGTTCTCCACCCAGATCGTGGAGCCCGTGTCGAGGTTGGTGGTGAACTTCCCGCCGAAATAGGGTGGGCTCCCGTTGCCCGCCAGCGAGGTCGCCGGCGCATACGTGCCCAGGTCGCTCAGGCTGTCGCCGAAGCTCACGACGTTGGTGAAGCTGCCTGCGGTGGTGGGCGCGCCCGAGGGTGAGCCGCTGCCTGGAACGTCGGGGTCGCTACCACCGCAAGCGGCCAGGAACAGCGCCGCGATCGCGGCCAGATCCCAGGATCTGATGTGTCTCATAGAACTCCCTTGGTGCTTGGGTTCGCAAAAGCGAACGCTCGTTCGTTTTTGGCCCCACTATGGGTGACACCGGGACCGTAAGGTGAGAGGCGGGGAAGCCCGCCTAAATTGGCTGCCCGCGGCCGGGCTCTAGGAAACGCCGGGCCGCCCCAAGTTTCCTTGTCCCCCGCAGGGGGCCGGGCGCACTGGCCCTGGGGGCGTTCAGAACGGATTGCCAGTAGCGCGCGCCACAGCGAGCGATCCGATGCTCGAATGGCCCGCCGGGCTGAGGTGCAGATCGTCGGCCCAGAGCCAGGTGCTGGGGGTGGCGCCGGTCTTCAGGGTCTGCGAGGTGCAGCTCGTCACCGGCGTCGCAGTGCACGCGGCCTCGGAAACGTTCAGGCTCGCCGCCTCGACGACCGTGCGAATGTTCTGGTCTGCCAGCACGAGACCGATGCGGCGGCCGTCATTGATGATGTTGAACCGCAGGGCGTCGTTGAACTGGTCGGTCAGCTCGTTCAGCTGGGAGGCGCGAGTGGCGTCAGCGCGGCCATAGGGCGTATAGCCGACTCGTGGCACGGTTGCGATGAGCACCTTGCCTCCCGCCTCGACAATGCGGTTCACCTGGCTCGCCAGTGCAATGCCTGCTGCACTGGCATCGGCCTTGGCGTTGTCGAATGTGTAACCGTTCACGCCGATCTGCGTCTGCAGATCCACGATGTCGTGCAGGCCGGCCATTACCGTGACCAGGTCATGTCCGCCGAAGCTGTCTTTTTCCCCCGTCGAGGGATTCAGGAAGTTGTCGATCTGCTGGGTGACGCCCGCCACGCCGGCGTTGGGCACCGCCAGGATGCGGCTCCGTGTGGACGTTGCCGTACCCGGGCATTTGTCGAAGGGCAAGCCATAGGAGCTGGCCACGATCTGGTTCCAGATCGCCAGCTGGGTGCAGTCGATGCTGGCGGCCGCATCGGTCTGGAAGTTGATCGTGTACTTCACGCCGATGCCGTTCGAGCTTTCGATCACGCTGTTCTCGTCACCGAACGACAGCACCCGCTCTGGCACGAAACGCTCCACCAGGTCGCCCCCGCCGCACGAGGCCAGGAGCAAGGCACCGGTCATCGCCGCGGCCACGCGGCGCAAGACTGAACGCGAACGGTCATCCCACGACATTATTTGATCTCCAGCACAGGAAGAAGAGAGGCTCCAGGGTTCACGAGGCCGCCGCGCGCCGCAGGCGGTCACGCACGCCTTCCCAATCGGGAGTGGCTGGTGGTTCCTCGACCCAGATCAGCTGCACGCCCTCGGCATCGAACTCGCGCAGCACTGCAAACAACTCGTGAGCCGCATCAACGGCTCGCCCGGGCATCGCACGATGCCGCACGCCCGGCCCTGCGCCCTTCGGCAGGGTTGTCGAATATACGCCCAGCTTTAGTAGGGAAGGGCCGAGCAGGTCGAGTGCCGCATGCAGCTGCCCGGCGCTCATCAGGCGCAAGGGTGCGCGAGGCGCGTAATGCGATTCCAGCGTCCCTGAGGCCTTGGGCGCGGCCTCGTCGCGCTCGGCGAGCGCCTCGCCGGCGGCGGCCTCGATCTGCTCGCGGGTCAGCACGCCGGGACGCAGCAGCACCGGCCGGCCGCGGGAGCAATCGACGATGCTCGATTCGATGCCCACGGGGCAGGCGCCGCCGTCGAGCACCATGAGCGCAGGGGCGAATTCCGCCGCAACGTGTTCGGCGCGCGTCGGGCTGATGCGCCCGAACCGGTTGGCGCTCGGAGCCGCCAAGCCCGGCACGCCGGCTTCTCGCGCCGCCAGCAGCAGCGCACGCGCCACGGGGTGGGCGGGACAGCGCAGCCCGATGGTCGCGTGTCCGCCCGCGGCGGCAATCGCCTGGCCCTCGGCACGCGGCACGATGATCGTCAGCGGGCCCGGCCAGAACGCGGCGACCAGCCGCACGGCGACCGGCGGCACATAGGCGGCGAACTGCCGCGCCGCCTCGGTATCGGCCACGTGGACGATGAGGGGATGGTCGGCTGGCCGGCCCTTGGCCGCGTAGATCTTCGCTACAGCGGTGTCGTCATCGGCGCGGGCACCGAGCCCGTACACGGTCTCGGTGGGAAATGCGACCAGCTCGCCCGCCGCCAGCGCCTCGGCCGCGCGAGCGATGGCGCCGGCATCCGACCCGTCCAGAACCACGTCCTTCGGCTCCTCAGAACGGCGCCAGGCCCAGCAGTCCGGCTGCCTGCAGCCCCGCCTCGCGTGCGCGGGCCGGGCTTTCCGCGGTGACGGTGAGGTGTCCCATCTTCCGCCCTGGACGAGCGCTCGTCTTGCCGTACAGATGCAAGTGGATGCCCGGCAGCTTCAGCAGCTCGCTCCATGGCGGTTCGGTCTCGCGCTCGCCATGGCGGAACCAGAGGTCGCCCAGCAGGTTGAGCATGACGGCGGCCGAGTGGAGCCGGGGGGCGACCAGCGGCATGCCGGTTAGCGTACGAACCTGCAGATCGAACTGAGACACGTCGCAGGCGTCGATGCTGTAGTGGCCGGAGTTGTGCGGGCGCGGCGCCATCTCGTTGGCCAGCACGCGGCCGTCGGTCAGCACGAAGAACTCGACGCACAGCACGCCCACGTAGCGCAACCCTTCGGCAATGCGTTCGGCTGCCTTGATGGCCTGCTGCTGTACTTCAGGCGTGAGATCCGGCGAAGGCACCTGCGTGACGGCGAGGATGCCGTCGCGGTGCAGGTTCTGCTGCAGCGGGAAATGCACCTGCTGGCCATTGGCGCCGCGCGCCACGATCACGCTCACTTCGTAGGCCAGCGGGAGCATCTGCTCCAGCACGCAAGGTGCGCCCTTCAGGGCTTCCCAGGCGGCGCCCAGCTCCTCGCGGGTGGTCACCCGCACCTGGCCCTTGCCGTCATAGCCCATGCGCGTGGTCTTGAGGATGCCGGGCAGCAGCGCATCGGGCACGGCGGCGAGTTGCTCCGCCAATTCGATGGGCGCGTGCGGAGCACAAGCCACGCCGCACGCCGCGAAATGCGACTTCTCCGCGAGCCGGTCCTGGCATACCGCCACGGCATCAGCGCCCGGTGCCACCAGCCGTTGAAGCGACAGCGCGCGCAACGACGCAGCGGGCACGTTCTCGAACTCGGTGGTGACGGCGTCGCAGCGTTGCGCGAGCTCGGCCAGGGCCGGGTTGTCGAGATAGTCGGCGCGCAGGTGATGATGTGCGATCAATCCGGCCGGGCTGCTGGGATCCGCGTCGAGCACCGCGGTGACGTAGCCCATGCTCTGTGCGGCGTGCACGAACATGCGGCCCAACTGGCCGCCTCCCACCACGCCGAGGGTCGCGCCGGGCTCGATCATTTGAGCTCGGCCGTCATGGCGCGGGCCACTTCTGTCTGGCGGGCTCGCCACGCTTCAAGCCGCTGGCGCAGCGACGTGTCCTCGTTCGCCAGCATGGCCACCGCGAACAGCGCGGCATTGGCGGCCCCTGACGTGCCGATGGCGAAGGTGGCCACCGGGATGCCCTTGGGCATTTGCACGATGGAGTGCAGGGAGTCGACGCCTTGCAGGTGGCGGCTTGCCACCGGCACCCCCAGCACGGGCACGGTCGTCTTGGCCGCGAGCATGCCTGGCAGGTGCGCGGCGCCACCCGCGCCTGCGATGATCGCCTTCAGCCCGCGCCCGGCGGCGCTTTCGGCGTAGGCGAACATGTCATCGGGCATGCGGTGCGCCGAGACGACACGGGCTTCGAAGGGGATACCGAACTCGGCGAGAATCTCGGTTGCGGTGCGCAGGGTTTCCCAGTCGCTGCTGGAACCCATCACGACACCGACCACGACAGGGGCGCTGCTCAACGCTCGCTCCGGGTGCTTGAAAGAACCACGCATTGTAGGCGGCGCAGGCATGGCGCCCCGAGCTGAGCCATCACCTTCCATGATCGACATTTCCCTGCAGAACTTCGAAGCCGAGCTCGTTCAGGCGTCCTTGCAGCAGCCGGTGCTGCTCGACATCTGGGCGCCGTGGTGCGGGCCGTGCAAGGCGCTCGGGCCGGTACTCGAGAAGTTGGAAACCGCCTACGCCGGCCGCTTCAAGCTCACCAAGCTCAATTCCGACGAGCAGCCCGAGATCGCCGGTCAGCTCTCGCAGATGTTCGGCGTGCGCTCCATTCCGTTCTGCGTGCTCTTCAAGGACGGGCAGCCGGTTGACGGCTTCGTCGGCGCCCTGCCCGAGGGCGAGGTGCGGCGGTTCCTCGACAAGCACGTGCCCAGCGTGGAAGAGGTGGCGGCCGGAGAGGAGATGCAGCAGGCCGAGGAACTGCTGGCGGAAGGCGACACCGAAAGCGCGCTGGAGCGCCTGCAGGAAGCCGTGGCGATCAACCCGGGCAACGACGCCGCCCGCTACGACTACCTGCGCGCGCTGCTGTCGCTGGGCCGGGTGGAAGAAGCGCGACGCGTTTACGAGCCCGTCGCGGGCAAAGGCTTCCTCGATGCGCGGCTTGCCGCCTGCGGCCACTGGCTGGCCGCGTGCGAGAAGGCTGCTCGTGCGCGTACAGCCGAGCAACTGGCCGCGGCCATTGCTGTGAACAGGCGCGACTTCGAGGCGCGGCTCGAACTCGCCCAGACGCACTTCGCCGCTCAGCGTTTTACGCAGGCCATGGATGAGCTGCTGGAAATAATCATGCGCGACAAGTCCTGGAACGACGAGGCTGCGCGCAAGAACTACGTCGCCATCCTGGAACTGATGAGCAAGCCCACTTCCGCCAAGCCCGAAGCGGCGGCCGCGCCCAAGGGCACGCTGGAGGTGGCCGGCAAGATCGCGGCCGCCGCGCCTTCCGATCCGGTGGTCGACCAGTACCGGCGCAAGCTCAGCATGGCCTTGTTCTGACCGCCGGCATCGACGCCTGGCCCGCCGAGCTTCGTGTGGTCAAGGGCGCAGCTGCGCCCTCAGCATCTGCTCCAGCATCCTGCGCTGGAACTCTCGGTGCTGTTCCCGGAATGCGTTCGCCAGTGCGGCATGCTGCCCGGCGGATGCCTCGTCGCCCAGCAGGCGCCAGACCTGGGCCAGGCGCCCGTGTGCCGTGGCGCGGTCGTCGATGTCCATCCCGTCGTCGATGCCCGAGGCTGCATCCCGTGCCGTGTGCAGCGCCCCCTCGTGGTCGCCCACATGCCAAAGGCACCAGGCCATGTCGGCCAGCCAGGTGGGTGCCATGCGGGCCAGGCCCTGCTGCCGCGCATCGTCCATGTGCCGCTCGTACATGGCAATGGCCTGCGCATGGTGACCTTGCACGGAGGCGAGCGAGGCCCGCTGTACTGGCACGAGCGCGTGGAGCGATTGCGCACCGATCCACTCGTCGAGGTTGGCGGTGCTTTCGTAGCCCACGGCGGCCAGGCGTGCATCGGTCAGCGCATCGCCACCGAACACCGCCGCCTGCAGGGCCTGGTGGGCACGGTTGGAGCTGATGTTGTAGTTGAGCGCGCTTAGCGCGGTCTCGTCGCCATCCAGCGTGGCGTGTTCTCTGGCGCGGGCATACCACGGCTGGGCCAGGTCCATGCGCGCACAGAAGTGATAGCCCAGGGCCATGACCATGCAGGCGCGCGAACGGGCTCCGTGCTGGTCGGGCCGGGCGTGGCCCAGGGCGAGCGAGACGTTGCGCAGCATCTCGCCGACGTCGTCGGCCAGATAGTCCATCTGCGCGAGCCAGGCGGAACTCAACGCGTGCTCCGGCGCGAGGCCGGCCGCGGCGCTCAAGGCCTGGGCGCGCTTCATCTTGTCGCGCGCACCTTCGGAGAGGTTGGTGTAGTGCAGCAGCCAGCCTTCGGCCAAGGCCAACCAGGCGCTCACCGCGGGGTGGGGGTGGGGGTCGAACTGCGTATGCAGGGCCGTGATGTCGGCCTTGGCGCGCTCGAAATGCCCCAGCCGTGCAAAGAACCCGGCACGTTCGGCCCGCAGGCACGCCACCTCCACGGGATGGCGGGTGCGCGCCAGGGCGGCGTCGAGACGGGACAGCAGGCGCGACTTGGGCGGCTTCACGAGGTGAGGCGCTCCAGCGCCTCGCGGTACTTCGCGGCCGTCTTCGCGATCACATCCGGCGGCAGCGCTGGGGCAGGGGGGGCCTTGGCCCAGGGCTTGCCGTCTACCAGGGCCTGCTCGAGCCAGTCGCGCACGAACTGCTTGTCGTAGCTGGGCGGGTTGCGGCCGGCACGGAAGGCCTCCTCGTAGCCCTCCACCGGCCAGAAGCGCGAGGAGTCCGGCGTGAGCACCTCGTCCATGAGGACCAGACGGTCATCTTCGTCCAGCCCGAACTCGAACTTCGTGTCCGCGATGATGATGCCCTTCGTGAGCGCGAATTCGGCGGCAGCGGCGTAGAGGCGGATCGAGACGTCGCGCACTTGGCTGGCGAGCTTGGGGCCCACGATCTCGCTCATGCGGTCGAACGAGATGTTCTCGTCGTGCGCGCCCACCTCGGCTTTCGTGGCCGGCGTGAAGATGGGCTCGGGCAACCGGCTCGCATTCTGCAGGCCGGCCGGTAGCGCCACGCCGCACACCGACTGACTCTGCCGGTATTCGCTCCAGCCGCTGCCCGCCAGGTAGCCTCGCACCACCGCCTCGATGGGCAGGCCCTTGAGACGCTTGACGAGCATCGCGCGGCCGCGCACCTGCTCCCGTTCCTCGGGGCGCACCACGCTTTGCGGGTCTTCGCCGGTGAGATGGTTGGCCACGATGGGCGCGAGCCGGTCGAACCAGAACATCGCCATGCGGGTGAGCAGCTCGCCCTTGCCCGGAATCGGTTCGCCCATCACGACATCGAAGGCGCTCAGGCGGTCAGTGGCGACCATGAGCAGCCGGTCTGCGCCGACCACGTAGTTGTCACGCACCTTGCCGCGGGCCAGCAGCGGCAGCGAGGTGATGGAGGAGTGCAGCAAGGCGGACGTCATGTCTTGGCGGCGCCACGCGGCGCCCTCCCGAGGTGGGGGGATGCGATTGTAGTAATCGCCGGTCCACCTCCTGGAACCGTCTCGGGTGGACCGCCGGCCATGAAAAAGGGCGCCTCGTGGCGCCCTTGCCTTGAGGCCGGAACGCTCAGGCAGTGACTTGCTGCGCCAGTTCGCCCTTGGCATACCGCTGGGCATACATGGCGAGCGTCTCCGGCTTGAGCTTGCCGGCTTGGCCTTCGCAGCCGAATTGCTGATAGCGCTGCTTGCAGATCTGCTTGGCCGCTTCGCGCGCGGGCTTCAAGTATTCGCGCGGATCGAACTTCTCGGGGTTCTCGGTGAAGAACTTGCGGATGGCACCGGTCATCGCGAGCCGGATGTCGGTGTCGATGTTGATCTTGCGCACGCCGTGCTTGATGGCTTCCTGGATTTCGCTCACGGGCACGCCGTAGGTTTCTTTCATCTTGCCCCCGTGCTGGCGGATCTGCTCCAGCAGATCCTGCGGCACGCTGCTCGATCCGTGCATCACGAGGTGCGTGTTGGGGATGCGCTTGTGGATTTCCTTGATGCGTTCGATGGCGAGGATGTCGCCCGTGGGCTTGCGGCTGAACTTATAGGCTCCGTGGCTGGTGCCGATGGCGATGGCCAGCGCATCCAGCTGCGTGCGCTTGACGAAGTCGGCGGCCTGCTCAGGGTCGGTGAGCAGCTGGTCGCGCGTCATGGTGGCTTCGGTGCCGTGGCCGTCTTCCTTGTCGCCGCGCATGGTTTCCAGCGAACCCAGGCAGCCCAGCTCGCCCTCGACCGTGACGCCCAGCTTGTGCGCCATGTCCACCACCTTCTTGGTGACGTCGGCGTTGTACTCATAGCTGGCGATGGTCTTGCCGTCGGCCTCGAGGGAGCCGTCCATCATCACCGAGCTGAAGCCCAGATCGATTGCGCCCCGGCACACATCGGGACTCTGCCCGTGGTCCTGATGCATGACCAGCGGGATCTGCGGGTAGGCCTCGAGCGCGGCCTGGATCAGGTGCTTGATGAAGGACTCGCCAGCGTACTTGCGGGCGCCGGCGCTGGCTTGCAGGATAACGGGGGCGCCCACCTCGTCGGCGGCTGCCATCACGGCCTGCACCTGCTCGAGGTTGTTCACGTTGTAGGCCGGAATGCCGTAGTTGTTTTCGGCGGCGTGGTCCAGCAGCTGGCGCATGGTGACGAGTGGCATGGTGGTGTCCCAGAGTAAATGGAAGGCTGCAGGTGGCCGTGGCGCTGTGCGGCGTGACGGGCCCGTAACCGCGAAATTCTATCGAGGCGGATTTCACGGACTGCCGCCCGAAGTACACCCGCAACGGGGTCTTGCGCCGGTTTCGCTGCGTAAACGCCATGTCGCAATTCCCTGGAACTGCACCTGGTGCCGCCTCCTTTTCGCGTGGTGCCCGCCACGTGGATCGCGCCACACTGAGCCTTCCTGGATGCACGGGAAAGCTCGATGGCTCGCCTGGACCTGAATACGCTCACGCTGTGGATTACCGCGGCGGCAACGCAATGCCCGCAGTCGCTGGCCGACCATGTGGCCGAGCGCCTGGTCGTTACCCGACGCACCGCGCAGCGGGCGTTGTCGCGCCTGGTGGAGTTGCAGTGGCTGGAGCGCGGCGGCACGCGGTGCCGGCCCACATACCAACCGGGGCTGCTCCGCCAGGTGGTGCAGCGCTATCCGCTGCAGGGCCTGCAGGAGCATGTGCCGTGGTCACGCGACTTTGCACCCTATTTCATCTTGCCGCTCCATGTGCAGCGCATGGCGCAACACGCCTTCTGCGAGCTGGTGAACAACGCGATAGACCACAGTGCGGGCACCGGTGTCACCGTGTCCATGCGCCAGACTCCGTCGCAGCTGCAGCTGCTCGTGTCCGACGACGGGCGAGGGCTGTTCGACAAGTTGAACGAGGCGTTTGCGCTCGACGATCCGTCGCTGGCGATGCTCGAGCTCAGCAAGGGCCGGCTGACCAGCCAGCCCGATTGCCACACCGGCCGAGGGCTGTTCTTCACCTCGCGCATCGCCGACGTACTGGACCTGCATGCCAATGCCAACGCCTTCCAGCGGCGGGGGTGGCAAGACGGCACCTGGCACCCCGGGCGGGCGATCAAGCAGCGGGGGACCTCGGTGTACGTCGCCATCGCGCTCGACACGCGACGCACGCTGGAATCGGCGCTGCAAGCGCACAGCATGGATGGATCCGGCGCCGAGTTCGATCACACCGTCGTGCCGCTGGCCCTGGCGACCTCTACCCATACCCGGCTCGAATCGCGCGCCCAGGCTCGATGCATCGCGGCGCGCCTGGGTGGGTTCCGCCGTGCCGAGATCGACTTCGCGGGCGTCGATGCGATCGGGCATGCCTTCGCCGACGAGCTGTTTCGTGTGATGGCCGCACGCGAGCCAGGGGTGGAACTGGTGCCGGTCAACATGACGGCGACGGTCGCGCGGCTCGTGCAGAGCGTGCGGCCCCGAGCGTCGGTATAGCGTGCCCCGTCAGCTCGTGCGCTCGGCCTGGTAGCCCCGGGATCGAGCGGCAGTCAGGATTTCCTCGATGTGCGCCGTGCCGCGCGTGTGCACCACCACGTCGATCTGCACGCGCTCCACGGAGAGGGAGCTGAACGCGCGCTGGTGCTGCACCTCGTCGATGTTGGCGCCCAGCTTGCCGAGCAGGGCCGCCACGTCGGCGAGCGCCCCCGGCACATCACGCACGTCGAAGCGAAGCCGGGCCAGGCGGCCCGACTTGACCATGCCGCGCTGGATGATCTCGGCCAGCACCAGCGGCTCGATGTTGCCGCCGGACAGCACAAGCCCGACCTTGCGGCCGGCGAAACGCGCGCGGTAACGCAGCAACGCGGCCAGCCCCACGGCGCCCGCACCTTCGACCACGGTCTTCTCGATCTCGAGCAGCATCACGATGGCCTGCTCGATCTCGTCCTCCGCCACCACCAGCACGTCGTCGACGCGCTTGCGGATGATGGGCAGCGTGAGCGACCCGGGCAGCCGCACGGCGATGCCGTCGGCGATGGTGGCCTGCGCGCAGTCGCCGTGCCGGCCCTGCACGGCATCCCGCACGGCCGGGAAGCGCTCCGTCTGCACGCCCACGACCTGCACGTCGGGTCGCAACGAGCGAGCTGCGGTCGCCATGCCGGCGATCATGCCACCGCCGCCGATGGCCACCACGAGCGTGTCGATGGCCGGCTGCTGGGCGAGCATCTCCAGGGCGATGGTCCCCTGGCCCGCGGCCACGGCGAGATCGTCGTAGGGATGCACCACCGTGAGCCCGCGTTCCTGCGCGAGCTGCAGGCCGTGGGCGCGGGCGTCGTCGAAGGTATCGCCTTCGAGCAGCACCGTGGCACCGAAGCCGCGCGTGTTCTCCACCTTCACCGAGGGCGCGAAGCGCGGCATGACGATGGTGGCCGGGATCCCGAGCCGCTGCGCGTGATAGGCCACGCCCTGGGCATGATTGCCCGCCGACACGGCGAGCACACCGCGCGCGCGTTCGTCGGCATCCAGCTGCGACAGCTTGTTGAAGGCCCCGCGCTCCTTGAACGAGGCGGTGAACTGCAGGTTCTCGAACTTCAGGAACACCTCGCAGCCGGCGATGGCCGAGAGGGTGCGCGACGGCATGCAGGGCGTATCGAGCACTTGTCCCTGCAGGCGTTCGGCGGCGGCCCGGATATCGGCGGGAGTCAGTGTGGCGGCATCGTGGGCATCAGCCGACACGGCACACCTTCAGCATGTTCGTGCCACCCGGGTAGCCCATCGGCTCGCCGCAGGTGATGGCATAGGTGTCGCCGGGCTTGAGCACCCCGCGCTCGACCAGCAGCGCCTCGGCGCGCGCCAGCGCTTCGTCGCGGTCGGTGTAGTTGGGCAGGATGAGCGGCGTCACGTTGCGGTACAGCGCCATCTTGCGCTGGGTCAGCACCTGGGCCGTGAGCCCGTAAATGGGCACCTTGATCTTGTACCGGCTCATCCAGAGGGCGGTGGAGCCGGACTCGGTGAGCGCCAGGATCGCCTTGCACCCCAGGTGGTGGGCGGTGAAGAGCGCGCCCATGGCGATGGACTGGTCGATGCGGCCGAATCGCTTGTTGGTGAAGTCGGAGTCCAGCGACACGTCCTCGGCGCGCTCGGCCTCCAGCGCGATGGCAGCCATCTGCTCGATCGTCTCGACTGGATAGCGCCCCGTGGCCGTCTCGGCCGAAAGCATGACTGCATCGGTGCCGTCGAGCACGGCGTTCGCCACGTCGCTCACCTCGGCGCGCGTGGGCACCGGGTTCACGATCATGGATTCCATCATCTGCGTGGCCGTGATGGCCACCTTGTCCATCTCGCGCGCCATGCGGATCATGCGCTTTTGCAGCGCCGGCACGGCGGCGTTGCCGACCTCCACCGCAAGGTCGCCGCGCGCGACCATGATGCCGTCGCTCGCCTTCAAAATGGATTCGAGCACCGGGATGGCCTCGCTGCGCTCGATCTTGGCGATCATGCCCGGCTTGTGGCGCCACGGCTCGCCCGCCACGTTCGCGAGCTGGCGCGCCATTTCCATGTCGGTGGAGTTCTTGGGGAAGCTCACCGCCAAGTACTCGCATTGGAAGCTCATCGCGGTCTTGATGTCTTCCATGTCCTTGGCGGTCAAGGCCGGCGCCGTGAGCCCGCCGCCGGCCTTGTTGATGCCCTTGTTGTTGGACAATTCGCCGCCGACCACCACCGTGGTGTGCACCTCCTCGCTGCGTACCGCGTCGACCGTAAGCTTGAGCAGGCCGTCGTTGAGCAGGAGGGTGTCGCCCGGCTTCACGTCGCGCGGCAGCTCCTTGTAGTCCAGGCCGACCCGCTCATGGTTGCCCAGCGTGTTGCACCCCGCGTCCAGCACGAAGCGCTGTCCGACCTCGAGCGCCGTCTTGCCACCCTCGAACTTGCCGACTCGGATCTTCGGGCCCTGAAGGTCGGCCATGATGGCGACCTCCTTGCCGACGGCCTTCGCCACCTCCCGGACCAGCGCCGCTCGCTCGATGTGGTCCTGCGCAGTGCCGTGCGAGAAATTGAGCCGCACCACGTCAACGCCCGCGCGGATCATGCGCGCCAGCACATCGGGCGAGCTGGACGCCGGCCCAAGGGTGGCGACGATCTTGGTGGCGCGGACCATGAATTCTCCTATGCGGTTTTGAATCGGCGGATTATGGTGGCCGGCGTGTGCGGCACTCACTGGAGCAAGCTCATCCCGCAGCTCGCTTTTGCAGGATCTCGAACGCCGGCAGCGTCTTGCCTTCGAGCACTTCCAGGAATGCCCCGCCCCCGGTGGAGATGTAGCCCACGTCCTTCTCGATGCCGTATTTCGCAATGGCCGCCAGCGTGTCGCCGCCACCTGCGATGCTGAACGCGCTCGACTCGGCGATGGCGCGCGCAATCGTTTCCGTGCCCTTGGCGAATGCGTCGAACTCGAAAACACCCACGGGCCCGTTCCACACGATGGTGCCGGCAGCCTTGAGCTGGGCGGCGAGCTGCGCCGCTGTCTTCGGGCCGATGTCGAGGATCATGTCGTCGGCTGCGACATCGCTGGCCGCCTTGACGGTGGCCGGTGCGTCCGCGGCGAAGGTCTTGGCCGTCACCACGTCGACCGGGATTGGCACGGCCGCGCCGCGGACCTTCATCGCCTCGATCACCGCGCGGGCCTCGCCCAGCAGGTCGGGTTCGGCCAGCGACTTCCCGATGGGCAGGCCGGCCGCCAGCATGAACGTATTGGCAATGCCGCCACCCACGATGAGCTGGTCGACGTTCTTCGCCAGCGACTGCAGGATCGTGAGCTTGGTACTCACCTTGCTGCCTGCCACGATGGCCACCAGAGGCCGCTTGGGGTTTGCCAGGGCACGGGTGATGGCGTCGATCTCGGCGGCCAGCAGTGGGCCGGCGCAAGCAATCTTGGCGAACTGGCCGATGCCGTAGGTCGAAGCCTCGGCCCGGTGCGCGGTGCCGAAGGCGTCGTGCACGAAGATGTCGGTGAGGGCGGCCATCTTGCGCGCCAGCTCCTCGCTGTTCTTCTTCTCGCCCTTGTTGACGCGGCAGTTTTCCAGCAGCACCACCTCGCCCGCCGCCACCTGCACGCTGTCCACCCAATTCGTTACCAGGGGTACCTTGCGCCCCAGCAGCTCGCTCATGCGGCGTGCCACCGGCGCTAGCGAGTCCTCGGGCTTGAGCTCGCCTTCGGTGGGCCGCCCCAGGTGCGAAGTCACCATGACGGCGGCGCCGGCCTTGAGCGCCATCTCGATGCAAGGCACGGAGGCACGGATGCGGGTGTCTTCGGTGATGCGGCCTGCATCGTCGATGGGGACGTTGAGGTCCGCGCGGATGAACACGCGTTGGCCTTTGACCTTGCCCTGGGCCACCAGGTCTTCGAAACGGAGGACGTTCATGGGGAGTCGGCGGGAGGAGGAGTGAACCGCCGATTCTAGAGAGCCGCTACCAGCCCAGCCCGAGCCGCAGCGGCACCAGCACGGCCATGCCGGTGAGGATGGTGCCGAGGATGCCCCGGCGCCAGTAGTAATAGCTGATGCTCGCCGCCACCGCATACAGGCGCGCGTCCTTCCAGGTGTCGATGAGGTGGCCCTGCACCATCACCACCTCGGGCACGACCACTGCGGCCAAAGCGGCGAGCGGCGCGTAGCGCAGCCCGCGCTGCACCCAATCGGGCAGCACGAGTTCGCGCTGCGACAGCAGGAAGAAGGAGCGCGTCAGCACGGTAATGACGCCGAGCCCGACGATGGTGATGAAGGCTTCGGCGCCGCTCATGCTCCAGCACCTCCGGACTGCGGGGGCGTCTCGACGGGCGTGCTCCGGCGGCCGGTCGTGAACACGTGGCGCAGGCGCCGGCCGGCATCGCCGCCGCTGTCCATCATCAGACCCACGCACACCGCCGCTGCAACGGCGACCACGATGTGCAGCTTGAACGGCAGCGAGAACGCCGCCACCGCCGCCGCGGCGGCCACGACCGCCGCCAGCGTCGTCGCGCGGTCGGACAGCAGCGAGCACGTCAGTCCCAGCAGAGCCAGCACGCCGGCGAACCCCAGGCCCCATTCGGTAGGAATCACGTCGGCGAGGACGATGCCGACCACCGCCGGCATCTGCCAGGCCGCCCAGTTCACGGCGGCGCCGCCCAGGTAGTACTCGATCTGGCCTTCGTCGTCGCGTGGTTCCTGGAACCGGCGCATGAACAGAACGTAGCCGAGGTCACCGGCAAAGTAGCCGAGCGCCATGCGCCGGCTTCGCGAGAAGCGCTGGAAGTAGGGCCGCCATTGCGCGCTGAAGATGACGAAGCGCAGGTTGACGCAAAGGGCAGTCGCCCAGACAACCCATATCGGCGCCCCCGCGGCCATGAGCGGAATTGCCGCGAGTTGTGCGCTGCCGGCGTAAGCCACCAGGCTCATGAACAAGGCCATGGGGACGGACAGCCCGCCTTTGACCATGGCGACGCCGGTCACCATGCCCCAGGCCGCAATGCCCAAGCTCACCGCCGACATGTCGCGCACGCCTTGGTGGAACTGCGGGTGGCGCCACACGGCGCGGCGAGAGTTCATCCGGCCATTGTCAGGGAGGCGGGAAGCCCTGCCGGAGCCGAGGGGGCTCAGGACGGCTTGCTGTCCCGGGGGCGCGGCTTGGCC
Source organism: uncultured Burkholderiales bacterium (assembly GCA_966248995.1). Classification (GTDB taxonomy): domain Bacteria; phylum Pseudomonadota; class Gammaproteobacteria; order Burkholderiales; family Burkholderiaceae_C; genus Albitalea. The sequence continues at coordinate 5,559 of CBINBY010000010.1, read as the reverse complement.
GCCTCGCGCGGTTCGGGCTCGCTCCCCTTGGTCGGGCCGTCCGAATCGCCGTCCTTGGCGTCGCCGTGCCGGCCGGCGCCTTTGAAACTCGGCTCGGCTGCCTTCGATCCTTGCGACGCCACGATGACGGGGGTTACGGTCTCGAGCTTGTGCTCACGCATGTAGTCGTTCATCTCGAGCCAGCCGGCGAAGATGGCGGCCTTGCCCACGCGACGATTGAGCGCGTAGCAGTCCTCGATGGCACGTCCCGCCTGCCGGCAAGCGGCCCCGATGGCCTTGCCTTCCGCCTCGCGCGCCGCCGCTTGCTGTTCGGGCGATTCGATGCCCAGCATGTCACAGCCGGCGAGCAGCGTAGCGGCGAGTGCCAGGGGCAAGGCGAGGCGCGACATGGTAGGCGGGCGTGGTGCTGCCTGCGATATCGGCGCTGGCCGTGGCGAACTTGAATGGGTCGTCGCCCCTCGCTGGTGCGGACCGGTGGTCAGCGAACCATCGCCAGCAGCCGCGCCACGCGCTCCTCGGTGGACGGGTGTGTGGAGAACAGGCCCCGCAGCCCCCCGCCGGACAGCGGGTTCATGATCATCATCTGCGCGGTCTCCGGGTGCCGCTCGGCCGTTTCCATCGGCAAGCCTTGTGCATAGCGGTGGATCTTCTCCAGCGCCGAGGCCAGTGCCTGCGGATCGCCAGAAATCTCGGCGCCACCGCGGTCGGCCTCGAACTCGCGGGCGCGGCTGATGGCCATCTGGATTAGGCTCGCCGCGATCGGCGCGAGCAGCATCACCAACAACCCCACGATGGGGTTGGCCGGCCGGCCCTCGTTGTCGCGGCCTCCGAACAGCATGGCGAAGTTGGCCAGCATGCCGATGGCACCGGCCATGGTGGCGCTGACCGTGCTGATGAGGATGTCCCGGTGCTTCACATGGGCCAGCTCGTGGGCCATCACGCCGCGCAGCTCGCGGTCCGACAGCACGCGCAGGATGCCGGTCGTTGCGGCAACGGCGGCGTGTTGCGGGTTGCGGCCGGTGGCAAACGCGTTGGGCGCATGCTCCTCGATGAGATAGACGCGCGGCATGGGCAGCTCGGCGCGCTGGGCCAGCTCGCGCACCATCCGGTAGAACTGCGGCGCGGAACTCTCGTCGACTTCCTGCGCGTTGTACATGCGCAGGACCAGCTTGTCGGAGAACCAGTAGCTGAAGAAGTTCATCGCCACGGCTAGCCCGAGCGCCAGCACCATGCCGGAGCGGCCTCCCAGCATGGCGCCAATCGCCATGAACAGGGCGGTGATGGCCGCCATGAGGACAGCTGTCTTCAACAGGTTGAACATGAGGTCGAGGCTCCAGAGTGATCGTTCGCCCGCTTGAGATGGTGGCGGGCGGCGAGAGTTCAATCGGAGAGCCCGAAGCGGCGGCCGGCGATCGCTGACCGGCCTTGCAGGAACTCCCGCGCGCCCAGCCGCCGGCCGCCGGCACGCTGCAGCTCCAGGAGACGCAGCGCTCCTTCGCCGCAAGCAACGACCAAGCGGTCGCCCTCGGACTCCAGTATGGTGCCGGGCACGCCACTGCCTTGCGCCATGGCACAGCGCCATAGCTTGATCGGTTCTCCGTCGAGCGTGGTGCTGGTGCCTGGAAAAGGGTCGAACGCGCGCATGCGCCGTTCGATCAAGGTGGCGGGCTGCGTCCAGTTGATGGCCGCCTCGCCCTTGTCGATCTTGTGTGCGTAAGTGACGCCATCCGTCGGCTGAGGCGTGGGCATCAAGCCGCCGCGGGCTGCCAGTTCGAGAGCCTCGACGATGAGTCGGCCCCCGAGCGTCGCGAGCCGGTCGTGCAGCGTGGCGGTGGTCTCGTCAGGTCGGAGGTGCACGGCCTCGGCCAGTAGCATGTTGCCCGTGTCCAGCCCTTCGTCCATCTGCATGATGGTCACGCCGGTCTGCGTGTCGCCGGCCTCGATGGCGCGGTGGATCGGTGCCGCGCCCCGCCAGCGCGGCAGCAGCGACGCGTGAATGTTGATGCATCCGTACCTGGGTAGGTCCAGCACCCAGCCCGGCAGGATCAAGCCGTAGGCCGCCACGACGATCACATCCGGGTCAGCCTCGACGAGCGCCGCGCGTGCAGCTTGGGCGTCCTCCGCGTACCTGCCGTCAAGCCTGAGGCTTCGTGGTTGCGACACGGCCAGGCCATGGGCCTGAGCGTAGGCCTTCACGGGCGAGGGCTGGTGTTTCATTCCTCGACCGGCCGGGCGGTCGGGCTGGGTGAGCGCCAGGGGAATGTCGAAGCCCGCCGCATGCAGTCGGGCGAGTGCCGCTTGCGCGAAATCGGGCGTCCCGGCGAAGGCGACGCGCATGCGGGCCTCAGACACGCTGCTCTTCGCGAGACTTTTTGAGCATCTTGGTCTTGATGCGATCGCGCTTGAGCGAGCTCAGGTACTCGACGAACACCTTGCCTATGAGGTGGTCCATCTCGTGCTGTACGCACACGGAGAGCAACCCCTCAGCGCTAAACTCGTACTCGTGACCGTCGCGCCCGAGCGCGCGCACCGTGACTTGCGCGTGCCGGCGCACCTTGTCGTACACCTGGGGCACGGACAGGCAACCCTCGTCGGCGAACGTCATTTCCTCGCTGCGCGCCACGATCTCCGGGTTGATCAGCACCTTGGGGTCGTCCCGACCCTCGGACGTGTCGATCACGATCACACGCTCGTGCACGTCCACCTGCGTGGCCGCCAAGCCAACACCATCGGCTTCGTACATGGTCTCGAGCATGTCGTCGACGAGCTGGCGGATGCGGTCGTCCACCTCCTTGACCGGCTTGGCGACCGTATGCAGACGAGGATCGGGGTAGCGCAGGATGGAGAGCTTGGCCATGGGTATCGATTGGAGTGTGGGTGGCCTGCTGGTCCGCGAATCGGTAGAGGCCCTGCAAGGCGCGCAGGCGTGACTAGTCTCACGCACGGCGCCGCCTCGGGTCAGTTTCGTTGCGATATCAAGGGTTTACGGGCAGAATCTGTGAAACTGAATGAGCAATTTTCGCCGAAGAGCGGTCCATACTCAGAGCCGCCGGTGGAACAACCCTAAGGCAAAGAACCATCCCGCGAGAGGCTGCTCCACCTGTCGCGTCCCGGAGACCCCCACTGATGACGCGTCGTATCCGACCTGCCTCTTACGCTTGCCTGGGTGCGAGCCTCTTGTTGGGCGCCTCTCTCGCCGGCACCGCCTACGCCGCTGAACCCAAGTTTCCCATCACCGCGCAACAGCGCAGCACCGCGCAAAAGGTCGCTGAAGCGGGAGTGCCTCTGTCCGAACTGGCAGAAAACGCGCCCGATTCCTATACCGTCAAGCGAGGCGATACGCTCTGGGCCATTTCCGGCATGTACTTGCGCAGGCCGTGGCGTTGGCCGGAACTGTGGGGTATGAATCTGGAGCAGATTCGCAACCCCCATCTGATCTACCCGGGGCAGATCCTGTTCCTCGAGAAGATCAATGGCCGCGCCCGGCTGCGTGTGGGGCAGCCCATCAATGAGGGGACGATACGGCTGTCACCGCGGGTGCGCACCAGTCCGCAGGGCGACGACGCCATTCCGTCCATCCCGATGCACCTCATTGAGCCCTTCCTCAACGAAGCCATCATCTTCGAGACGAATGAGCTTGCCACGGCGCCACGGATCGTGGCCACGCAGGAAGGCCGCGTTCTGCTCTCGCGCGGCGACACCGCGTATGTGCGCGGCGAGCTGGGAGGCAAGACCAACTTCCGCATCTTCCGGGAGCCCAAGCCGCTCAAGGATCCGACCAGTGGCGAGTTGCTGGGCTACGAGGCTGTCTACGTGGGGTCCGCCGAGTCCGTGCGCCCTGGCGAAACGCGCAACGGCGCTGACGACAAGCCCGAGATCGTGCCGGCGACGTTCGCCATCACCAGCATCCGCCAGGAGGCCAATGTGGGCGACCGGCTGGCCCCTGTGCCGGAGCGGGAATTCAGCAACTACGCGCCACATGCCCCATCGTCACCAATATCCGGGCAGATCGTTTCGCTGTACGGTGATGCGCTCACCGCAGGCCAGAACCAAATCGTGTCCCTGAACCGCGGTGCGCGTGACGGTGTCGAACGAGGCCATGTGTTCGCACTGTGGCGTACCGGTGAGAAGGTGATCGACCGCACGGACCCGTCGCGGCCCACCATCAAACTGCCCGACGAGCGGCACGGCACGTTGTTCGTGTTTCGTGTCTTCGACCGCATGTCCTACGCCCTGATCCTGTCCGTGAAGGAGCCTGTCAAGCCGGGCGATCGCTTCACACAGCCTTGAGCTGCGTCAGGCCGTCGTGATGGAGCGCGACGAGCTCACTGCCTGGCTCACCCTCATCGAAACGCCCCGGGTCGGTCGCGAATCGGCTCGAAGGCTGCTAGCAGCCTTCGGGTCGCCTGAAGCGGTCGTGGCTGCATCCGTTACGGCACGACGCGAGGTCGTGGGTGCCGGTCCCGCTAGGGCGTTGGGGATCCCGCCCGAAACGCTGGGCACGCTCATCAACACCACGGCGCAGTGGCTTGCCGAAGAAGGAGAGCCACCGCGGCGGATCATCGCGCTCGGCGATCCGCTGTACCCGACGCTGCTTCTGCAGACGGCGGACCCGCCGCTACTGCTGTATGCGCAGGGCCGCATGGAGCTGCTGCAGCGCCCGGCCATCGCTATTGTTGGCAGCCGCAATCCCACTGCCCAGGGCCGCGACAATGCAAAGGCCTTCGCTACTGCACTGAGCGGCGCGGGCCTCACGATCGTCTCGGGTCTGGCGCTGGGTGTGGACGGCGCGGCGCACGAAGGTGCGCTCGATGGACCCGGTTCCACGATTGCCGTGGTCGGCACCGGGTTGGACCGGGTATATCCGCGTGCACATCACACCCTCGCGCACCGCATTGCGCGCGAGGGCCTCATGCTCAGCGAGTATGCGCTGGGAATGCCACCTCTCGCCGCCAACTTTCCGCTGCGCAACCGCATCATCGCAGGCGTGTCCCAGGGTGTCCTGGTGGTGGAGGCGGCGCTGCAATCAGGTTCGCTCATCACCGCCCGGCTGGCCGCAGAGGCCGGGCGCGAAGTGTTTGCCATCCCCGGCTCGATTCATGCCCCGCAGTCGCGTGGCTGTCATGCACTGATCAAGCAGGGTGCCAAGCTGGTGGACAGCGCGCAGGACATCCAGGAAGAGCTGCAATTCGGCCATCAGGGGCCGGGGGAAACCCCGCAGCCGCCGACGGCCGAGCGGGGCCAGGGCGATCCACTGCTAGAGGCCATGGGCTATGACCCTGTCTCGCTCGATGCGCTGGTCGCTCGTACTGGCAGCCCGCCTCACGAGTTGAATGCCCGCCTGCTCGATCTCGAACTGTCCGGGCGCGTGGCGCGCCTGCCGGGCCAGCTGTTCCAGCGCGTCGCATCAGGTTGAATCCCGGGCGCTGGACGCCTCTGCAAGCCGCAGAAGGAAGCGATGTTTTTGCACGAGTCCACCACTTTCACTGCGGTATAGTGGGTTGCATGTTCGACGTGCTCGTCTACCTGTACGAAAACTACTGGCGGCCGGATGCCTGT
>CBINBY010000009.1:0-68296 GCA_966248995.1 uncultured Burkholderiales bacterium | reverse complement strand
GTGTCGCCCAGCGTGTGACGGCCTACCTCCAGGCCGGTGGCGAGCGCAACACGCGCCATGCCGTGATGCTGGCGCGGGCCTCGCAAGCCGGGCAGCCGCTGCCCGACCTGCCGCCGCCGCAGGCATGGCCGATGCGCGGCATCCACCACCCTGATGCGCCGTCGCTGTTCGACGATGCCGCCGCGTTCGCGCGCTGGCATCAGGCACAGCCCCGCCTGCGCGACCGGCCGGCCGTGGCCTTGCTCGTGCATCGCTACCACTTCGTCCACGGTGCCACCGACTGGCTGGATGCCTGGCTGCGCATGTTCGAACGCGCGGGCTTCGCGGCCTATGCGGCTTTCGGCTCGCAGGCCGACGCCGCCAGCCTGGCCGCGCTGCTGGAGATCGACGGACGGCCGCATCCGCGCATCGTCGTCACGCACCAGCTGCTGCCGCAGGCCGCCGCGCTGCAGCCGCTATTCCAGCGCTGGGGCGTGCCCGTGCTTGCGAGCCTGCCCTACCGTGCCGGCGCTGTCGCTCAGTGGGAGCGCGACGAAACCGGCCTCTCGCAGGGCGACGTTCCGTTCTACCTCGCCCAGCCCGAGGCGGCCGGCACCATCGATCCCATGATGGTGCTGGCCCATGCCGATGGCGGGCGTCGGGTGGCGCTCATCGAGCGCCAGGCCGAGGCGGTGGTCGCCAAGGCCAGGCGCCTAGTCTCGCTGCAGGACAAGCCGCCGGCCGAGAAACGGCTGGTCGCGATGGTCTACAACTACCCCTCGGGTGCGAGCAACTTCGGGGCGTCGTTCCTCAACGTACCGCGCAGCCTGGAGCGCGTGTCGCAGGCGCTGGCCGATGCGGGCTACGGGGTGCAGCCGATGGCCGAGGCGCAATGGATCGAGCGGTTGCCGCCCTTGCTTGCCGCCTACTACGAAGATGCCGACCTGCCCGCGCTGCTGGATTCGGACCGCGCCGCGGCCTTGCCGCTCGCCACGTACGAAGCCTGGTGGAACACCTTGCCCCCGTCCGTGCGCGAGCGCATTGAGGCGAAGTGGGGCCCACCAGCGCGCAGCCGCTACGTGGTGTGGCACCGGGGCGAGCGCGTGTTCGTCATTCCGCGGCTGCAACTCGGCCGCCTCGCGGTGCTGCCCCAGCCCCCGCGCGAGGAAACCCTCCACCGCGGGCAGAACCCGTTCATGCACCGCAGCCGGGTGCCCGTGTCGCACCACTACCTCGCGACCTACCTGTGGGCGAGGCAGGCCGATGCGCTCATCCACTTCGGCACGCATGGCACGCAGGAATGGGCGCCGGGCAAGGCGCGCGGCCTCGATGTGCAGGACGATGCGCTGCTGCCGCTGGGCGACCTGCCGGTGATCTACCCCTACATCGTCGACAACCTCGGCGAGGCGCTCACCGCCAAGCGGCGCGGACGTGCGCTGATGCTGAGCCACCACACACCCAGCTTCGCGCCGGCGGGCTTCGCCGCGCGCATGGCGCACATGCACGAGCTGATGCACCAGTGGGAAACGGTCGATGCCGGCCCGACGCGCCAGGCGCTGGAGCGCGAGCTGATCGCGCAGTTCGTCGAGCACCGGCTGCACCTAGACCTGGGCTGGAGCGCCGAGCGCATCGCGGCCGACTTTGCCGGCTTCCTGGAGCAGCTGCATCCCTGGCTCGACCGGCTCGCGCAAAGCTCGCAGCCGCGCGGTCTGGCGGTGTTCGGGCAGGTGCCCGAGGAGTCGCAGCGCCGGCAGACCATCCTCCAGGCCCTGCGCCAGCCCCTGATCGAGGCGCTGGGCGAGGACATCGATGAAGCCTTCCTCATCGACTACCGCCAGGTCGCCACATCGCGACCGGCGCGCTGGCTCGACGTGGCGCTGCGCGATGCCCGTGCCGCCAGCGAGCTCGACCTGCGTCCGCCGCAGCCCGAAGGGCCGGTGCCCAATCGCGCGGCGCGCAAGCCCATCGACCGCGCCGCGCTCCTGCAACTGGCCGAGCGCGCACAGGGGCTGGAGAAGCTGCTCGCCACCGAAGGCGAAATTCCCGGGTTGCTGGCCGCGCTGTCCGGCCGCTTCGTGCCGGCGGCCTACGGAGGAGACCCCATCCGCAACCCCGACAGCCTGCCCACCGGCCGCAACCTCACCGGGCTGGATCCCAGCCGGCTCCCCACGAAGCAAGCCTACGCCGTGGCCCGCCAGCTATTCGACCGCTGGCTGCAGGACTGGCGTGCATCGCATGGCGGCCAGGCCCCGGCGCGGCTTGCGCTCACGCTGTGGGCCGGCGAGACGCTGCGGCACCAGGGCGTGATGGAGGCGCAGGCCCTCGTAGCGCTGGGCGTGGAGCCCGTGTGGGACGACACCGGGCGGCCGAGCGGGCTGCGGGTGATCCCCGCCGCCGAGCTGAAGCGCCCGCGCGTCGACGTGCTGCTGAGCGTGACGGGCTCGTACCGCGACCAGTTCCCGGCGCTGATGTCGCTGGTCGACCGCGCGGTCGCGGCCGCGGCCACCGCCGAGCCGGACAACGCCATCGCCCGCCACGACGCGCAGATCGGCGCCGAGCTGGCGCGCCAGGGTGTGCCCCGGGCACAGGCCGAGGCACTGGCCCGTGCGCGTGTGTTCGGTAACGCCGTCGGCGACTACGGCACCGGCTTGTCCGACGCGGTGCAGGCCGACGCCCTGCAATCGCAGGATGCGCGCCTGGGCGAGCTGTTTCTGCAGCGCATGAGCCAGCCGTATGTCGACGGGCAGCCGCTGCCCGGCGTGTCGAACCATGCCGCCATGCAAGCCCTGGGCGCGCACCTGCGCCGCAGCGATGCCGCGCTGCTGTCGCGCACCTCGCACCTCTACGCCATGGCGAGCTCCGACGATCCGTTCCAGTACCTGGGCGGCTTGGCCGCGGCCGCCCGCCGCGCCGGCAAGTCGGCGCCGATGGCGCTCTACGTGAACCAGCTGCAAGACGCAGCCGAGCCAGCCACCGAGAGCGCCTCGCGTGCGCTGGCGCTGGAGCTGCAGTCGCGCTACCTGCACCCCGCCTGGCTGCAGGCTCAGAAGGACGAGGGCTACGCCGGCACGCTGCAGGTGCTCAAGGCCGTGCAGTACACCTTCGGCTGGCAGGCGGTGGCACCCGACACCGTGCGCCCCGACCACTGGCAGAGCTTCCACGACGTGCTGGTGCGCGACAAGCATGGCCTCGGGGTGCCGCAATGGCTGCGCAGCCATCCGCAGGCCTATGCGCAGGCCCTGGAGCGGCTCGTGCAGGCCGCCCGGCTGGGCTACTGGCAACCGGATGCCGACACTCGCCGCGAGCTGGCCAGCACCTACCGCGAGCTCACGTGGCAGGCCCGGTTGCCCACCGAGCTGGCCGAGGTGCGGCGCTGGGTCGAGGGCGCCGTCGAGCCGGTCCAGCCGGTGATGGACGATCCTCCGCCTGCGCGCACCGTGCCGCCCACCGCCACGGCACCGAAGGCCGCATCGCCCAAGGCCGCGCCGCAGCCGACGCTGCGCGGCGTGCTGCTGCGGCGCCAGCCCGATGCCTCGAAGCCGAGCCCTGCCGCCGATCGCCTCGCGCAGGCACTGGCGGCCACGCTGATGGCCCTGGTGGCCGTGGCCGGTGCGGCGTGGCAGGGGCGCCGCCGCCGCACGTTCGTCCCCCTCATCCCCGTTCCCCGCTGAAGGACCGCCATGGAAATCGAAACCCCACCCACCGAAGCGCGCGACCAGCGGCCCGACGGCGATCGCCGCGGGCTCGTGATCGTTCACACCGGCGACGGCAAGGGCAAGAGCACCGCGGCCTTCGGCCTGGCGCTGCGTGCCCATGGCCGCGGCAAGCGGGTGCACGTGTACCAGTTCATGAAGGTGCCGTCGGCGCGCTTCGGCGAGCACCGCGTGTTCGAGCAGCTCGGCGTGCCGATCGAAGGCCTGGGCGACGGCTTCAGCTGGAAGAGCAAGGACCTGGAGCATTCCGCGCAGCTCGCGCGAGACGGCTGGGCGCGGGCCGAGGCCACCATCCGCGCCGGCACGCACTTCCTCGTGGTGCTCGACGAGATCATGTATCCCTTGCGCTACGGCTGGCTGCCGCTGGAGCCCGTGCTGCAGGCGCTGCGCGAGCGGCCGGCCGGCACCACGGTCGTGCTCACCGGCCGCAACGCGCCCGAGGAGCTGATCGAGCTGGCCGACACCGTGACCGAGATGCGGCTGGTCAAGCACCACTTCAACGCTGGTGTGCCGGCACAGCGCGGCATCGAGGACTGAACACATGGACAGCGCCATGAAGGCGGCCATCAGCTGGAGCGCCGGCAAGGACTCGTGCCTCGCCCTGCTGCGCTGTCGCGAGCAGGGTGTGCCGGTGTCCACGTTCGTCACCCTCTGTGAGCCCGACGGCGCGAGCAAGTCGCACGCGTTGCCCGCCGAGCTGATCGCCGCGCAGGTGGCCGCGTTCGGCGCGCAGTGGCAGCAGGTGCGCGTGCCGCGGGGCGGCTATGCCAAAGCCTTCGATGCCACCCTGCAAGGCCTGCGCGACAGCGGCCACACCCACATGGTGTTCGGCGACATCGACCTGCAAGCCCACCGCGACTGGCTGGAGCCCGCATGCGCCCGCGCGGGGCTGCAGCCGCTCTTTCCGCTGTGGGGTGAGTCGCGTGCCGCGCTGGCCGACGAGGTGGTCCGCCGGGGCATCCGTGCGCGCCTCGTGTGCGTCGATGCCCAGCGGCTCGATGCGTCGTTCTGCGGCGCCGACTACGACGCCGCGCTGCTTGCGCGCCTGCCGGCCGGCATCTGCCCTTGTGGGGAGGATGGCGAGTTCCACACCTTCGTGTTCGATGCGCCGGGCATGGTCGCGCCGCTGCGCATCCGCAATGCCGCGCAGCGGGTGGTGGCCTCGTCGCCGCCGCTTTCGCCGACCACGCTGGTGTTCCAGGCTCTGGAACTCGAACCGGGCGAGGCCGGGTGAGCGCGACGCTGGTTGTCCTGCCGGGCGCGATGCTGGTCGCGCTGGCCGTCGACCGCCTGTGCGGGGAGCCGCCGGCACGGTGGCATCCGGTGGTCGCGATGGGGCGCTATCTCTCCGCCTTCGAATCGAGGCTCCTGTCGCTGTCGCATCGCCGGGCCTTCGTGGCCGGCGCGCTGGCCTGGGGCGCGGGCGCGGCGATCCTGGTGGCCTTGGCGCATTGGATCGATGTGCTGCTGAGGCAGACGCTGCAGCCGTCCGTGTCGCTGGCAAGCGCGGTGCTGCTCGCCGTCGCGCTCGGCGTGCTGCTCAAGCCGTTGCTTGCCTGGCGCATGTTGGAGCGCGAGGTGACGGCGGTCGAGCATGCGCTGGAGCGGGGCGTCGAGGCCGGTCGCGCGCAAGTGGCCCGGCTCGCGAGCCGCGACACGGCCACGCTCGATGCGGCACAGGTGCGCGAGACCGCCATCGAGACCCTCGCCGAGAACTTGAACGATTCGGTGGTCGCCCCGCTGTTCTGGTTCGCGCTCGCCGGGCTGCCGGGTGCGGCGCTGTACCGGTTCGCGAACACGGCCGATGCGATGTGGGGCTACCGCGGCCGATGGGAGTGGGCGGGCAAGTGGGCCGCGCGTGCCGACGACGTGTTGTCGTGGCTGCCGGCTCGGCTCACGGCGTTCGGCTTGATGCCGTCGCCGTCCCGATGGCAGGCACTGCGCGACGAAGCGCGCCGTACCCCATCGCCCAATGGCGGCTGGCCCATGGGGGCCATGGCCTTGGTGCTCGGCGTGCGGCTGCGCAAGCCGGGCGTGTATGCGCTCAATGCGTCGGCGCCACCGCCGCAGGCACGCGACATCGGGCGCGCCCTCGCGAGCAGCCGCCGTGCGGTCACGCTGTGCCTGCCGCTGCTGTGCGCGCTGGCATTGGCAATGGGAGGATGGCGATGAGCGGGTGGTTGTTGCCGGCATTGGAACCGCTGCGACACGGCGGGCCCGATGGACAGGGCGCGGTGCGCTACGACTTTTCCACCAACGCCAACGCGGCGGGTCCGCTGCCGAGCGTGGCGGCCGCGGTGGCGGACGCCGACCGCTCCCGCTATCCCGACCCCGGCTACGAGGCCTTGTGCAGGCACCTGGCGGCGTGGCATGGCACCTCGCCCGAGCGGGTGGCGATCGCGGGCAGTGCCAGCGAGTTCATCCACCGCTACACGCACCTGGTCGCGAAGTCGCGGCGCGTGCGGCGCGTGGTCGTGCCGAACCCCGGCTATTCGGAATACGCGGCGGCGGCGCAGTCGGCAGGACTGGAAGTCGTGCCGCATGGCGAGGAGCGCCCGCGCATACCGACGGCCGACGACCTGTGGTGGATCACCGAGCCGACGAGCCCGTCCGGCAGCACGCTGGGCACCGGCCTCGCCACGCTCCTCGACCGGCTGCAGTCCGCCGGTGCGCTCGTGGCGCTGGACCTGGCCTACCAGCCCTTGCGCTTCGATGACTTCGAGCTCCCCCCCCAGGCGGGCCAGGCATGGCAGCTGTGGTCGCCCAACAAGAGCTGCGGCCTGCCCGGCGTGCGCGCCGCCTATGCCGTCGCGCCAGCTCACGATGCCCGCGTGGTGGAGGTGCTGCGCGCGAGCGCGCCGTCGTGGGTTGTCGGGGCCGAAGGCGTGGCCATGCTGAATTCCTTTGCGAGCGGGAAGGCGCAAGCCGAGCTGGCGAGCCAGCGCCCGACGCTGCGCACCTGGCGAGAGAACCTGTCCCGAGCGCTGCGCAACGCCGGCTGGCAGGTGGCCGATGCGCAGAGCGTCACGCCCTTCTTCGTGGCACAGCCGCCGGCTGGCGTTTCCCCCGCGGACTTGCGGTCCGTGGGCATCAAGCTGCGCGACACCACCACGCTCGGCCTGCGGGGCTGGATGAGGCTCTCGGCCCAGCCGCCCGATGCGCTGGCCGCACTGCTGCGTGCCCTGCGATGACCGCTCGCTCGGTCATGGTGCTGGGCTGCACCAGCGGTGCCGGCAAGAGCTGGCTGACCACGGCGCTGTGCCGGTGGTATGCGCGCCGCGGCCTCAAGGTGGCGCCGTTCAAGGCGCAGAACATGAGCAATCACGCCCGGGTCGTCGCCCTGCCCGACGCGGGCTGGGGCGAGATCGGTAGCGCGCAGTACTTCCAGGCGCTGGCCGCGGGCGTTGCGCCCGATGCGCGCATGAACCCCGTGCTGCTCAAGCCCGAGGCTGACAACCGCAGCCAGGTGGTGCTCATGGGCCGCGTGCGAGCGGATCTGGTTGAGGTGCCCTGGCGCGAGCGCAGCGCCTTGCTGTGGCCCACCGCGCAGGCGGCGCTCGCCGAGTTGCGCGCCGCCTTCGACGTGCTCGTGATCGAAGGCGCTGGCTCGCCGGCCGAGATCAACCTGGCGGCCAGCGACTACGTCAACACGCTCACGGCGTTGGAGAGCGAGGCGGCCTGCCTGCTCGTGGCCGACATCGACCGAGGCGGCGCTTTCGCCCATCTGTACGGCACGCATGCCTTGATGGACGAACGCGTGCGTGCGCAGCTGCGCGGCTTCGTGCTCAACAAATTCCGCGGCGATGCGGCACTGCTCGCGCCCGCGCCCGAGCGTTTGCAGGCGCTCACCGGCGTGCCCACCGTCGCCACGCTGCCGATGCGGCGCGACCACGGCCTGCCCGAGGAAGACGCCGTGCCCCGCGATGCAGGCACCGGCGGCCCGCTCGTGGCCGTGCTCGCCTATCCGCATGCAAGCAACCTCGACGAGTTCGAACCCCTGCGTTCGTGCGGCGTGTCGCTGGTGTTCACCCGCGACGCAACCGAGCTCGCTCGCGCCGACTGGCTCGTGCTCCCCGGCAGCAAGCACACAAGGGCCGACCTCGCCTGGCTGCGTGAGCAGCGCCTCGATGCGGTGGTACGCGTGCATGCCGCGGGCGGGCGGCCCTTGCTCGCGGTGTGCGGCGGCCTGCAGATCCTCGGCGAGCGCATCGAGGATGCGGCCGGCGTCGAAGGCGGCCGGCCGGGGGCCGACCTCGGATTGGGCGTGCTGCCGCTCGTCACCCGCTTCGAGGCGAGCAAGCGCATGAGTCGCACGCGCAGGCGATTTGCGATGCTGGATGGCCCCTGGTCGCCGCTGTCGGGCGTGGAGGTCGAGGGCTACGAGATCCATTGCGGGCAGAGCGAGGCCGTGTCCCACGAAGGGCAGGTGGCTTTGCCGGGCGAGCCGCCGCTCGGCTGGCAGCACGGCCACGTGCTTGGCGTGTACCTCCACGGCCTCTTCGAGAACCCCGCCGTCGCCCGCGCCCTCTTCGGCCGCGCGCCCCCCGCGCTCGACACCGTCTTCGATGGCCTCGCCGACCTGCTCGACGGGCATGTGCAGGCCGCCACCCTCATGGCCTTGCTGGAACCCAGATGAACAACAACGACGATTCCTTGATCCCCCACATCGAACCCACCGCCGATGCCGCACTGCAAACACGCCTGCAGCAATGCATCGACCGCAAGACCAAGCCCACGGGCGCGCTCGGCCGGCTGGAGCGGCTTGCGCTGCAGATCGGCCTGATCCTGCGCGACGCATCGCCGGTGCTCGTGCGCCCTCAGCTGGCCGTGTTCGCCGCGGACCACGGGCTGGCGGCGCAGGGCGTCTCGGCCTACCCGCAGGACGTGAGCTGGCAGATGGTCGAGAACATGCTGGCCGGCGGCGCTGCCATCAGCGTGTTCGCGCGGCAGATGGCCCTGCCGCTCACCATCGTCGATGCCGGCGTCGCACATGATTTCGAGCCGCGGCCCGCGTTGCTCTCGCGCAAGATCGGCCGGGGCACGCGCGACATCAGCCTGGAGCCCGCGATGAGCGCGAGCGAATGCCGCGACGCCATCCTGGCGGGACGCGACGTGGTGCGCGGGCTGCCCGGCAACGCCGTGCTGCTCGGCGAGATGGGCATCGGCAACACGTCCAGCGCGTCGCTGCTGCTCGCTCGACTGGGCGGAGTGCCGCTGGAGCAGGCCGTGGGGCGCGGCACCGGGCTCGACCAGCCAGGGTTGCAGCGCAAGCGTGCCGTGCTCCAGCGCTGCCTGGAACGGCACCGCGACGCAGGCTCGCCGCTGGAGGTCTTGCAGGCCCTGGGCGGCTTCGAGATCGCCATGCTGTGCGGCGCGATGCTGCAGGCTGCGCACGAGCGGCGCGTGATCGTGATCGATGGCTTCATCGTCGGCGCCGCGCTGCTGGCCGCGCGCGCGCTCGCCCCGGCGGTCGTCGACTACTGCGTGTACGCCCACTGCGGCGCGGAGGCGGGGCATCGCGCCATGCTCGAAGTGCTGGGCGCGCAGCCGCTGCTTGCGCTGGACCTGCGGCTCGGCGAAGGCTCGGGCGCGGCGCTCGCCTGGCCGCTCGTCGATGCGGCCGCGCGCATGCTCGCCGAAATGGCCAGCTTCGAATCGGCCGGCGTCTCGGACCGCGAAGGGTGACCGTGTCCTTGCGACGTGCGGTTGCGCAGGAACTGCGCCTGGCTGCTGTCGCCTTGCAGTTCCTCACGCGTGTGCCGGTGCCCGTGAAGGATTTCGATGGCGATGCGCTCCATGCCAGCGCACGCCATTTCCCGCTGGTGGGCGCACTGGTGGGCGTCTGCGCCGGTGCCGTGCTGTGGGCGGCTTCAGCATGGTGGCCGGCCACCGTGGCGGTGCTGCTCTCCATGGCCGCGACCGCGTGGTTCACCGGCGCATTCCACGAAGACGGCCTGGCCGACACCTGCGATGGACTCGGCGGCGCGGTCACCCGCGAGCGGGCGCTGGCGATCATGAAGGACTCGCGCCTGGGCAGCTATGGCGCGCTGGGGCTCGGGCTGACCCTGGCGTTGAAAGTGGCGGCGCTGACCACGCTCGTGCAGCTGTCACCGATGTACGCCGCCGCGGCGTGCGTGGTGGCCCATGGCGTGTCGCGCGCGACGGCGGTGATGGTGCTGGCCGTCCTGCCTTACGCGGGCGACATGGCACAGGCCAAGGCACAGCCCCTGGCGCGTCCTGCCGGTTGGCGCACACCGATGGCCGCTGTGGTGTGGTCAGTCGGCCTGGCTGCGGCACTCGGCGCGGCTGTACCCGAGCATGTGCCGGCGCTTCGATCCGCATCGGCCGTGTTGTCCGCCTGCATGGTGGCCGCCGTGTGCGCGGCGTGGTTCAGGCGCCGGCTCGGCGGCTGGACGGGCGACACGCTGGGCGCCGTGCAGCAGTGGAGCGAACTGGCCGTGTATCTGGCGCTGGCGTCAGGTGTTGCCCATGTCTTCTGATGCGCTGCAGGCGTGGATGTGGCGCCATCCGCGGCCCATCGGCGCCACAGGCCGCTGCATCGGCCACACGGATCTCGGTGTGGACCGCCGCCGCGCGAAGCGCCTGGCCCACCGCATTGCCGCCGTGGCGAGACGAGAGCGATTGCCGCGCGAGGTGTGGACCTCGCCGTTGAAGCGCTGCGCTGAGGTGGGCCGGCTGCTGAGGCGCCTCGGCTTCAAGCACCGCATCGACGAACGCCTGTGCGAGATGGACTTCGGCACCTGGGACGGCCAGCCTTGGGAGGCCATCGACCGGCGCGAAGTCGCGCAATGGGAAGACGATTTCGAGCGTCACCGTCCCGGCGGCGGCGAGTCGCTCGCGGCGCTCATCGAACGGGCCCGAGGCTTCCTGATCGAACGGGCGTCGAGCGGAGCAGGGCAGGTGCTCATCGTGGGGCACGCGGGGTGGATGAGCGCGATGGGCCTGCCCCTAGGCGAGGTGCTCGCGGCCGATCATTGGCCGCGGGCTGTAGGCTATGGCTCGATGACGTGTCGCCGATTCGGGGTGCCCTGACGCGAGCGGTCGCTGCTGGTGCCGTTCACGCGCGAGCGTGCGGGGCAGGTCCAGTGCCATTCCCATTGCCTTCGCTTTCGTCTGCCGCCGCAACGACCTGCTCGCCATGGGGCCGTGCCCGCTGAAACAGCGCGGCCATCAAATCCAGCTTGGCCCGGATCTCGGTCTCTGCAGCACCTGTGACGGTGGCGTACGGGACCAGACGATGCAGTTCGCCCTTCTTCAGCAGCAGCGAGCCACCAAGCCTGAGCGCCAGGCGCCTGAAGAACTCCTCAGCCACCACGCTGAGTTTTCGGCGCTCGGTCTTGGCTTCCCATACCAAGCGCATGACATCGGGCGGCGATTCGATCCACGCACGGTAGTCGTCCGTACTACCGTCGAAGACCGCTTCAGTCACGACTTCCGCCAGTACTTCATCGATGGCCGTATGCGTCTGCTGTGCGAACAGATCATCCGCCGGGTATTGGCTCATGGCGTACCGACGCAAGACCTCGGGCGTTACGAAATAGTTTTCGGTTTCGTAACGTCGCCAGTAGTGGATCGCCAGTGCGCCTTCCTGACTGTTCTGCCGGTTCTGGCCGTCGTTGTCCAACATGGCCAGGCCTTGAAGGTCCGGCAGGAGGCCACGCAGGCCGTTGAAGTGCTCCCGGGGCGTGATGCCGAAGCCACCTTCCACGCGCTCCAGTTCGGCGTAGGCATCCTGGAGCGGGTAGTTGTTCTGGACGTAGAACGAGTTGATGCGCTCGTCCCAGATCTCTGCCGCGTGATGCCCAAGCCGCTTGGCCAGTGCACGCAGCATGTCCACATCGGTGCTCCCCTCCACATAGAGCACATAACCGCGTTCGCGGGCCTTGACGTAGTGCTCTGCGCCGAAGTGCTTGAGACTGTTCCGAATGTGTTGCTTCCTCGCGAGGTCGTCCGCCTGCCCCTCCAAGAGCAGTGTCAAATTCCGGTCCAGTGCTTCATCGAGGATTACTTCGGAGTGAGTCACCATCACCACCTGGGACCCGTTTTCACTGGCAATGTCCCGCAGCAGCACGTACACCTGCTTTTGCCTCAGGATCTCAAGGTGGGCATCGGGTTCGTCCACCAGCAACACACTGCGCTTGTGCGAGTACAGGTACGCGAACACCAGCAACATCTGCAGCATGCCGCGCCCGGCCGACGAAATATCCAAGGCCTCCTTCACACTTGGCTGACGGTAGGTCAGTGTGATGGTGCCCCGGGTGGTTTCCTCGGGTGTGCCCAACTCCACATTGAAAAGCCGGCGCATCAGGCCCACGATCCGTTCCCAGTCGTCCTCTGAGGTCCTGGCCACCGCCAGGCAGAGGTTGAGCAGCACTTCCGCCGTGCGGCCTTGGCCCAATAGCACGTCTATGCGCCCGGCTTGGAGAATCGGCTCCTCCGTGTCCAGCCCGGACATCGGATAGAGAAGTTCCACCCTGAGCGACGCGGCATACGCGATCAACTCAAGATCGCCGATCACCGTTGCGTCTGGGCTGCAGTAGACCAGTTCGTCGCCTTGGTTCCGGAAGCGCATCGGCAGCGCGCGTACCTGTCCCTTGAACTCCACGCCTACCGTGATCAGCAGCGGAATGTCCTTGTTGCCCTTGCGCACCTGGGCGTTGTGCCAGAAGAAGCGGGTGCGTACCACCGGTACCGCCACGATGTTCAGTCGGTTGAGGGAGGTGGCGGTGCGCTCCTTGGCCGAGGACTCCTTGCGAACGTCGTACCACGTGCGGACCGCCTGCGACCATAGCGCCAAGGCTTGAATGGCGCTGGTCTTGCCGCAGTTGTTCGGGCCAATGAGGACGGCCGGGTGATCCAGTTCAATGCGTTGGCGGCTACCAAAGCGCTTGAAGTTCTCAATATCCAGGTAGTGCAAGAGGCGCATGGTCAGGCGCTCCTTGAGGCGTTGCGTTCAGCGTGCGCCATAAGCGGTGTGACAGGGATGCGGCTGGTAAGGAGAGCGATCATCAGAACCCGACTTGAATTCCCGCATCGCCATCGCGTTTGGATCTCGCCCGTGAAGCGAGTGTCACTGCCCCGAATCGCAGGCACGCGGGATATTAGGCGGCTAGTCTCGCATGATGCGAAGACCCTTCGCGATGCCGACCGTGTCTCGCCGGAGGATGGCCATCGATGTGGCGAAAGCTGATCGCACCGAACGATCGCTCACCGTGATCCCAGAACGCATACTCAGGCGACACATAGGGAACCCATCGGCGCCCCAGTATCGCGAGCCAGGACGGCACGCTGCGCTCGCCACGCCCCTACAGCTTCTTCACCTTCTCCTTCAACGCCAAAGCCCGCTGACGCTCCAGCTTCGCCGTGTCGTTGCCCGGATCCACGCTGAGCACGCGATCCCAGGCGCGGATGGCGCCGTCTAGATCCTGCCGCGCGAACGCCGTGCGGGCGCTCAGTGCATAGCGCTGCACAAGCTGCTTGCGCACATGCTCGGCCTTGCCCTCCGCTCCCGGCTGGTCCAGGCTCGCGGCGCGGCGGTATTCGGCATGGGCGCGTTCGAGATCGCCGCCGCGTTCGGCCGCCTCGGCGGCGCGCAATGCGCGTTCTCCGGGAGTCGGTTCGGGCGGTGGGGGTGGGGCGGCCGGCACGTTGGGCACGGGTGGAATGGCCGTTGGCACCGCGTTCGGTTCCGCGCGGACAGCTTCACGCGCCGGCGTAGGCGGCGGCGCCTTGCCTGGAATCCGCAAGGTCTGCCCCCCGGCCACCAGCCGGGGCACGGTGATGTTGTTGTAGCGCGCGAGGAGGTAGAAGGAGTAGATGTCGCCCAGGAAGCGCCCCGCGATGATCGACAGGGTCTCGTTGGGCCGCACCGTGTAGGCAAAGGATTCGCGCCCGAGCGTGGCGACCGGATCCACCGTGATCTGGCGCATCAGGTTCTGTGCGAGCTTGTTGTGCGGGTCGGTTGCCAAGGCGCGCTGCAGCTCGGCTCGCGCCTGCTCTTCCTGCCCGCTCTCCAGCATGCCGGCCGCCGCCAGCGCAATGCGCTGCGCCTGCTGCTGCGTGGCGGGCGTGAACGGGCCGATGGGGGCCGCCATAGCGGCGGGTTCGCTGGCGGCGGGCGCCGCCGGCGAAGTGGGGCCTGCCTCCGTGCCCTGCTGATTGAAAGGTAGCTGCGCGCAGGCGGCCAGCAGGACCATGGATGCGGACAGCAGAACGACTCGCTGGTGGTTCATGAGCGTCGGGATGTCTTTTTGGACTCGCAGCCGCAAGCCGGCCGCGTGCCGGCAGGGCCTAGTGTGTCGCAGAAGGCCGGCCGCCACGAATGACTTTCGGTCATTGCCGCTCGCGCTGCAGTTCATGAGCATCGCTGACCTTGATGCAGCGCAAACACGTGCGCGGCCGAGTTCTGACTGCAGGTGGCGGATGAGCCTCATGTTCGGCGGGCCATCGGCATGCGGCGGCGGTCGCTGCAACTGCACGATGACTTTCGTTCATTGAACGGCCGCGCCCTGCACGCGACGATAGCTGCACCGAGGGATCGATCATGACCGTGACCCTGCGAGCGGTGTCGCTCAACGACCTGCCGCTCACCCAGCCCATCACCGCGCATTTCGACAGGCAGGGCGGCACCATAGGCCGGGCCGACCAGAACACCATGGCCTTGCCCGACCCCGAGCGCCACATCTCCAGGCGCCAGGCGCAGATCATTGCCGTCGGCGAGGGCTACGCCATCAGGAACGTGGGCAGCGCCAATCCCATCGTGGTGCGCAACCAGCCGCTGACCCAGGGCGAGTCCGCGCCGCTGGCGCATGGCGACCACATCCGCATCGGCGGCTACCTGTTGGAGGTGATCAACGATGACGCCGACAGCAGTGACGCGACCACCATCACCCGCGGCCGTGCCGAGTTCACGGCGCAAAGAGCGTCGGGCAGCCGCGAGCCGGGCACGCCCGTGCCCATGCGCACCGGTCCGGGCCTCGCCAACACCTTGGGCGACCTGGGGGCGCCCTTATCGCGCAGCAATCCCTTCGCCGATCTGCTGGGCGAACCGAAGACGCCTGCACCGCTCGTCGATCCGGCAGGGGGCGTGGTACCGCCCGCGCGGCTGCCTGATGACTTCGATCCCTTCGCGCCGCCCGCGCCACGGGTCGAACCGCCGCGCCCGGCGCATGCCGGCGCAGGTGTCTTCGACGATCTCATTCCCAAGGCGGCGCCCGCTTCCATTGATGAGCTCTTCGGCCTGCGCAATTCGGCGGCCGGCGATCCCCTCGCCGATTTCCTGAAGGGCACCGCGCCGGCCCGTGGACCGGGCGCGGCCGAGGAACTGCCCACGGATCCGCTGGCCTTGTTTGGCGGGCCCAAGGAGCGGCTGTCCACACCCGCCAGCCCGCCCGATCGCACGCCGGAGCTGCACGGTGCCTACACGCCGCCGCGCGCGGAGCAGAGCGCGCCGGCGCAGCTGGCGGAGGTGTTGCCGGAAGCGGCCCAGGTGCTCGCCCCCGAACCGGCGGCGCCGCCCGCCGCCATCGTGGAGCCGCCCGCCGCTTTGGGACCGGGAGATGCCGCCGCCATGTGGCAGGCCTTCTGCGAAGGCGCCGGCGTGCGCCTGAATCCGCCGCAGGGAGTGAACGCGGATCTCATGCGCACGGTGGGCCAGGTCCTGCGTGCCGCGGTGGAAGGCACGGTGCAGCTCATGGCGGTGCGTTCGGCCACCCGCCACGAGCTGCACGCGCAGGTCACGGTGATCCGGCCGCGCGATAACAACCCGCTCAAGTTCTCGCCTGATGGGCAGTCGGCGCTCGAGCAGCTGCTGCAGCCTGCGCTGCGCGGCTTCCTGCCGGCGCCGGCCGCCATGACGGATGCGATGAACGACCTGCTGGGCCACGCCATCGGCACCATGGCCGGCACGCGCGCCGCGCTGGAGGGCGTGCTGGGGCGCTTCTCGCCGAACGACCTGGAGGCCAAGCTGGCCGGGCGCTCGGTGCTGGATGCGGTGCTACCCATGAACCGCAAGGCCAAGCTGTGGGAGCTGTACCTGCAGCACTACGACGGCATCCGCGACGAGGCGCAGGAAGACTTCCACGCGCTGTTCGGCAAGGCCTTCCTCGCTGCCTATGAGCAGCAGCTCGATCGGCTGCGGCGCGAGAAGCCGGCCGCCGGCGAGTGAGGACTTCGGTGTTCGAGATCACCGCAGCGGCGCGCAACGAACCCGGCCAGCGCGAGACCAACGAGGACAGGGTGCGCGTGTGCCGCGACGGCCCGCGCTGGCTGGCCGTGCTGGCCGATGGGGCGGGCGGTCACGCCCGCGGTGCCGATGCGGCGCGCCTGGCCGTGGAGAGCATCGGGGCCGCGCTGCAGGGAGCAGAGATGCCCTTCACGGCCGAAGCGCTGACCGCGGCAGTTCAGGAGGCCCACGCCCGGATCGCCCTGGCGCAGAGCGCCGGGGCGGGCGGACGCGACCGCATGCACTGCACGGTGGTCGTGCTGTGGATCGATACCTCCCGCGGACAGGCGCTGTGGTCGCATTTGGGCGACTCGCGCCTGTACCTTGCCCGCCACGGCCGCGCCGAGCAGCTCACCAAGGACGACAGCGTGGTGCAGCGCATGCTCGATGCCGGCCTCATCACGCCCCGGCAGGCGCAAGTGCATCCGCAGAAGAACCAGCTCATCGCCGCGCTGGGCATCGAAGAGCCCGTGGAGCCGCATACGCTCGCGCAGCCCGCCCAGGTGGAGGAAGGCGACGCCTTCCTGCTGTGCAGCGACGGCTGGTGGGGATCGCTGGAAGACGAATCCGGCATCGCAGGCACCCTGGCCGAGACCGCCACGCCGGAAGCGTGGCTGGACGAGATGCAGCTGTGCATCGAGCGGCGCGCCGTCCCCCGGCAGGACAATTTCAGCGCCATTGCGGTGTGGGTGGGCGATGCGGTGGATGCCACGCGGCCGATGCGTATCGTTTGAGTAGTCAACTGCCGCTGGCCACGGTCAGCTTCCGGGCGTTTCACCTGACCGTGCTTGCGGCCGCGGGCGTCCACAAGGCCATCACCAAAAGGTGACCACCACCCAGGGTGGCCGACCATTCTGCCGGCGAGGCTCATGCGCACGGCACGGCGTCGTCACGAGGTGCGCCACGGTCCATCGTCACAGGCCGTCGCCATCGCTTCCGGCACCATGACTGCCCGGTCGCGGCCCTGCGACTTGGCCTGGTACATCGCGCGGTCGGCGCGCTCGACCAAGGCATCGATGGACTCGGGCGGCAGGTGTTCGGTCACCCCGATCGACACTGTAAATGTCAGAGGCTGGCCGCTCGGTGTCATCACGACCGCGGCAGCCACATGCTCGCGCAAACGGGCCGCACCCTGGGCCGCTTCGTGTGCAGTGCTGCGGGGATAGATGACGAGAAACTCCTCGCCGCCCCAGCGTCCGACGATGTCGGTGCTGCGCGACGCCGCATTGGCCTGCTCGGCAAAGGCGCGCAGCACGCTATCGCCTACCGCGTGGCCATGGGTGTCGTTGATGCGCTTGAAGTGGTCCAGGTCGACCAGCGCCACCGCGAAGCGGTCGCCCCCGCGCTGGCAGGCCATGCGCTGTTGCGCCAGCAACTCGCTCATGTGGCGCCGGTTGAACAGCCCGGTGAGCTCATCGCGCGAGGCCAGCTCGGCCAGAACGCGCGTCTTGGTGAGGTTCGCTTCATCGGCCCGGCGCTTTTCCAGCAAAAGCTCATCCTTGCGCCGGCTCAATTCCATCGACAAGCGGTACATGACCACCCCCAGCACGAGTGGGTAGCTCAGGAGGAAGGGCACACACAACAGGACGGTCACGAAGCTGGGTTCCGGCCGGAACTTCAGCCCCAAGGTCAGGAGCGCAGCGCCTGCGCCCGCCATGTGCGCGACCACTCCCTTGCCGAAGAGCCTGGTGCCACCTGTCGCAAAGTTGTTCATCGCGAGTGCGGCGAGGATAAGTACGCTGGGCAGAACGTTGAAGGCCATGGCCACGGCCCAGAAGCCACCCGCGAACGAGTCCGCCAGTACGTTTCGGCGTTCCGCCGCGAAGGGCGAGGCAGAGCGGATGCTCATCTGAAAAGCGATGTGTGGCCACGCATAGCAATAGACGACCAGGACGCCCCAGACCCAGGTTGGCGCGTTCGCCTGGTACAGCCCGGCTCCTGCGCACACTGCACCAATGCCCAGCCCGATGATGCGAGGCAGATAGGCCCGGCGGGCGAGCCCCATGCCGCGAGGGGATGTGCCAGCGGGAGGTGTGGCGCGCTCAGTCGTGTCCATCGCTTACACCCGGCAGACACCCCGGCCGGCATTTGGCGGACCGTCCGCGTACCGGGTGCACGGCCATGCGTCAGGGCTCCTGATCCTCAAATCGCGCACGAGGGCCCGATACAGGCGTGCGCGCTGCCGCAGTTCCTGCATGAACAGCGCCCCCTGCGCGGCCCGGGCTCCCGACTGGCGGGGCCGTTGCTACCGAGCCTTGCCGCCTCGTCTGGACACTCGATTCCTATGCCTCCCGCCTCTTCGCGGGATATCGGCGCGCGATGGGCACGCTTGAGCGACGGTGTCGGTCTGTCAGCGATTCCCGTTCCGGAATGCGAAGTCTTGAACGCCCGGTTTCGGGGAGCCGCTCTCGAACCTCCGACCGACAGCAGCGGGTCGTGACACGCTTGAGGCCGGGTCCGCGGGGGAGTGCAAGGGACCCGGCTCCGATCAGGACTCCGGGTCGAACATGATCTCGCGGACCTCTTGCGGACACCGGCAGGCTTGAGCGAGTCGAGCCGCCCACGCGAGCGCCTCGCTCCGTGACGACACTTCGATGATCGAGAACCCGCCGACGACCGCCTTTGTCTCCGGTACGGGGCCGTCCGCGGTGGTTCCGTCGGTCGCCACGATGCACGACTGCTGACGTTGGACACCGGCACCGAAGATCCAGACGCCGGCAGTCTTAGCCGCCCGCACCACGGTGCGCGACGCCTCGCTCACCGCCGGCCAGTCTGCGGCGGGAATGTGATCCATTGCGCCGTCATCGAACGAGATCAAATACCGGGGCATAGAAACACGCTCCTTGCTTGCGGCAAATCACCCGCCACTTGACTGACTTAGCGGTTGCGAGCCTGCGCTTCCTGGCGCAGCCGCTGTTCCTGCTCGCGCAATTCAGGCGTGAGAGCGTCGCCGAAGTCCTCGGCCGAGAAGATTTGCCGGATCTCGATCTCGGAATCGGTGCGCATCGGGTTCGGGCATTTCTTCACCCACTCGATCGCTTCCTGCAGCGAAGCGCACTGCCATATCCAGAAGCCGGCCACTAGCTCTTTGGTCTCGCTGAACGGCCCGTCTATCACCCGCCGATCGGTCCCCGAGAACGCGACGCGAGCGCCGCGCGAACTCGGGTGCAGTCCTTCGCCCGCCTCCATAACGCCCGCCCGCACCAGTGCCTCGTTGAAGGCGCCCATCGCGGCGAACTCCTCCTGCGTGGGCATCACGCCCGCTTCGCTGTCCCGAGTCGCCTTCACCATCACCATGAATCGCATGTTCAATCTCCTCGATCGAGGGCAGCCATCCGCCCATCTGGCACGACGTTCGACGGGTTGCCAAATCGACACTCGCTCGTTCGATGGGGACGACGACTTCGCAGCGAACCGCTCCACAGCCGCGTCCGGCACTTCCCGAAGCTCAGGGCCGTGCTCCGGTGCGACGCCCAATGCATCGTCAACTAGAGCTTGGCGCCACGCGCCATCAGAAGCTCGACGAGCTTAGTGTCCTCAGTGCAACCGCTCGTCAATAACCATGCCGATAGGGTTTCCGCTAGTTGTCGTCCGAAGCAGCGAGCCTCGATGCAGCTGCTGTCACTCGCCGCGGAAGGTTGAACGACAGCGACGGGTCGTCCTGTGTGCTCGCTGGCTCACGTTGGTGACGTACGGCGGACTTTTCACGCTATATACGTCTACGTCGCAAACTCACACGGATAGCAGTGCCGCGAAGCGCTCGCCGCCTGGTAGGCCCTGCACGATGTCCACCGAATCGTGCTCTGCGGTTTCGTTCTCGCGCCACCATACGGTGCAGCCGGCCAGCCGCGATGCCAGTTCCTGAGCTGCCAGCGCGTGCACCCATTGCGATAGCGCGGTCGTCTGTGCAAGTTGCAGGTGCTGGCTCGTCTGCGCGGCAAGGGATGAGAAGCGGCCTGCGGTGGGCCAGGGTGGGGCATCGCGCAAGCCGGCTTCCAGTTGATCGACCGATCCTTCGCCGTCGCTCAGGGTGCGCATCGCCGCCTGCCCGATGTGGGCGTACCACAGCTCCAGGTGGTCCAGCGCGATGCGATCGGCGGGCGGGTGTGCACGCGGCTGTGCGATGACGAGCGGGAAGTAGCGCCCCACGCTGTCGCAGCTGGGCATCAGCACGCCGAACCACCATTGCTTGTCCACCACCCCTGGTGCCCATGCAAAGCGCAGCAACGGCGCGGTGAGATACGTCTGCAGCCAACGTTCGCCGGTCAGTTCCCGGAAGCCGCTCATGGCGTCGGCCAGCCAGCCATCGACGAGGCGCACACATTCGGGCGGCAGCCGTCGTTGCGCGAAATCGCCCAGCGTCGCGAGCTTGCCGTACCAGCCGGGGGCAGCGCGGACGTCGGCCGCCACGGGGGAAGGCGTCATGGCGATGCTCCCGCTGCGGCGCTCACAGCCCGGCCGGGCAGGAGAACTCGGCCAGCTCGCGCAGGCGGAACGGGTTGCGCACGCTGCTGGCCGTGACCTCGAACACGGCCTTGCGGCCATCGACATCAAACGTGGCCTTGAAGCGCTCGGGGGCGTTCATCGGCTCCACGCGCACCCGATCGAACAGCCGCATCAAGGCCCACGGGCCCTCGTGCACGAGGCCGAAGGTGCTGCCCGCACCGGGTGGGCTCACCTGCACGCGCACCTGCATGGAGCCGCGCGGGCCGGGCCACTGCACGGTGGCCGGGATCTGCGGCCCGTGGTCGTAGCGCACGATCTGGCCATCCACATCGAGGATGAACTGCTTGAGCGAGGCATCCATCTCCAGCGGCTTGAACGACAGCCGGATCGACGGGCCGTTGCCGCCCGGGAAGAAGGTTTCGCGGATGGCCTGGGCGCGCTGGAACTGCGGCAGGGTGCCGCTGTCCGCGCCCAGGGGCACGCCCTCGACCGCGCGGAACTTCCAGGGCCGGGTGGTCGTGTCCACGTAGGGCGCGAGCCGCTGCTGGAATACCTGCTCGATCTTGCCGCCCGGCCCGAACAGCAGGGCGAAGTCGGCCGGCGTGGCGTCGCGCGAGGAGCCGCGGTCCAGCGGGTAGCGGCCGGCCACGGCCTGTTGGCAGAACTCGCCCACCTGCGACTTGACCTCGTTGCCGAGGTTTTGTCGCACGAGGATCTGCGACACCTGCGCGCTGCTCGCCGAGAGCGTGTCCATCATCGACCGCACGGGCTCGGGCAGCCGCGCGGCTTCAGACTTCACCTTGAGCGGCACCGGGGAGGGCGGCGGCGCGGCCCCACCCTTGACCGCGTTGTCGACGGCGTTGAGCAGCACATGCACCTCGCCGATGAGCGCGATGGTGTCGTCCAGCGGCGGCTTGCCGCCTTCCGGCGCGCTCACCAGCCGGCGCAGGCCGGTGAAGCGGTCGTCGACGATGCTTTCGATGCGCGGGCCGGTGTCCGTCTTCCGGGTCGTGATGGCGCCGGCCAGCGCCTCGCGGCCCCGGCGCACCAGGTCGGTCGCGGTGCCTTCGGCTTTCTCGATCACCGTCTTGTTCGACGCGGCGAGCAGCGTGGTTTCGCGCGACATCGCCTTCATGAGCGGCGGCAGCGGGCTGTCGGGCGCCGACAGCAGCCGTGCCATCTGGATCGATTGATTCAAGCTGGTGAGCGGCTGCAGCCGCACGTCGGCGATGAAGGCGTCCCAGATGGCGGCGTATTCGTTCAGGTAGATGCGGCGCACGTCGTCGAGCAGCGGGTCGCCGGCGCGCAGGGCCGTGGCCGCGTCGCGCGGCGGCGGGGCGATGCCGAGCACCCAGGGCTGCTCATCGGCCAGCTGCTCGGCCACGCGGGCGACCTCCTTCTGGAAGCCGCGGTGGTAGCCCTCGTAGGAAAAGAGTCCGGGCACGCCCCGCGTGAGCGGGGCGCCGCTGGCGCGCGTGAACACCAGGGCGGCGTTGCTGCCCGCCGCGCGCACCACGGTGAACTCGGGGAACTCGCTGCCCAGCCCCTGGTGGCGCATGCGGTTGTAGATGCGCTGCGGCAACGTTACGGCGGCCAGTCGGGCGCGATGGAACTCGACGAGCTGCTTGTCCTCGGGCAGCGGCGAGACGACCGGCCCCTGCGCGAGCAGGGCATCGAGGTGGTCACTGAGTTGCGCGCGCTGCTCGACATCGAGGGAGCGGCCGAACTCGGCCTCCCAGTCGGCTTCGACATAGCCCTTCAATGCCTGCGCGTCGAAGTGCTCCACGTCGTGCAGCATCAGGTAGGCCTTGAGCGCCTCGTACAGGCTGTCGGGTGCGGCGCCGGACTGGCGCAGCTGCTCCTCCACTCGCAGGCCGATGCGCGGGAGCACGGCATCGACCAGCATGCGCTCGTAGGCCGTGCGCGAGGCGCTGTCAAGCTTGGGGCCCTGGTACAGGCCGAAGCCCAGCGACCAGGGCACGTTGTTGTCGCCCCCGCCGGCCAGCTGGCGCGTGGCGGCCAGGGCAGGCACCACGGGCAGGATGTCGGGCGATGCGCGGTTGGGCGTGGAGTGCACCAGCTGCCGTACGTGGTCGACGCGCTGCGCCACATCGTCGATGTAGCGGCGGTTGTTCAGGTAGCTCACGGTCCACGCGGTGAGGGCGCCGACGGTGAGCGTGCCTACGGCGGCATAGCCGGCCAGGGCCAGCAGCCGGCGGCGCCGCTCCCACCGGAGGTTCGTGCCGGCCAGGCCGCTTTCCGCGAACACCACCTCGCCGAGCAGCCGGGTGAGAAAGTAGCTCTTGCCGCTGGCCTGGTTGGGCGCGATGACGGCCCGCTCCAGGCGATAGCTGCGCGCGATGGAGCCCAGCACGCGGTCGATGGGCGTGCCTTCCTGCGTGCCGCTGACGAAGTACACGCCGCGCAGGAAGGGTTCGGCCTCGTAGGGCGAGGGCGAGAACACCACGTCCAGAAACTCCTGGAGCACGCCCTTCAACCCGGCGAACTGACCTGCGAAACCGTAGATGCGCGCACGGCGCTGCGCATCGCGCTCGCCCTGCAGGCGGTCGATGAGGCCGTCGTTTAGTCGGGCGAGCAACGCATCGAACTCCTGGCCGAAGCGTTGCAGCGACGAGGCCGTGCCTTCCTGCGTGGGGAAGGTGGCGCCCCAGGGCGTGGCGCGCTGGTCCTTGTCGAGCGTGGCGAAGTAGTCCATGAACCCGGCCAGCAGGTCGCTCTTGGTCACCAGCAGGTAGATGGGGAAGCGGATGCCCAGGTGCTCGTGCAGCTCCTGCAGGCGCTGGCGCACGGTGCTGGCGTGCTCGCGCCGCTCGGCCGGCCCGCGGGTGAGCAGGTCTGTCACGGACACGGTGACCAGCACGCCGTTGACCGGCTGGCGCGGGCGGCCGCGCTTGAGCAGGCCCAGGAAGCCGCCCCAGGTGGCGCGGTCGTTCTCGCGGTCGCTGTCTTGCGTGGTGAACCGGCCGGCGGTGTCGATGAGCACGGCCTGGTCAGTGAACCACCAGTCGCAGTTCCGCGTGCCGCCTACGCCACGCACGGCATGGTCGCCCACGCTGGGCGCGAGCGGAAAGCGCAGGCCGCAGTTGTGCAATGCCGTCGTCTTGCCCGAGCCGGGCGCGCCGATGATGAGGTACCAGGGCAGCTCGTAGAGGTAGCGCCCACCGAGCCGGGCCGACCAGCCCGAGAGCGCGCTACCGGCGCCGAAGCGCGCGCGCCGCAGCGTCTGCATGGCTTGCTCGAAGCGCTGGCGCACGGTGGCCAGGTCGGGGCTTTCGGCTTCCTTGGCATCGGCTGCCGGCGCGGCGGCGAGGAGCTGGTTCACCACGGCCGCGTTGCCCTGCCGTGCACGCCAGGCTTGCCACCCGGCGATCAGCACGAAGAGCACCACGAGGACTCCGATCGTGATCCAGCGCGAGGACTCGGTTTCCAGGGGCCGTGCGTCGGCGATCGCGACCAGCGGCCCCACGATCCAGATCACCAGGGCCAGCGCGAGCAGGAGCACGGCGCCCAGCACCCAGCGGTTGAACACCCATCCCAGCAGCTTGCTCATCGCGTTGACCCTGCTGCGGGCTTCGCGCCCGTCTCGTTGCCGCGACCCACGAAGAGCGTGACCTCCACGCGGCGATTCATTGCGCGGTTCGCCGCCGTGTCGTTGGCGACCACCGGCTCGGCATCGGCGCGGCCTTCGGCGCGAATGCGCTCGGCGGCCACCTTGCGCGCAATCAGCAGCTCGCGCACCGTCTTCGCCCGCTCCTCGGACAGATGCCAGTTCGACGGGAAGCGGGCAGTGCGGGCGATGGGCTGGCTGTCGGTGTGGCCGGTCACGAGCACGCTGCCGCTGACCTGCGCCAACGCATCGGCGATGCGCCCCATCAGCGCCTCGCGCTCGGGCATCAACGACGCGCTGCCGCTGGCGAAGGTGCCGTCTCCGCGGATCACCACCACGCTGCGGTCGATCTCGTCGCGCACGGCCACGAGCCCCGCCCTGATGTCGGGCTGGAGGAACTGCGCCAGCCGGGGTTGAGGTGCGGGCTGCGGCGCGGCCACCACGGGCGGCGTGAGCCGCAGGCTCTGGATCTGCCCGTACACCGGGTCCGAGCGTTCGTGCAGGGAAGACAGGAAGCCGAGGTAGGCGCCCGTCAGCACCAAGGCCGAGACGGCTGCCGCGGCGGCCAGCGGCAGCCAGCTGTAGGCGGCCCGGCGGCTCGCGGCCCGCCCCTGCCAGTGCTGCGCGAGGGCGTGCGGATAGTCGCCGCGCTGCTGCTTGAGGATCTGCGCCAGCTTGTCGCGCACGGCCTCGAGCTGGGCCCGCCCGTTCTCGATGACGCGGTAGCGCCCCTCGAAGCCCAGCGACAGCGCGCTGTAGATCAGCTCCAGCAGATCGCGGTTGACGTCGGGCTTCTCGGCCAGGCGGGCCATGAGCTGGAACACCTTCTCGCCGCCCTCGGCCTCGTTGTGGAACATGGTGAGGAGGCTGTGGCGCCCCCACGCGCCGGAGCCGCCCCAGGGCGTGCTTGCGGCCGCCTCGTCGATCATGGTGCACAGCACGTAGCGCGCGGCCATGACGCGCTCGGGCGCGATGCCCTGTGTCGCGGCACGGGCGGCGAAGTCGCGGATGCCTTGCGCCAGGGCGTTGCGCAGCGCGGCCGGGTCGTCCACGTGGCGCGTGCCGCGCAACTGGGGTACGAGCAGCAGCAGCCGGTGGGCGAGCGCCACCAGCGGGTTCAAGCCCGGGTCGGGCGGTGCGGCCTCCGGCAGGCCGGTCAGTTCGGTGCCGGTGGGCGCCTCGGTCGTGCGGGCGAGGCCGGCCCGGCCGCCCGGGTTGGGCTTGATGAAGGTTCGCTGGTCGTCGAACCCGGCGAAGGGGTCATTGAAGGCGGACGGCTCCATGTGCTGCGTGGGCTCCTATGGGCGGATGGCCCACAGCTCCAGCTCCAGCGCCGGAAACTCGCCCGCCACGTGCAGCGCCAGGCTGCCGCTCTTTTCGAGCTGCTTCCAGAGCTCGCCGCCGCGGTCGAGCTCGAAGTAGTGGAAGCCTGCATGGAAGGGGAGCTGGCGGGGCGCGGTAGGCAGCGCCCGCAGCGCGATGCCGGGCAGGGCGAGGTTCACCAGGTCGCGCAACCGCTCGGGCGGACCCAGCTTGCATTGCGCGGGAAGGCGTGTACGCAGATGTTCGGCAGGCATCTGCGCGTTGGCGGCCAGCACGAAGCTGGCGTTGCGCGCCAGCTCGGCATCGGGAAACACGGCCATGCGCACGCCGTGCGCGCGCTCGGCCAGGTCGATCTGGATCGCATTGCGCTCCAGCACAGTCGAGAGCATGCGCCGCAGGTCGGCGACGACCGGAGCGAACGTTGCCTGCAGATCGTCGTGCCTGTATAGCGGGTACTCGGGCGGGCAGCGCGCATCGCTGGTGAACGTGGCGAGGTCCCCGGCGAGTTGCAGGCAAACCATGTACAGCTCGCGCGGGTGCGCATGTGGCGCCAGTGCGAGCTGGCGCAGCACCGGCTCCGCGCGGTTGAGTGCCTGCAGCATGAGGAAATCGGCCAGCTCCGACACGCCGTGCGACAGCTGCCCCATGCGGGAGGCGAGCGCGCGCGAGCGCTGGAGGACCAGGCCATGCAGCAGCTGGGCGTGGGCGGAAAGCTGCTGGCTGGCATCGATGCGCGTCTGCGGGGCGATGTAGCCGCGGTCGATCACCACCTGTTGGTCGCTGCGGCGCTCCACGACGCGCGCCACGCCGAGCAGCGCGTAGCCGTCGGTCGCGTCCTTGGCGCGCAGGAAGCGCAGTTCCAGCGTGCCGGTCTGCAGGGCTTCGGGGTCGTCGGCGGCGTTGGTGTGGTCGCGCAGCTCCTCGGTGACGGCGCGCCAGCGGCTTGCCTCCTGCCGTTCCTCGCCGTCGAATCGCACCTGTGTCACGCCTTCGCGTGCCAGGGGCACGGCGAGGTAGACGATCTCGCCCTTCAGATCGGCCGGCACCTCCAGCGGCACGGGCAACGCATCGTGCTGCGGCATGGCGAAAGGCGTGCCGTCGGGCAGGATGCCGCTGGCCCGGCTGACGCCGAGCCGTCCCACGGCGAGCAGGCCCTCGTCGAGCTCCAGCTCGAAGTAGCCCCAGCCGTGCGGCCCTGATGCCCGCGTACGCATGTCGAACAAATAGTCGACATGCCGTGCTTCCTGCTGGAAGTGGTGCGGCAGCAGGAACATGCCCTGCGACCAGACGACCCGGCTGTGCAAGCTCATGCGCTCAACTCTCCATATGGCGTGTGCCGCCGGGTGCGGATGGGAACGCCAGCCCTCAGGCGCGGCACGGCCCTCATGGACTCACGCTGGCCTCGATGGCCAGCTCGCCGGCACGGATCGTGACCTCGTGCTTCTGGCCTGGCCGCACGGGCACCACGCTGCGCCAGCGGGCATGCTCGATGTCGCGGTAGGCGGCCACCACGCCCAGGAAGCGGGTGTCGGGAGACAGCGTCTTGGTGTAGGCCTTGGATTCGCCGGGGGCCAGCACGAACTCCTCGCGGCCCAGCAGGTCGGTGGCCAGCTCGGCCTGGTCGCGCTGGTACAGCGACATGAAGTCGGCGCTGTTGAACGCGGCCGCGGACTTCAGCTCGTACACGCGCAAGAGCAGCGGCGAAGGCCGCTTGCTCGCGCTGGGGTTGGCCTGCGGCGAGGCCTGGATGGTGCCCTTGACCTGTGCGGGTTTGGGCGGGCCGCCGGCGCAAGACGCCAGCACCACCGCCATGCCCAGCGCGGCGCCTTTGAGGGCCAAGATCCTCACGTTGTACGTTCTCCCATCGTGCGCTGGGCAGCATAGCCACGGGCACGCCGTGCACCGCGTGACTTAGGTAATCGCGAGGCGCGTTTCCCCGCGGTGTGCAGGGTCGTGGTCAGCACCTAGACTGCGGCGATGTTCACTCTCCCGAGACAAGAAAAGAGCGCCGCTGGTGGAGCCGCGAAGCCGGCGTCCGACGGGCACCACACCACGCGACTGAAGTGGAAGAGCACCCGCCGCCAAGCCCGCCGGGCCGGCTTCATGGCCATCGGTGTTTGTGCCGCCACCACCGCGCTCGCACCGGAGCCTCGTGGTGCTTCCGCGCAGGACGGCATGGCCCTGGGCGACTGCGTAGCCGCGCTGCGGCAGGGCTTGCCCGCCCACGTCAAGCCTCAAACCTTCGACACGTATACGAGCACCGCACAGGATCTGCGCCCGCTGATCGACGGCGCCACACGCACCCAGCCCGAGTTCCAGCTCGCCATCTGGGATTACCTCGCTCGCCTGGCCGATGCGGAAAGGGCCGCGCGAGGGCGCCAGATGATGCAGCGCGAGGCGGCCGCGCTCGCGGCCATCGAACAGCGGCATGGCGTGGACGCGGCCAGCACCGTGGCGGTCTTCGGCGTGGAGACCGACTACGGCCGCGTGGTCGGCCGCTATCCGGTGGTCGATGCCACGCTCAGCCGCGCCTGCCTGAACCTCAAGAGCGCCGAGCGCAAGCGCCACTTCTACGCGGCGCTGTGGCTGCTGCAGGAGGGCGCCGTCAAGCCAGAGCAGTTCAAAGGCTCCTGGGCGGGTGCCTTCGGCATGACGCAGTTCATGCCCGCCACGTTCATCCCCTACATGCGCGACGGCGAAGGCGAGCCGGCGGCCGACATCATCAACAGCGTGCCCGATGCGCTGGCCACCACCGCGCGCTACCTGCGCGGCCTGGGCTGGAACCCCGGAGTGAGCTGGGGCGTGGAGGTCAAGGTGCCGCCCGAGGTGGTCGCGATGAACGCCCTCGAAGCCGAGCATGCCTGCCTCGCGGACACCAAGCCCGCGGGCCGCTGCAAGCGGGCTGCCCAGTGGAGCGCCGCCGGCGTCACGCGCGCGGACGGCAGCCCGTTGCTTGGCGATGGCGCTGCCGGCCGGCTCGACCCGTCGACGAACACGGCGCTGCTCATGCCCGCCGCGCCGCAGGGGCCCGCATGGATCGTCACGCCCAACTACCACGCGCTGTGGCGCTACAACCGTGCGGATGCCTACGCGCTGGCCATCGGCCTGCTGTCCGACACGCTGCGCGGTGCACCGCCGACACGCGTGGCCTGGCCCATCGATGATCCGGCCTTGTCGCGCAGCGAGCTGCGGGAACTGCAGACGCTGCTGGTGGCGCGCGGGCATTGCGGCGTGCAGGTCGACGGGGCTCCGGGTCCGCTGACTTCCGACGCCGTCCGCGCCGAGGAGAGCCGCCTGGGCTGGATACCGAGCGGGCGGCCCGCGGCTAAGTTGCTCCACGCGCTACGCGGCAGCCCAGGGCAGGGTGGGGAGTCTGCCTGTGCCGTCGTGGCGCAGGGTACCGCGGCCTCCGCGGCTGCGGCTTCGGTGCCCGCGTCGGCCCCGTCACGGCCGGCATCCGCCGCGCCACAAGGCGAGGCCCCGCCGCCGCACGTGCAGTCGCCGGCATCGGCGCCGTCCAGCCCACGCATTACGGCGCCGCCCCCCGTGCCGCCGGCCGGGCGTGCCAGCGAGCCCTCCTGAGCGTCCCCCGATGGGTCCAGGAAACCTGGGGAGTGCCCGGCGTTTCCTTGTGAGCATGCGGTCAGAATCACCGCCATGGACAAGGTTGATGCGGTGGTCATCGGTGCGGGCGTGGTCGGCCTCGCCGTGGGGAGGGCGCTGGCCCAGCGCGGGCTGGAGACGTTGGTGCTCGAAAGCGCCGACGCCATCGGCACCGGCACCAGTTCGCGCAACAGCGAGGTCATCCACGCTGGCCTCTACTACCCGACGGGTTCTCTCAAGGCGCGCTTGTGCGTGCGGGGCCGTGATGCGCTGTATGCCTTTTGCGACTCGCACGGTGTGGAGCACCGGCGCTGCGGCAAGCTGATCGTCGCCAGCGCCCCGGCCCAGGCGGCGAAGCTCGCGCAGATCGAGGCCCAGGCAGCACGCAACGGCGTTGCCGACGTGCGCCGGCTGAGCAGGCAGGAGGCGCAAGCCCTGGAGCCCGCCTTGCAGGCCGACGAGGCTTTGCTGTCGCCGTCCACGGGCATCGTCGACAGCCACGGACTCATGCTCGCTTTGCTTGGCGACATGGAAGCGGCTGGCGGTGCGCTGGCCCTGCGCTCGCCGGTGCAGCGGGTGGCGTGCGGAGCCGACCTGCACGAGTTGGAAGTCGGCGGAGAGGCGCCGCTTTCCCTGGCCGCGAAGGTGGTCGTGAACGCCGCTGGCTTGTCCGCGCCGCTCGTGGCGGCCCGCATAGAGGGTTTGGCGCCGCTGCACGTGCCGGCGGCTTACTACGCCAAGGGCAACTACTACGCCTTGTCGGGTCGTGCGCCCTTTTCACGGCTCATCTATCCGGTGCCCGAGGAGGCTGGCCTGGGCGTGCACCTCACGCTCGATCTGGCGGGCCAGGCGCGCTTCGGGCCGGATGTGCAATGGCTGGAGGTGACGGCACCCGAGCAGATCGACTACCGCGTCGACGCCACAAGGGCGCATGCGTTCTACGCCGAGATCCGCCGCTACTGGCCCGACCTGCCCGATGGCGCCTTGCAGCCCGCCTACAGCGGTGTGCGGCCCAAGCTGGGAGGGCCGGGCACGGCGGCGAGCGACTTCGTGATCCAGGGGCCGTCGCAGCACGGGGTGGCAGGTCTGGTGAACCTGTTCGGCATCGAGTCGCCGGGGTTGACGTCGTGTCTGGCGATTGCTGAAGAAGTGTCTGCCCGGTTGACGGTGACGGGCAAAGCGGGTCCATAAAGCACCACGCAGAGTCGAACGCCGCATCTGGGCAGGCACCCCATTCGTGCAAGTACGGATGTGGACCAGAGAGGCGCCTTCGTAAGGATTGCACCGTGATGCGCGTCACACTTTTTCAATGCAAATCCCGTGAAGGAAATTCAGATGAAGGTTGGTTACAAGCCTCACCCGACGCATCCCCACGGCTTGCCGCCTGGGCAAAAGCTGAAGGATTGGAAACCGCGTGATGAATTCGGTCAGCCCCAGGTAGTACCTGATCGGCGCCCACCCTTTGACCTCTTTCCCAAGAAGTAGCGCTCGCTTGTCCCCGACCCTACGGCGGAGAAGCCGAGCGACTTAGGTCGGGTAGGACCGTCCGGCCGGTCCTACTCGGGTCCTACTCCTTACGCACCCACTTCCCGTCGATCAGCTGCTCATGCGGCAGGAAGTAAGCCTTGTAGGCCATCTTGTGGCTCTCGGCGATCCAGTAGCCGAGGTACACGTGCGGAAGCTTCAGCAGCCGCGTCTGCTCGATCTGCCAGAGCACGTTGTAGGTGCCGTAGCTCGTGTGCGGCTCGGGCTCATAGAACGTGTACACGGCCGACAGCCCGTCGTTCAGGATGTCGAGGATCGATACCATCTTCAGCGCGCCGGCTGAGCCGTCCGGCCGGCGCTCGCGGAACTCCACCAGGCGCGAATTGACACGGCTTTGCAGCAGGAACTGGGTGTACTGGTCGATGCTGTCGTGGTCCATGCCTCCGCCGCTGTGGCGGCCGGCCTGGTAGCGCAGGTACAGCTGGTAGTGCTCCGGCACGAAGCACAGGCGCAGCACGCGTGCCTGCAGGTTCTGATGTGCCTTCCAGGCACGGCGCTGGCTGCGGTTGGGCTCGAACGCATCCACGGGCACGCGCAGCGGCACGCAGGCACGGCAGCCGTCGCAGTACGGGCGGTAGGTGAACATTCCGCTGCGGCGAAACCCCGCGGCCACCAGGCCGGAGTAGGCGTCTGCGTGGATCAGGTGGCTCGGCGTGGCGACCTGCGAGCGTGCCATGCGGCCTTCCAGGTAGCTGCACGGGTACGGTGCCGTGGCATAAAACTGGAGCGAGGCAAGGGGAAGCTCTTTGGGGTGCGTCACGTTGCACCTGGCTGTGTTGGAAGGGCTCGGGCCGCGTCAATAGCACCGGAACTGCCGGCGTCGAGTGGCGGGAGACGGCGCCACATCGAGGGATGGTAGGTCCAGTCGCGGATACGGGGCTCTCCCAGGCAGAGCCTGAGCCGCCGCTCGAACTCGCCGCGCGGGATCTCGCGCCCGCCCAGCGAAGTGAGGTGGCCGGTGCGCTGCTGGCAGTCGATCATGGGCACGGCCTTGTCGCGACAGAAGCACACCAGCGCGGCCAGGGCGATCTTCGAGGCATCGGTGCGGTGCGCAAACATCGACTCGCCGTAGAACATGCGGCCCAGGCTCACGCCGTACAGCCCGCCTGCCAGCTCGCCGTCGATCCACGTCTCGAAGCTGTGGACGAAGCCGCGGCGGTGCCAGGCCCGGTACGCGTCGATCACCTCCCCCACGATCCAGGTACCGTCCTGCCCATCGCGCGGTGTTTCAGCGCAGGCGTCGATGACGCGGTCAAAGGCCGTGTCGATGCGCACCTGGCAGCCGGGCGTGCGCACGAACTTCGCCAGGGTTTTGCGCAGCGAGCGCGAGAGCTTGAACTCCTCGGTCATGAGCACCATGCGGGGGTCCGGTGACCACCACAGGACCGGCTGACCTTCGCTGTACCAGGGGAAGACCCCCTTGGCGTAGGCCTCGGTCAGCCGCTCGGGCGTGAGCTCGCCGCCGGCGGCCAGCAATCCCGGCGCGTCGGAGCCGGGGGGCAGCGCGAGTCGCGTGTCCGGCAAGGGGTCGTGATCACTGTGCAGCCAACGGATCATGGCTTGCCATTCTGCGGTCTGGTGTCGGCCCTCGGGAGATCCAAGTTCATGCCCCCGCTGATGCTCGTGACATGAGCCTCCATTTCGGTGCACGAGCGCGTGCGCCGCAAGCCGGGAACATCCCTGAGCAGGATTCATGAGGGTGCGGCACGGAATGTGCTGCCAGCGTGGCGGGCGGCGACCGTCAGGCCGGGCAGCACCGTCTCAGGACAGATACTTCGCTCCCCGTTGTTCCCCTCTGGAGCATGAGCATGACCTACCTCGGAAGCTGTCACTGTGGCCGCATCGCCTTCGAGGTGGACGGAACGATCTCGGGCGCGATGTCGTGCAACTGTTCCATTTGCCAGCGCAAGGGCTCCCTGCTCTGGTTCGTTCCTCGTGAGCAAATGCGGCTGCTCACACCGGAAGAGAGCGCCTCAACCTCCATGTTCAACAAGCACGTGATCCAGCACCGGTTCTGTCCGGTCTGTGGCATCCATCCCTACGGCGAAGGCACCGATCCCCAGGGCCGCCGCATGGCCGCGGTCAATGTCCGCTGCCTGGAGGGCGTGGATCTGTCCTCCGTGCCCGTCACGCAGTTCGACGGTCGATCGCTCTAGGGGTCGGAGCGTGCGCCGGCCTCGCGCTCCCATGCCTGCAGCTTGCGCTGCCACGACTGCACGGCGGGGGCGTGGCCCGCGGTCTGCGACAGGCTGCTCAGCTCGTCCAGCAAGGCCTGCTGCGCCTTGCTGAGCGTTTCGGGGAAGGTGGGAACCACCGTGACGAGGTAGTCGCCGCGAGCGGAGCCCCGCCGCTCCAGCGGCAAGCCCTGGCCGCGCAGGCGGTACACGTGGCGGCCGCGGTGCAGCCGCATCTGCTGCAGCCCGCTGAGCGTGGGGACCTCGATCCAGGCGCTGGCCAGCCAGGCGAAGCCGTCCACCGGCATCTCGCATCTCAGGACGCCGTCGTCGCCCCACTCGAAGAACTTGTGGCGGCCGAGTTGCACCTGCAACTCGAGCATGCCGTCGAAGCCGCCGTCCGCCGAGCTGCCGCCGTCGGCGCTCAGCACATCGCCATGGCGCACGCCGGGCGGAATGCGCACGGTGCGCCGGTAGTGCGTGGTCGATTTGCCGGTGCCTTCGCAGGCGTTGCAGGTCGGACGGATCACACCCGTGCCGCCGCAGGCTTCGCATTCGGCACTCGACGAGATCCAGCCGTACCAGGCGTGGCGCCGGATCGTGCCGGTGCCGCCGCAGTTCGTGCAGGGGGTGGGTTTCAGCGTGCCTGCGCCGTCGCACGAGGTGCAGTTATCGGCATAGCTGCCGCGCAGCACGCGCGTGCAGCCCAGTGCGGCTTCCTCCAGCGAGAGCTTGATCTTGCGGCGGATGACCCGCGTGTTCTCGGGCCTCGCGCCCGCATCGGCCTCGCTCGCATAGGCGGCGGGAGAGGGGTCGTCGTCGGCCCGTGGGGTGGCTGTGGGTCTCGGGGCGAAGCCCGCCAGCCGGATCTGCTCGTACGCGCTGTTGATGCGCTGCATCAGGTGCACGGCGTGGGGTGTCTTGTTGCGGTCGGGGTGCCAGCGCGACACGAGCCGGCGCCAGGCGGCCTTGACCTCCGCTTCGCTCGCCCCGAGGGGTAGGCCGAGTTCGGCGTACGCAAGATCGATGCTCACCTTCTGCTCTCTCCTTGGCTGCGGCGCGAATCATAGATGGGTAGGTTAGGCCCTCACGTGTTTCCCGGGATGCCACGTGAACCTTTCGTGATTACAAGGGCATGATGCCGCCAGCTGCGGCACAGCCGAGCACGAGGAGCCACGAGATCGACGCCGACCGCCAGACAGCATGTGCAGCCGCAATGGAGCCCCTGTGCTTCAGGCGCATGGCCATGCGCCTGAAGCACATCGAGATCTTCAATGCCGTCATGCTGACCGGCACGGTGAGTGCCGCGGCGCGGTTGCTGCACGTGACTCAACCGGCAGTGACGCAGGCGCTGCAAAGCGCCGAGCGGCAACTGGGTTACGCGCTTTTCACACGCCAGCGCAATCGTCTGGTGCCTACCCGGGAGGGACAGGCGCTCTATCCCGAAGTGCAGCGGCTGATGTCGCAACTCGAGTCGGTACGCCGCATGGCAACGGCGCTGGGGCGCGGCGAGGGCAGCCAACTGAGGATTCTCATCGTGCCGTCGCTCGCGGTGCGCGCGCTTCCCGATGCGCTGCAGCTCTTCCGCAAGCGTCACCCCGACATGCCCGTGGCGATCCGCACCTTGCACTCCGATGAAATCGCACGCGCCATCGCCCTGCAGGAGGGCGACGTGGGCATCGTCTACGGCAGTTCGCCTCACCCCATGCTGCACGAGGAGAAGGTGGCCGTAGGGCGGCTCGTGTGCGTGTCTCACGTGCGCCAGCCCGGCGGCGATCGGCGCACGACCATCGCACTGGAGGATGTGCTGGGCTCGCCCTTTATCTGCATCGACGAGCGTGACCCGCTCGGCACCATGCTGGCGGACCAGTGGGCGCGGCTCGGTGTCGCACCGCAGGCGGGCATCACGGTGCAGACGCATCACATCGCGATGGTGCTGGCCGAGCAGGGGTTCGGTCCGGCCATCATCGATTCGTTCACGGCTCAGGCGAGCCGCAGCGATACCTTGCACGTGCGCGCGCTGCTGCCCGAAGTGCCGGTGGAGGTCCGGGCGCTGTGGCCGCAGGGCGTGTGCTCGCCCCGGCCTGTGGCCGATTTCATCGCCGCCTTCCGCAAGGTCACGAACGGCCACGCGTAGCCGCGCCAAACCTTCCCCTCAGCCAGGCGAGGCTGCGCGCTGCTGCAGCGACCACGCCACCGCGCGGCGCGCCAGAGAGGCGGTGGCGTCGATCACCGGCAGGGGCGAGTTCCCGGCATCGAGGACCAGGGGTATCTCGGTGCAACCTAGCACCAGCGCGTGCGCTCCGCGCTGGTGCAGCCGCTGCGCCGCGGCGTGAAGCAGTTCGCGAGCGCGCTGCAGTTCGCCCCCTTTGACGAACGAGATGCCGGGCATCACGAGTTCCAGCATCTCGCTGGCGGTGGGCAGGAGCCAGTGCACCGGGCTGGCCCTGCGGTTCATGTACAGGCCGGAAGCGAGCGTGGCATCGGTGGCAAGCAGTCCGACGCGTGGGGCGCCCGTCGTGGTTGCGGCGGCGTCCTCGATGGCGGCATCGACCAGGTGGAGCATCGGCAGGCCCAGCTCGCGCTGCAGCTCGTCGAACCAGAGGTGGGCGGTGTTGCACGGCATGACCACCAGGCCGGCGCCTGCGTCGGCAAGTCGCCGGCCACTGGCGATCATCGCCGCCAGCGGAGAAGCGCCGGCGCCGCGGAACGCCTCCGTGCGATCGGGCACCTGAGGGATCGAGCTCACCACGGTGGGGATGTGCTCCTGATCCGTCGCCGCGGGCGTGGCCTCGACCATCTTGCGCAGGAAGTCGATGGTGGCCAGCGGACCCATGCCGCCGAGCACGCCTACGACGCCGGTGACGTTGCAGCCTTCCATGGGGACGGTACCGCTCAGATGGCAGAGAAGAGCGTGAGGATCAAGGAGGGCATGCCGGTCACCTTTCATCGGTCAGTTGTGCTGCCACGGAATGCTAGGTGGCACCGCAGCGCGCAGCCATCGCCATACGGAGGCTAGCCATTAGCTCGACTTATCGGTGCCCGGGGGCAACGGTGCATGGTGGATGGCCCTTGGGCCTTTGGCGGTGCTGCGTGGAGTGCGGGCGCCTGTTACGCGACCCCCCTAGACCAGCAGGGGTAGACCAGGGCCAGGAATAGGGAGACGTTTTCCGTCACTCCGGCCCTAGCCTCTCGACATCGGAAGCGAGACCGCAGCGCGGCGTCGAAAAGATCGTTCGATCAGCGACGCGGCGGTCCCGTCCACCAGCCGCGGCTGGTACTCCATGAGGAACAGAGAGGACCCCGGAAGATGGATCGCATCCTGTACTGGAACGACGTGGCGCTGGAGGCCAACCGGCGCGATTTCAGCAATGTCGCCGGCACCGCCCAGCCCATGCCGGAGCAGGGTGGGCCCACGCTCAGCTCGCGTGCCCTGGCCATCGTGCACCTGGCGATCACGCCGAAGGACGGCATCAGCGACCTGTGCGACCCGCAATGGCTGCCGCTGAGCGTGCCGAACAGCAGCAGCCATGTGCCGCTCGGCCTGCGCATCGCCGAGGACTTCTTTGCCGCCAGCAAGGGCCGCGCGTCGGTGAGGTCGAGGAGCGGGCCGCGCACCCTGAGCTCCCACTGAAGAAAGGCCGCTCCGCCACGGCGCGGAGGCAGCCGGTTTCCCGCCACCAAGCTGCGTCGCGCTGCTCGCATGAGCCGGCGGGGCGCGGTGCTGCTCCCTATTCACAGGAAGAAAGACCACCATGGACCCCTCGATGTTGTTGCCGTTTCGCATCCAGTTCGCGCTGACGGCCTCGTACCACTTTCTGTTCGTGCCGCTTTCGATCGGGGTGCTCGCCCTGGTGGCGGTGCTCGACACCTGGTATGCCTTGCGCGGCCACCGCAGCTGCCTGCGCGCTTCTCGATACTGGAGCAGGTTCTTCGTCCTGGCCTGGGCCATGGGGGCGTTGACGGGATTCCCGCTGCGCGAGCAACTGCATCGCCAATGGCAAGGCTTCAGCGAGCAGGCGATGGCGGCGCTGCGGGCCACGACCACGATGGAGGGGATCATCGCCCCGCTCATGCTGGTGCTGGTGCTCGGGCTGGCGCTGGCCGGGAACCGGCTGAGCGCCAAGGCACGCGCGGCCGCACGGTGGAGCCTGCTCGCGCTGCTGGTGTTCCAGTCGGCCTCCATCCTGGCGCTCAACGCCTGGATGCAGCACCCCGTGGCCACCGAGGTGGTGCACGACCGCCTGCACGTGGACTCGGCCGAGGCGATGTTCCTCAACCCCACGGCGCTGTGGAAGCTCAGCCACACCATGAGCGCGGCGATGCTGACCGGCGCCATGCTCGTCATTGCGGTATCGGCCTGGTTGCTGCGTCGGCGCCGGCGTCGGCATTTGGGCGCGGCCCGGTCGTCGATGACGGTGGCATTGCCGATGGCCGCGGTCTCCCTGGCTGCTGTGATGTGGACGGGGCATCACAGTGCGGTCGATGTGCACGAGCATCAGCCGATGAAGTTTGCCGCGATGGAGGCGCACTGGGCCCGAGGCGAGGGCGCATCGCCGTGGACCGTGTTCGCGCTGCCGGATCGCGCCACGCGCACCAACCGCCATGCCGTCGAGATTCCCTTCGTGCTCAGCTGGCTCGTCGGCACCGATGAGCCCGTGGCGGGCCTGAATGAGCACCTGGAGCGGGCCAGGCGGCAGATCGCGGCGGCACTCCAATCGCCTTCGTCTTCCGCTGGCGCGGGCTGGCGGCAGCTGTACGAAGGCACCGCGCGCCGGTTGCCCGAGTGGTCGCGCATGAGCCCGCAGCAGCGCATCGAGGCCGCAGCTCGGGCCAGCCAGCCCAACGTGCCGGTGTTGTTCACGGCGTTTCGCGTCATGGTGGGCAGCGCCCTGCTGCTCGGTGCTGCTCTCGCCTGGTCGTTGTGGCGCTGGCATCGCGCGGGCCGAGATGCCCGGGCCGTGCCCTGGGCATTGATGGTGTGTGCGCCCTTGCCCTGGATCGCGGTGATCGCGGGCTGGGTGGTGGCCGAAGTCGGGCGCCAGCCCTGGGTGGTTTACGAGCGGCTCACGACGGCATCGGCGGCGGCGCCCGTGCCCCTCGAGGCGGCCGGGCTCCAGTTCGTCACCTTTGCGCTGGGCTATGGGGTGCTCACGGTGGTTTCCACGATGGTGCTGTCGTGGCTGGTGCGCGTCGGCCCCCGACGCACGGTGTGGCCGGCCGCGTGGCGGCGAGCCGCGCGCAATGTGATGTCGGGCTCGTGGCGCGGCTGGGCCCAAGGGCCGGCGCTGCGTTCCAGTTGAGTACTTGAAAAGGCGCGCGAGCGCGCGCCTTTAGCGTGTTCCTCTGCCGAGAAGTCGGAGGGAAGGGGGGCTATGTGGCCCCTACGATCCGCCAGTACGGGGCGCGATCGCACCCGGCTTCTCGATGAGGTTGTGCTGCGCGACGCTGGGCGTAAAGAACCGATGAAGCGCGAGACCGATCGCAGATCCAGCCAGCTCCGCGGCGATGAACCCTGGCACGCTGGACGGCGCAATGCCGGCGAAGCTGTCGCTGAACATGCGACCGAAGGCGGCTGCCGGATTGGCGAAGGACGTGGATGCCGTGAACCAGTAGGCCGCAGCGATGTAACTCGCCACCATGGCCCCGGCGCGGCCCGCAGGCGCGCGCAGGATCACGAGAACCAATCCGGCCGTGGCCACCGCCTCGGCGATCCATAGGCCCGACCCCGTGCGGACCCTGGTGGAGAACTGAAGCAAAGGCACATCGAACATCAAGTGAGCAGCCCAGGCGCCCAGAACCCCGCCGAGCAACTGCGCCCCGACATACGGCAGCAGCAAGGACTTCGGCAGGCCGCCGCGCAAGGCCACTGCAGCGCTGACGGCCGGGTTGAAGTGCGCTCCGCTGATCGGCCCGAATACCTCGATGAGGACATACAAGCCGCAGACCGTGGCGAGCGTGTTCGCGAGCAAGGCAAGGGCAGCACTACCCCCGGCCAGACGCTCGGCCATGATGCCCGAGCCGATCACGAT
The DNA here is from genome assembly GCA_966248995.1 of uncultured Burkholderiales bacterium. Classification (GTDB taxonomy): domain Bacteria; phylum Pseudomonadota; class Gammaproteobacteria; order Burkholderiales; family Burkholderiaceae_C; genus Albitalea. The sequence goes on along the minus strand of CBINBY010000009.1, from coordinate 29,609 downwards.
GGCCAGTAGCAGCGCTGTGCCCAGCGCTTCGCTGGCGAGCTTGTGGGATGAGTTCACGATATGCATCAGTTCTCAAAGGTTTTCGACGAGCGCGCCGTGCAGGTCGGCGCCGCTCAACGTGCGCAGCGGGTTGTCTTGAAGCTTACTGGCCAGAAACACCGGCGATGCCCCGGATGGCCCAGGCCCGCGCGTTGAGCGCGATGGGGCGACTTTGAACGCGCGCTTGCAGGATGTCCTTGAGCGCCGCGCGCCGAGCTTCGGGCAAGGAGGCGAGATACGCCGGCGCAGGTCCCTGCCCGCCAAGGAAGGGGTGCCAGTAGTCCTCGAAGGCGGCGAACTCGGCGGTCACATCCAGCGGCGCGGTTTCCACGTGCGTGAGCCCGGCGCTTTGGAATGCGTTTCGCAGGCCCGCCGGATTGCAGATCGGGAAGCGGGCCGCCTCGTGCAGGCTTGCGGCGGCGGGGTCGAGCGTGACGGCGGCATCCCAGAAGTACCTGATGGGTTCCATCTTCTCGGCGTAGTCCCACACATACGCGCCGATGGTGCCTTGTGGCGACACCACCCGTACCATTTCTGCCAGCGCGGCAGGCAGGTCCGGGATGAAGTTGAGCACCAGGCCCGAGACGACCACATCGCAGGCTCGGTCGGCCAGTGGCAGCGACCCGGCACTGCCCGAAAGGAAGCGGGCCCGGGTGCCAAGGGTCTGGACCGCCACCTTCAGGAAACCATCCGAAGGCTCGATGCCGACCAGGCTGGCAGGCGAGCAGTGATCGAGGATCGCCGCAGACAGTGCCCCGGTGCCGCAACCGACGTCCACCCAGCGCCTACCCGCGGGCTGGTCCATCCACGAGAGAAAGAGCGGTGCCACTCGCCGGCTCCATCGGCCGATGTATTGCTCGTAAGCAGGGCCCTGCTCCCACGTATCGGATACGGTTCGTGTGCTCATCGCGCCACCTCCAACCATGAGAACCTGAGATGCCTGACCGGCAGGTGATGGCCCATTGCAGCACAGCGCTCCACGGCAACGGCAATGACGCCTGCCGGTGAGGGGATGTTCGGCGCATCTGTGAGTAACGGTGTTGTTATCAACTTGAGCAGATGCATCGCATGCCCGTACGCCGGCACGGCGCTGCCGAGGTTCCAAGGCTGCCCGCGGGCGCGTGCCGGCTATTGACGCCGCGCGACCCCGACGGCACGCTGGGTCTGCCATGAACATGCCCAAGCGCTTCGGCCGGTACTTCGTGCGCCGCGAGCTCGGTCGTGGGGCGATGGGCGTGGTGTACGAGGCCCACGATGCGCTGCTGGGCCAGCGGGTGGCGGTCAAGGCGCTGCGCATCGAGCCGACGGATCCGGCGTGGGCCGAGGCGCTGCGCCAGCGCTTCAGGCGCGAGGCGCAGGCGGGGCGGCGGCTCAGCCATCCGAACATCGTGGCCGTCCATGACTACGGCGAGGCGGGCGAATCGCTGTGGCCGTACATCGCGATGGAACTCGTGCGCGGCCGCGACCTGTGCAGCCTGCTGCGGTCGGGCCGGCTCTTCACGCTGCGCGAAACACGCGGTGTGATGCGCCAGCTCCTGGCTGCGCTCGAACATGCGCATGCCCGGGGCGTGGTGCACCGCGACCTCAAGCCCGCGAACCTCATGCTGAGGGACGACGGGCGCCTCAAGGTGATGGACTTCGGCGTCGCCCGGCTCGACGCCAACGAGTGCACCCAGGCGGGCGCGCTCGTCGGCACGCTGTCCCACATGTCGCCGGAGCAGCTGGCTGGCCAGAGCGTGGACCTGCGCAGCGACCTCTACTCCTGCGGCGCCGTGCTCTATCAGCTGCTTACCGGGCACGCGCCATTCAGCGGGTCGACCGCCTCGGTGATCCAGGGGGTGATGTACCAGGATCCCGTGCCTCCCTCGCTGGCGGTACCGGGCCTGCCCAGCGTGCTGGACGCGGTGGTGCAGCGCGCGCTGGCCAAGCGCCCGGACGAGCGGCACGCTTCGGCGCGGGCCTTCGCAGTGGCGCTGGAGGTCGCGTTCGACGAGGCGGAAGACGCGGAACAAGCGGCCGTTTCGGTGCCCGAGGCGCAAGCGCCGCGCGACCGTGGGCGACGGCGGGTGGCGGCATGGCTCGGCTGGCTCGGTGCCGTGAGCCTGGGGGCGGGCGTGGGCTATGGGTTGTGGCGAATACCACGGCCGTCGCCTGCGACGCCTGACGCTGCCACACGCACGCCGGTGCACGATTGCGCCGAGGAGTCGCTGCGCGGGGATGCGCGGTGTCAGGTGGCCCTGGGGCACCTCTACCGCAGCGGGGTGGATGTGCCGCGCGACCCGGTGCAGGCGGTGTACTGGTACCGGCGGGCGGCCGAGCAGGGTCATGACGCGGCGCAGTTCGAGCTTGGCGTGATGTATGAATCCGGCCTGGGCGTGAAGCGGGATCCGCAGCAGGCGGCAGCCTGGTTTCGTAAGGCCGCCGCGCAAGGGCATGCGCGCGCACAGAACCAGATGGGCCGGGCTTACGAGCTGGGCCGCGGGGTGCGCGCCGACCCTGCCGAGGCGGCGCGGTGGTACGCCAAGGCCGCGGAGCAGGGCTACACGCCGGCCCAGGCCAACCTGGGCCGCCTGTACCTTCGTGGGCTGGGTGTGCGCCGGAACATCACGCGGGCGGCCAAGCTGCTGCACCAGGCTGCTGCCCGGCGGGATCCGGAGGCGCTGTTCCAAATGGGATGGATGCACGAGAAGGGCGTGGGCCAGCCTCGCGATCCTCGGCAGGCGGCGGCGCTGTACCGTCGCGCGCTGGCAGACGCGGAGCTGAGCCCCGACAGCCGGGCCGCGGCGAAAGCCTTCCTCGCATCTCATCCGCGGCTATAAGCAAGCACCCAGTCAAGGACCGGATCCGTCATGCCCAGCTCCCACCCGATGCCTCGCGCCCTTCACGGCATGGCCCGTGCCGTCGAACAGTGGGTGGCCGGCTGGTGGCGCCTCGTGCACCTGGGCACCTTGCTGCTCGCGCTCGCCCTTTCGCCTTCCAGCTACACCCGGGACCGGCGGCGGATGCTGCTCGGCCACCTCTACACCGGCACGGCCGGAGCGCTCGTGTCCTTCACGGTCGTGTCCGCGCTGGTCAGCCTGGTGCTCATCCGCATCGTGGTCGTCACTGCCGTGAGCTACGGCCTCACGCAGTACGCGCTGGAGATGGTGGTGCGCGTGCTGGTTCTGGAGCTCATCCCGCTCGCGGCCGCGCTGTTCGCCGCGCTGCGCTGCAGCTTCGCGCATGCCTCGTCGATCGCGGCTTTGCGCGCAGGTGGCGCATGGCGAGCGGGGGTGGAGGCCTTGCGGCACGAGGTGCTGCCTCGCGTGGTGGCCGGCCTCTTCTGCGCGCTGATGCTGGCCGCGGTGAGCTGCGTGGTCACGCTCGTCGTGGCCTACGTGATGGTGTATGGGTTCACCGCCTCGGGCTTTCCCGCCTACACCCACACGGTGGGCCGCATCTTCGAGCCGGCGGTGGCGCTCATCTTCGGGCTCAAGATCCTGTTCTTCGGCATCACGGTGGCGCTCATCCCGATCGCCTCCGTGCTCGACGAAGCGCCGCGCGCCACACGCACGAGCGCGGAGCTGCATGCCCTGGTGCGCATGTTCTTCGTCATCGTGCTCATCGAGGCATCGTCGCTCGTGGGCAACTACTACTGAATTGATCCATCCATGACCGCAGACCCATCCCCGCCACCCGCGCGTATGCCCAGCCTGGAAGTGCGGGCCGCGCTGCTGCTGGCCCTGTTCGTGCTGCTGGTGGCCGGCACGGTGCTGTACCTGCTGTACGCACGCGGCGCCTTCGAGGCCACGCAGCGCCTCGTGCTCGTGGCGGAGGATTCCGAAGGCGTGCGCGTGGGCATGGACCTCACCTTCTCGGGTTTTCCCATCGGCCGTGTGAACCGCGTGGAGCTGGCGCCCGACGGCAATGCCCGCATCCTCATCGACGTGCCCCGCAAGGATGCGCACTGGCTGCGCCAGTCCAGCGTGTTCACGCTGGTCAGAAGCCTCGTCGGCGGCGCGAGTCTCAAGGCCTACAGCGGCGTGCTCACCGACGCCCCGCTGCCGGATGGCGCCGAGCGCGAGGTGCTCATCGGCGACGCGGGGGCGGAGCTGCCGCGCGTCGTGGCTGCGGCGCGCGAGCTGCTCCAGAACCTCACGCAGATGTCGTCCTCGGAGTCCGCGCTGGCCGGCACGCTGGGCAACCTGCGCTCGCTGACGGAGCGGCTGCAGGGCCCGGGCGGCGCTGCCGGCGTGCTGCTGGGCAGCGAGGCCGATGCCAAGCGGGTCGGCGAAGCGCTCGCCCGTACGAACGTGCTGCTGGCCCGGCTCGACGGCATGACTGCCCGGGCCGACGCCCAGGTGCTGGGCGCCGACGGCGTGGTGCCGCAGGCCCGCGCCCTGATCGTGCAGCTCAATGCCGTGCTGACCGATGCGCGCGGCACGCTGAAGAAGGTGGACGCCGTGCTCGCCGAGGCGCAGGCCGTCGCAGGCAACGCGAAGGCCGCCACCGCGGACCTCGGCGCGCTGCGCGGCGAGGTGGATGCCACCGTGCGCAAGGTGGAGCGGCTGGTCGACGAGGTGAACCGCAAATGGCCGTTCGCACGCGACGCTCAGCTGAGGCTGCGATGAGCGCCGGCCGCGCCGTGCTTTGCGCCGTGTGGCTGGCCGCGGCGGCCGGCTGCGCGGGCGGGCCGTCCGTACCGGACTGGCAGTCGGAGGCGCGGTCCGCGCTCGATGAAGCGGTCGAGGCTGTGCTGTTGGGTGACGGCGAGGCCGACACGCGTGCGATGACGCGTGCACGCAGCGAGCTCGCGCGCACGGGTCGCCTGGATCTCATCGCCCGCGCCGAGCTCATGCGCTGTGCCGCGCGCGTGGCGAGCCTGGTGTTCGAGCCCTGCGAGCGTTTCGAGCGTCTGCGGCAGGATGCCGATGCGCCTGAGCGTGCCTACGCCGCTTACCTGTCGGCGGCCGTGCTCGGGCGTGAAGACATCGAGCGACTCCCCGCGGCGCAGCGTGTGGTGGCCTCGGCCGTCGCTGGTGCCGGCTCGGTCTCCGCGACGGCGGTGCGGGGTATCGACGATCCGCTGTCACGCCTGATCACCGTGGCCGTGCTGTTCCAGGCCGGGCGCGCGGACCCCGACATGATTTCGCTCGCGGCCGACACCGCCTCGGCCCAGGGATGGCGCAGGCCGCTGCTGGCCTGGCTGGGCGTGCAGGCCCTGCGCGCCGAGCGCGCGGGGGCTAAGGAAGAGGCGGCGCGACTGCGGCGCCGGATGGCGGCGGTGGAGGGGGCGGGTCCGTGACGAAAGTCGCGCTTGCTGCGTCGTGTGGCGTCGCGACTTGAACCGAAGGCCTCCCGGTTGCGCACATAGGGGCATCCCATTCGTGCAGACCAGATCCGGAGGCGACGACATGCATTTCATCGAACGCGACGAGGGCGAATACCGCATCTATGCCGGGGCCATCGAAAAGCCGCGTGGCGAGGGCTACCTGGCCGCGGTGGTGGTGCAACGCCTGTCGGGCGGGGCGTGCGCGCAGGAGATCTTTCGCGAGGATGCGCTGTGTGCCGGCTATGGCTGGCCTACGCCGGACGCCGCCCTGGCCTTTGCCCTGCGCAAGGCGCAGGGCGTGCTGCGCGCCAAGCAGCCCCGGCGCCCTGCGGTGGCGTCGCTGCCCGAGGCGGCAAAACTTGCGTTCGCCGCCGGCACCAGTGTGGGCCGGCGCCGTCCGCCGGCTGTGCGTGCGGCGGCTGGAATCGGGGGCGCGAGGGCCGCATCCCTTCCGGCCCTGGGACTTTGACCGGGCGAATGGCAACGCGGCGCTCCTGAAGCTAGCCTCCATGCTTTCCTTTCCAGGAGCCCGCATGCCGCCCCGTCTCTCCGCGAGCGATTTCGACCAGGAACTGCTCATTCTTTTCGATGCCTACGTGCACGGCGACATGGATCGTCGCGGCTTCCTGCAAAAGGCGCAGCGCTACGCGAAGGTGGGCATGACCGCGGCCGGGCTGCTGGCGGCGCTCAGCCCGGACTTCGCCGCCGGCCAGCAGATCAAGCCCGACGATGGCCGCCTGAAGGCACAACGCGTCACCGTGTCTACACCCGCCGGATACGGCGGCATCCGCGGCTACCTCGTGCGCCCCGCATCGACCGGCTCGGCCAAGCTCCCCGCGGTGCTCGTGGTCCACGAGAACCGCGGCCTGAACCCGCACATCGAGGACATCGCCAGGCGCCTGGCGCTCGAAGGTTTCATGGCCTTCGCCCCCGATGCGCTCACGCCGCTGGGTGGCTACCCGGCCGATGAGGACAAGGCACGTGCGGCCTTCGCCACACTCGACCAGGCGAAGACCACCGAGGACTTTGTCGCCGCCGCCCAATGGCTGCGAGCCCGGGCGGACAGCAGCGGCAAGCTCGGCGCGATCGGCTTCTGCTATGGCGGCGGTGTCGTGCACACGCTCGCCACGCGGCTGCCCGACCTCACCGCCGGCGTCGTGTTCTACGGCAACAGCCCGGCGCCGCAGGATGCGGCCAACGTGAAGGCACCGCTGCAGGTCCACATGGCCGGAATGGATGAGCGCATCAATGCAGCGTGGCCCGCCTACGAAGCCGCGCTCAAGGCGGCGGGGGTGAAGTACGAGGCGTACCGGTACCCCGGCACGCAGCACGGGTTCAACAACGACACGACGCCGCGTTATGACGCGGCCGCGGCACGGCAGGCGTGGGAGCGGGCGGTGTCGTTCCTCAAGAGCCAGCTGGCGCCGGGGTGATGGCGGCGAGGGCCGGACGCCAGCCTGACCCCGCACTCGACGCCGTCACGTCGGCCCATACACCGCTTCGGTTCGACGGGATGCAGCGGTCCCGAGGTTCCGGTGGCCACCTACTCGCCGCGGCGTGTGTGACCTACTTCTTCGTCTTGGCGGCCATCTTCTCCGGGTCGTCGTTCGGGTTGACGTACGTGATGCTGAACGGACCCATGCCCTGTACCTCCATCTCCGTGGGTTTCTTCATGAGCCAATAGTGGCTCGTCTTGCCGGGCAGGTAGTGGAACGAACCTGCTTTCAGCGCATGCATGGCCTTGGTGTCGACCTTGTCGCCCATGCCGACGGAAGGCGTGCCCGAGAGCACCGTCACCGTGTAGTCCGCGGGATGCGTATGCGGCGCGATCCGGTAGTTCGCCGGCACCTTGAGCCGCAGCACGAAGGTTTCCTGCTTGGCGGGATCGCCGTGCAGCACGGCGAGCTTGGCGCCCTTGGGCAGTGACGGCGGCGCGTCACCCCACTTCAACTGGTCTGGCGTGATGGTCGTCGCCCCGCCCATCGAGGCGGTACCCGCCGCAAACCCGCTCGCCGACACCGAGCACAGTGCCGCCGCCAGCAGGAATGTTGAACTCGGAATGCGGTACTTCATCTGGCTCTCCTCGCTCGGCGCGGCTCCAGTTTCCGGCCGGTGGGCACCGCGCAGGTCCGCTGGCCGCCGGCTGCTGCGCGGAATTTCGCAGCTCGCTCGGGACAGGACCATACGCCGGTGTCAGGGCGTTGTCACCGCCGCGGCACCGGAGGCCGCGCGCAGGGCGATCGGCCTGGAATGTCGCAATGTCTGTCGCAAGACACGGTAGAACGTTCCTATCGCAGTCATTGAACCGTTTTCGTCATGGCTATGTGCGCCGGCTCTTAGACTCAGCTCGTCTATCAACGAAACCATATCGATAGGAGTGATCTATGTCGACCGAGTCGAAGTGCCCGTTCCACAGCGCCCACAAGCCCACCGCGGGCGGACATTCGGGTAACCGCGGCTGGTGGCCGGAGCAGCTGAACCTGTCGATGCTCCACCAGCATTCCTCGCTCTCCAACCCGATGGGGTCAACGTTCGACTATGCGCAGGAGTTCAATGGGCTGGACCTGGATGCGGTCGTCAAAGACCTGCACGCGCTGATGACCGACTCGCAGCCCTGGTGGCCGGCCGACTATGGCCACTACGGCCCGCTGTTCATACGCATGGCGTGGCACTCCGCCGGCACGTATCGAACGTTGGACGGCCGTGGTGGCGCGGGCAACGGCACGCAGCGCTTCGCGCCCCTTAACAGCTGGCCCGACAACGGCAACCTCGACAAGGCGCGACGTCTGTTGTGGCCGATCAAGCAGAAGTACGGCCGCAAGATCTCCTGGGCCGATCTGATGATCCTCGCCGGCAACGTCGCGCTGGAATCGATGGGCTTCAAGACCTTCGGCTTCGCCGGTGGCCGCGTCGACGTCTGGGAGCCGGGTGAGGACATCTTCTGGGGCCCGGAAAGCAAGTGGCTGGGCGACGCCCGCTACAGCGGCGAGCGCGAGCTGGCCAAGCCGCTGGCTGCCGTGCAGATGGGCCTGATCTACGTGAACCCCGAGGGCCCGAACGGCAACCCCGACCCACTGGCTTCGGCACGAGACATCCGCGAGACCTTCGCCCGCATGGCGATGAACGACGAGGAGACCGTGGCGCTCATCGCCGGCGGCCACACCTTCGGCAAGGCGCACGGCGCGGGTGACCCTGGGCACGTGGGCCGCGAGCCGGAGGCTGCATCGATCGAGGAGCAGGGCCTGGGCTGGAAGAACGCGCTCGGCAGCGGCCACGGCGTCCACACCACCACCAGCGGCCTCGAAGGCGCCTGGACGCCGAACCCGATCCGCTGGGACCACGGCTTCTTCGAGACGCTGTTCGGCTACGAGTGGGAGCTGACACGCAGCCCCGCCGGTGCCCACCAGTGGACGCCCAAGGGCGGCGCCGGTGCCGGCACGGTGCCTGATGCACATGACCCCACCAGGCGCCACGCGCCGATGATGTCGACCGCCGACCTTGCGCTGCGCGCGGACCCTGCGTACGAGAGGATTTCGCGCCGCTTCTTGAAGGACCCGCAAGCGTTCGCCGATGCATTCGCCCGCGCCTGGTTCAAGCTGACCCACCGCGACATGGGGCCGCGCGCCCGCTACCTGGGCTCGCTGGTGCCCCGAGAAGAGCTGATCTGGCAAGACCCGATTCCCGCAGTCGATCACCCGCTGATCGACGAGCAGGACATCGCGACGCTGAAGGCGCGCATCCTGGCGTCGGGCCTTTCGGTCGCCGCGCTCGTCGGCACCGCGTGGGCGTCGGCCGCCACCTTCCGTGGCAGCGACAAGCGCGGTGGCGCGAACGGCGCGCGCATCCGCCTCGCGCCGCAGAAGGACTGGCAAGTCAACCAGCCGGCCCGGTTGGCCGAGGTGCTTGCGGTGCTGCAGAAGATCCAGCAGGACTTCAACGCCACGCAGCGCAGCGGCAAGAAGGTCTCGCTGGCCGACCTGATCGTGCTGGCCGGCAGCGCCGCGGTGGAGGCTGCGGCGAAGAAGGCCGGCCATGACGTGAAGGTGCCTTTCGCTGCGGGGCGCATGGATGCATCGCAGGAGCAGACCGACATCGCCTCGTTCGCGGTGATCGAGCCCGCGGCCGACGGCTTCCGCAATTACGCCCGCAAGGGGATGGAGCGAGCAGCGTCCGAGCTGCTGGTCGACAAGGCGCAGCTGCTCACGCTGAGCGCGCCGGAGATGACGGTACTCGTCGGCGGGCTGCGTGTGCTGGGCGCCAACTTCGACAGCTCGCGCCATGGGGTGTTCACGCGGCGGCCCGGGACGCTGACGAACGACTTCTTCGTCAACCTGCTCGACATGGGCACGCAGTGGCAGAAGTCACCGCAGGCCGAAGGTGTGCTCGAGGGCCGCGACCGCAGCACCGGCGAACTGCGCTGGACGGCCACGGTGGCAGATCTCGTGTTCGGCTCGAACTCGCAACTGCGCGCGCTGGCGGAGGTCTATGCGAGCAGCGATGCGCAGGAGCACTTCGTGCAGGACTTCGTCGCCGCATGGGCCAAGGTCATGAACCTCGACCGCTTCGACCTCGCCTGACGGCCCTTCGATTGCGCGGGTGGTTCTTCACACCCGCGCAAGGAGCACAGCTCATGACCCGACGGCAACGTCGTCTCCGATGTGCGGCTGCGCCGAGCGAATCGGCGCGGCCATCGTCACCAGGTGGCATGGCGACCGTGTTGCCAGGTGACCGAGCCGCTCTGCCCTCGGAGGCCATGGCAAGGCAGACATTCCCCGACGACAGCGCCTGGCCAGCGAGAGGCAGCCGCGAGCGCCGCATCCCTCCATCACTTGGCCAACTCGCCTCTATGCGGTGGATTCAGGATGGTCATGTGATTGCCGGGGCCTCGGCCAAGTAGAAGCCCCTTACGGGGCTTCTTTGCTTTTGATTCCTCCACCAGGGAGCGGTGCGAGAAACGGGTCGAGCAGCTTGAGGTCCACGATGCTGAGCGCGTTGGACTGGTCACTCGCCTGTCGATCGGCTGCGGCCGCATTGGCTCCAGGCGTGAAGACACCCATGTGGGTCAAGCTGAGTGAAGAGCTGGCGTGCGTCGTGCCGATGACCAATCCTGCAGCCTGCAGTGTCTGGCTGACTGCCTGCACCAGTTGACTGTCGTTCGGGTTTGCGGCACCAAACACCTGGGAAGCAAGATGGACCACCAAGGTCCCCGCGGGACTGCCGCCGCGAACGTACATCCCGATCTGTTCAACGATCGATGCAAGGTTGGAGTTTCGGTGCGCGTGCACCATGTACGCGCGATTGAGCCTCGGGTTGTGCACGCCGATGATGATGCAGTCTGCGGCGCCACCGCTCACGAGTGTCTTGTGCGAGCCAGTACTGCTCGTTGCCGCAGCCTCTCCCATCCCGAGTCCATACGTGGGCATGACGTTCTCTCCCTGATTCAGAGGGCAAGACCGTAGCAGGCGCGGTGGCGCGATGAACATCCCTAGCAGGCCGCCGAATGCCGATCAGCGTCACCATCTGGATATGTCGGAGACGCGCTGCACGGAGGCGACGATCTCCTGCATCGTCGTGCCCGCGTCCTGCACCGGCTTGCTCCCTACCTCGACCTTTACGTCTCGGCCGCTTTGCGCAACGGGCGGCTGATCACGTGCTGCGTCAGCGGTACAGCACCAGGCCGAGCAGCCCGAAGCCGGCCACGACCAGCGTGGTGCGAGTCTCGGCAACCGCCCGCCGACCTGAAGCATGAAAAGCCCATCGGTATGCGCTCTGATCAGAGTATCCAACCGACGAAGGGCTCGGACTCCAGGCACCCGCTGAGCGTTTGATCGCGAACTGGTTGCCGATTGAAGCATCGACCGAGCCATTGGCACCCGGTGCGCTTCGCAAACGCGGGCGGCATCAAGCTACCCACCGCTTGAAGACGAGGCTGGCGTTCACGCCGCCGAAGCCGAAACCGTTGGCCATCGCGTGAACGATCGGCATGTGCCGCGGCGCAGCATGCACGATGTCCAAGCCCTCGGCGAGTGGGTCCGGCTGTTCGAGGTTCAGCGTCATCGGGACGACTTGATCGCGCAAGGCCAGGGCGGTGAAGATCGCCGCCACGCCACCGGCCGCGCCCAGCAAGTGGCCCGTCGCCGACTTGGTGGAGGTGATGGCGAGTGGCACGTCGACCCCGAACAGGTCGCGCACAGCGGCCAACTCGCCCAGGTCGCCGACCAGCGTTGAGGTCGCGTGAGCGTTGAGATGCTGCAGGTCGGCCGTGGTCAGGCCGGCCTGCGTCAGCGCCGCCTGCATCGAGCGTCGCGCGCCGCTGCCGTCTTCGGGGCCGGAGGTGATGTGAAACGCATCGGCGCTGGTGCCATATCCGATGAGTTCGACCAGGGGCGCGGCGCCGCGCGCAAGTGCGTGCTCAAGCGATTCGATCACCAGCATGCCAGCGCCTTCGCCCATTACGAAACCGTCGCGGGCCAGGTCGAAGGGTCGCGATGCGCGGATTGGGGTGTCGTTGAAGCCGGTGGACAAGGCCTTCGCTGCGGAGAAGGCGCCCAGGCTGACGCGGTCGATCGCGGCTTCGGCCCCACCGCAAACCGCGATGTCAGCCTCGTCGCAGCGGATCAGCCGTGCCGCGTCACCGATAGCCTGGATGCCCGCGGCACATGCTGTCACCGGGGCACCAATGGGCCCCTTCAGGCTGTGCCTGATCGACACGTGGCCCGCGGCAAGGTTGACCAGGAACGAGGGGATCGTGAACGGCGACAGACGCTTCGGTCCGCGTGTCTCGGTCGTACGCACCGCGCCCGCAATCGCTGGAAAGCCACCGATGCCCGACGCGATGACCGTGGCAGTGCGCCGCTGGGACGCTTCGTTGGCCGGAGCCCATTGCGCCTGTCCGAGTGCCTCTTGTGCGGCGGCGAGCGCGAAGGCGATGAAGCGGTCAATCTTGCGCTGGTCCTTGGGTGGCACGAAGCGGTCGATGTCGAAGCCGCCGATCACATCCTCATGCACATCAGGCACCACGCCGCTCACGCGGGCCGCGATGTCGGCCGTCATCGAATCCGGCAGCAGGCGCACGCCTGACTGGCCGGCCAGCAGCCGCTGCCAGGCCAGCTCGGCTCCGCAACCCAGCGGCGAGACCATTCCCATGCCGGTGACGACGATTCGGCGGTTCCCAGTGGAAGTGATACGCATGGACCCATCCTGGTCGGTCTATTGATGATGATCAGAATCATACTGTGTTGAGTATGATCGTCATCAAAAAGAGATGCCATGCGCACGAAAGGATCTTCATGAAAGTCTCGAAGACGCAGGTGACCGAGAACCGCCTGGCCATCCTGCGGGCCGCGGCCCGGCTGTACCGCGAGCGCGGCTTCACCGGCGTGGGTGTGGCCGACATCACACGCGAGGCCGGGCTCACCCACGGCGGGCTGTACCGGCACTTCGAATCGAAGGACGCACTGGCGGCCGAGGCCTCCGAGTACGCGTTCGAGTGGAAGCTATCGGAGCTGGAGACACGCGGTGCCGATGCGAACAGCGACGCCGGCGGGTCCCTTCGAAACGGAGTCGCGAACTACTTGTCGCCACAGCACCGCGACAGCGTCGGCCAAGGCTGCCCGGTGGCTGCGCTGGCGGCAGACGCGGCGCGCGAAACGGGTGCGATCGCCGACGCCTTCGCCCAAGGCATTGGGCGCTACATGTCGCTATTCGCGCAGCGGCGGCCCGATGGCACCGAAGCCGCGCAGATCGAACCCGAGGACCGGGTTCGCGCAATTTCGATGCTGTCAACCATGGTGGGCGGTTTGATCCTCGCCCGAGCCACGGCGCGTGGACTGCCCGCGCTATCGGACGAGATTCTCGCGACCTTGCGGCACCATCTTGCGGCCACATGGGACCTCGACTAGTACGACCTCGATTTGACGAGCGAGGCGATCCGCCTCGTTCTTCAACGGAGCCGCACCCATGGACACCACCACCCGCACGGGCTCGGCGCTGCGTCAACGCATGAGCATGCAGGAAGTCGCCGCGCTGATCGCTGCGGCACGCAACATCAAGCACCAGACGGCATTGTCGGTAGGGTCTGCGGGCCAGCGATGTGTGCCGGCTCAAGGGTAGTTGACGTGGACAGCGAATGCATGGCACCGGTGTCGAGCAGGGCAAGAGGGCCAAGTGGACCGCTACCCCATGTTCAGCCCAGTGGTTCTGCAACGGTTGTGTTTCGCATGGGAAAGTGGCGAATGACCCTCTCCCGATGCCGGCACCGCGTGCCCTTCACACTGCCTGCGTCCGTTCGCGTAACACGATCCACTTGACGAGGAGCATTCGATGTCGACGACATGCAGGAGCGGGCCGCAGGTGCGGCCACACGGTCATGGGGGAACGCGACGTCGTCGCCTGTGCGCTGGCGTCGCCACGGCGTCGATGGCGCTCGCCGCCGTGGCGGCCCAGGGCGCCACCGTGATCGACGCGCCGAACGACTTCCTCCCGACCTTTGCCGGCACGACGAGCCCGGACTTGGACGTCCTGTCGCTGTCGGTAGCATTCGATGGCTCAACCTTCCGCCTCGACACCACCGTGAACGGCCCGGTTGGCACCCTGCCTACAGCGCTTTACGTCTTCGGCGTCAACCGGGGCGCGGAGACGGCCAATTTCACGTCGCTCGGGCTACCCGGTGTCGTGTTCGACAGCGTCGTCCTGATGACGGGCGCGGGCGACTTGAGCGGCACGGACCTCGCGACCGGCACGCCGTTCTCGCTGCCCGCGGGCGCAGCCACAATCGACGGCAACAGCTTCACCATCGACGTGCCACTGTCGGTGCTGCCCTCGCTCGGACTCCCGCCGGAGCAGTACGGCTTCAATTTGTGGCCGCGTGATTTTGGGGGCCCGCCCTTGAGCGACCCGCAGATCGCTGACTTCGCGCCGGACGACACCGTCCTCGCCGCCGGCAGCGTGACCCCGATCCCGGAACCAGCCACCTGGGCGCAGCTCGCCCTGGGCTTCGCCGGCCTGGCGTTCGCCCTGCGCCGAAGCCGTGGCCGAGACGCGAAAGGACGCTGACGGCCTTCGCCGGCCTGCGTGTTCCCGCGCCCCCGCGCGGGACTGCCCCTGGCCGCGACCGGGGCGGCAGAGTTTCGAGGACGTGCGGCGCATCGATGGCAGTGCGGCAATCACCCGCCGGCAACGCCAAAGCGCGCGTGTGGGCGGCAACCTCATGCCGCATGGCGCACTACCCACTGCCGGCTTATTGGCTTTGCCAATATCTGACCAGGCAACTAAAATGCCGTCCATGCGACGCTATTCCGCCCCTGCCAAGTTCTATCGCGCCGACAGGTACATCCGTGAGGAGAGCGTGGGCTGGCTGATGAAGCTCGTGCTTGCCTCCATCGCGCAGCAGGTGGACCAGGGGCTGAGCGAGCACGGGCTGACTCAGGCTCAGTGGGGGCCGCTGTTCAAGTTGCGCGAAACCAAGTCGAGCACCGTCGCCGGGCTCGCGCGCGACATGCACATGGACGTGGGTGCAATGACGCGCCTGCTCGACCGGCTCGAGAGAAAGGGCTTGTGCCGGCGCGAGCGCTCCACCGAGGACCGGCGGGTCGTGCAGGTCGAGCTGACTCCCGATGGCGAGCGAGCGGCGGCCCAAGTGCCGCCAGTGCTGGCCGAGGTGCTCAACGGCTACCTTGCCGGCTTCACCCGCGACGAGTGGGAGACTCTGAAGGACCTGCTGCGCCGCATGCTCGCCAATGGAGAAGCGCTGCGCGGCGAATGAGGTCTGCCTTTCTCGGTCACATATTTGCCTGAGCAATCAAGAACATGACAAATATCATTACCTACATCTCGGGAAAGGCGCGCCTTCACTCGGTGGCGCTGGCGTCGGTTCTGGTGCTCGCCGGCTGCGCCAGTCCCGGCAAGCTGGCCCAGCCGGAAGCCGTGGTGGACCCATCGGCAGTCGGCATCGGGGCTGCGGCGCCATCGGCTCCGCTGGATGACCGCTGGTGGCAGGCCTTCGGCGACCCCGAGCTCGACCACCTGGTCGAGCGCGCGCTCGCGGACAGCCCGAGCCTGAAGCTGGCGGCCGCGCGCATCCGCGGCGCCATCGCGGCCGTGCAGGGCGTGGCCAGTGCCGACCAACCACTGGTGAACGGCACGCTGGACGTGACCCGCCAGCGCTACAGCGAAAACGGCCTTTACCCGGCGCCGCTGGCCGGGTCGATGCAGACCAGCGGCACGCTGCAGGCTTCGCTCGGTTGGGAGCTCGACTTCTTCGGCCGCAACCGAGCTGCGTTCGAGGCGGCGCTGGGCACGCAACGCGCGGCCGAGGCCGAGCTGCAGGCGTCGCGCGCGGTGCTGGCCGCCGACGTGGCCCGCACGTACTTCCAGCTCGCGCGGCTGGTGGCCCAGCGCGAGGTCGCTCAGCGCTCGCTTCAGCAGCGCGACGAATTGCTCCGCCTGATCCGCGATCGCGTGCAGGCCGGGCTGGACACCAACGTCGAGCTGCGCCAGGGCGAGGGGGCCTTGCCGGAGGCGCGCCAACAGATCGAGGCGCTGGACGAGCAGATCGAGCTGCTGCGCCACGCGCTGGCTGCGCTCACCGTGCAGCCTCCGCAATCGCTTGCCGGCCTGTCGCCCAAGCTCAACCCGGTGCAGGCGCTTGCGCTGCCCACCGCCGTGCCGGCCGACCTGCTGGGCCGCCGTGCCGACATCGCCGCCGCTCGCTGGCGCATCGAGGCGGCGACGCAAGGCGTGGCGGGCGCCCGCGCCGCCTTCTATCCCGACATCAACCTCGTTGCCTACGCCGGCTTCAACGCGCTGGGCCTGGACAAGCTGCTGCAGGCGGGCAGCAGCCAGTACGGCGTGGGCCCCGCCATCAGCCTGCCCATCTTCGACGCCGGCCGCCTGCGCGCCAGCCTGCACGGCAAGGAGGCCGACCTCGATGCGGCCATCGACAGCTACAACGCCACCGTGATTGGTGCGGCACGCGAGGTGGCCGACCAGATTGCGTCGCTGCAGTCGCTGCAACGCCAGGAAGAGCAGCAGACCCAGGCGCAGGCCAGCGCCGAAAGCGCCTACGACCTGGCCGCGCAGCGCTACCGCGCCGGCCTGGGCAGCTACCTGACCGTGCTGAATGCCGAAACCAGCGTGCTCGCGCAGCGTCGCCAGGCGGCCGACCTGAAGGCGCGCGCACTGGATTTGCAGGCCGCGCTGATGCGCGCTCTGGGCGGCGGCTACGTCGCCCAGGACCTGCCGCGGGCCGCCGCGGCTGCGCGCTGAGCGTGCCTTTCGCGAACACGCACGAACACCGGAAGACAGGAGCCCACGCCATGAACGACGACCAATCCCAGGACAAGCCCTCCGTGCCGAATCGCAAGCGCCGCACGGCGCTCGCCGCGGTGGCTGGCGCTGCGATCATCGGCGCCACCGCCTACGGTGCCTACCGCGTGCTGGTGCTCAACCACTACGAGAGCACCGACAACGCCTATGTGCAGGGCAACATCGTGCAGATCACGCCGCAGGTCAGCGGCACGGTGCAGGCCATCCACGTGTCGGAAACCGATTCAGTGAAGGCGGGCCAGCCGCTGATCGAGCTGGACCCGACCGATGCCCGCGTCGCGGTCGAGCAGGCGCAGGCCCAGCTCGCGCAGACTGTGCGTGAGGTGCGCACGGTCTTTGCGACCAACGCCACGCTGAAGGCGCAGATCGCGGCGCGCGATGCCGACCTGGCACGAGCCAGGGCCGAACTGGCGCGCGCGCAGGACGACGTGCGGCGCCGCCAGCCGCTGCTCGCCACCGGAGCGGTCGGCAAGGAGGAGTTCGAGCACGCGAGCGCCCAACAGGAGGCTGCGCGCAGCGCGGTGGCGGCAGCGCAGTCCGCGGTGCTCGCGGCGCGCGAGCAGCTCACGGTCAACCAGTCGCTCACCGAGGGCACCGACGTCGAGCGCCATCCCAATGTGCTGCGTGCCGCGGCGCAGCTGCGCGAGGCGCACCTGGCGCTGCACCGCGACGGACTGGCCGCTCCGGTCGATGGCTATGTCGCCAAGCGCAACGTGCAGCTCGGCCAGCGCGTGCAGGCCGGTGCGCCACTGATGACCGTGGTGGGCCTGCAGGACGTCTGGGTCGACGCCAACTTCAAGGAAGCACAGCTCCGCCGCCTGCGCATCGGCCAGCCAGTGACGCTGACGGCCGATGCTTACGGCGACAAGGTGGAATACCACGGCACGGTCCAGGGCCTGGGTGCCGGTACCGGCTCGGCTTTCTCGCTGCTGCCCGCGCAGAACGCTACCGGCAACTGGATCAAGGTGGTGCAGCGCGTGCCGGTTCGCATCGCGCTCGACCCGAAGGAGCTCACCCAGCACCCGTTGCGCGTGGGGCTGTCGATGGAGGTCAAGGTTGACGTCAGCGGCCCGGGCGATGGCCGGGCCCTCGGCGACCGGCCAACAGCGCAGGCGGTGCAGCCGGCGTCCGCGGCTCTGCCGTCCTCCGGCGACGACGAGGTGGTGGAGGCCGAGGTGCGGCGAATCATTGCCGAAAACCTCGGCCGCGCGCCGCGGGCCGAAGGGCCGCTGGCCGCCGGGATCAGGCCGCAGTCCGCGGTGCGCCCGGCGCACGCCGATGCCACGAAGCAACTCGCCTCGCTCGATGCGGGCCTGCCGGCGGCGCGCTGAGGCGCAGCCCGTCGCTCTATCCAACGAACACTCCGGCCTGCTCGCGCAGGCTGCGCCGACCGATGTCTTCCGCTGTTGCTCCCCCAGGGCCCGTCGCCGGTGCTGGCGCGCCGCCCGCCGCGCCACCCGCCCGCGCCGAGCATCGGCCGCTACGGGGCTCGGCGCTGGTGCTGGGCAGCGTGGCGCTGTCGCTCGCCACGTTCATGAACGTGCTCGACACGTCCATCGCCAACGTGTCGCTGCCGGCCATTGCCGGCGACCTTGGCGTCAGCTCCACGCAGGGCACCTGGGTCATCACCAGCTTCGCGATCGCCAACGCCATCTCGGTGCCGCTGACCGGCTGGCTGACGCAGCGCTTCGGCGCGGTGCGGCTGTTCACGATGAGCGTGCTGCTGTTCGTGCTGGCTTCGTGGCTGTGCGGCTTTGCGCCTTCGATCGAGTTGCTGATCACCTTCCGCGTGCTGCAGGGCCTGGTCGCGGGGCCGATGATTCCGCTGTCGCAGACGCTGCTGCTGTCGAGCTATCCGCGCGACAAGTCCGGCGTCGCGCTTGCCATGTGGTCCATCACCACGCTGGTGGCGCCCGTCGTCGGGCCGCTGCTCGGTGGCTGGATCACCGACAACATCTCCTGGCCGTGGATCTTCTACATCAACGTGCCGGTCGGGCTGACGGCGGCGGCCGTCACCTGGAGCATCTACCGCAAGCGCGAGACGCCGCGCGTCAAGCTGCCCATCGACGTCGTGGGCCTGGCGCTGCTGGTGCTGTGGGTGGGCGCGCTGCAGATCGTGCTCGACAAGGGCAAGGAGCTCGACTGGTTCCACTCCGGGCAGATCGTCGCGCTGTCGGTCGCCGCGCTGATCGGCTTCGCGCTCTTCCTCGCGTGGGAGCTGACCGAGAAGCATCCGGTGGTCGACCTGCGCCTCTTCGCGACGCGCAACTTCAGTTTCGCCTCGCTCTCGCTGGCGATCGCCTACGGCCTGTTCTTCGGCAATGTGGTGCTGCTGCCGCTGTGGTTGCAGCAGTTCATGGGCTACACCGCTACCGACGCCGGCTTCGCGCTCGCGCCGGTAGGGCTGTTCGCCATCGTGCTGGCGCCCATCGTTGGCCGGAACCTGGACCGCACCGATCCGCGCTGGGTCGCCTCGGGCTCCTTCGTGGTGTTCGCGCTGGTGCTGTGGATGCGCTCGAACTTCACCACGCAGACCGACGAATGGACGATCATGGTCCCCACCCTGGTGCAGGGCGTGGCGGTGGCGCTGTTCTTCATCCCGCTGACCAGCATCACGCTGTCCGGCCTGGCGCCGCAGCGCATTCCGGCCGCCTCGGGTCTGAGCAACTTCGTGCGCATCACGGCCGGCGCCTTCGGCACGTCGATCTCGACCACGCTGTGGGACAACCGGGCGGCGATGCACCATGCCCACTTGGTGGAGCAACTGGGCGATGCGTCCAGCCCCAATTTCGCCGCCGCGCTGGGCAGGCTAGGGGTGGCCGGCCTGAGCCCTGAGCAAGCCACGGCGATGGTGAACCGGCTGATCGACCAGCAGGCCTACACGCGTGCCGCCGACGACATCTTCCTCGGCTCGGCGGTGCTGTTCCTGCTGCTCACGGGGATGATCTGGCTGACACGGCCGGTGCGATCGCAAGGCGCGCCGGCGGATGCGGGCGGTGCTCACTGATCCCGAGTGCCCGTGGCGTGCGTTCAGCAGGCCTTAGCCGCTTCTGTATTGGCAACTTCACACGAGTCCTTGCATGAGCTGGATCAGCGTCACCATCTCGATCCAGATGATCCATGTGGCGGCCACGGCCTTCAAGGACATCGCGAGCGAGAACACGTTGAGCTGTTGCGCGTAGCGGTTCACCAGCCTGAGCACGCATTCCATCAGGTACATCAGCACGATTTCCGGTGCGGCGACGCTCAGGGTGAGCAGCATGATGCGGCCCGCCTGACGGCCTCGATTGCCCGGGTGATCTTCACCGCGCAAGGAGCGGCTCATAGGGCATCAGCGACATGCGACCCAGCATTCTTCGAGGGACGCGGGGCCCACAAGTCGCCTGGGGAGTACAAGCGCGAGCAGAACTACATGGGCGAACGCGGCAGCCGGAAGGTGAGCTTCGTGCCCATCGCATCGGAGCATCTGGGCACCGCCATGGAGGCCCTGTACAAGCTGGCGGGCGACGAGGCCATGCCGGTCCTCCTGCGCACGGCGCTGGCTCATGCCGAGTTCGAGTCGCTCCACCCTTTGAGGACGGCAATGGCCGCATGGGCCGGATGTTGATCACGCTGATGCTGCGGCGGGACGGTGCCATCACCGCGCCGCACTTCTACATCAGCCGGAATTTCGAGGACCACCAAGACGAGTACCTCGACCGCCTGCGAGAGGCGTCAGCGGGGAACGACTGGGACGGCTGGTGCGAGTTCTTCCTGGCGGCAGTTGCTTATCAGGCAATTTGCAAGCTGGATGTGGCGCAGAGCATCCGCGACTTCTACGAGGAGATGAAGGTGCGGTTCATCGATCTGTTGTCCTCGAAGTGCGCAGTCGCGGCTCTGGACTACCTATTCACGTACCCGGTTTTCAGCAACAGCCGATACACAGCAGGGCAGGCATCCCTTCGCAGACGGCAGCGCGCTTCACCCGCGTGCTGCTACAGGAGGGCCTGCTGCAGACGGTGAACGAGGCCGCTGGCCGGCGTTCCGCGGTCTATCGCTTCGAGCCGCTGATGGAGCGTGTGCGGGTGTAGGCGGCGCAGGCTCTGTCCCTTGGCGCGCTGGGTCAGGCGCCGAGGGTTTGGTTACGGCTTTGGCGCATGAGCGGGGTGCGGCGACGCGGTATCCGATCGTGGCTGCGACCGGCAACGGTCGGCGAATCGGTGCTTTCGACCCGTCGCTGTCGTTCGACCTGCCGCGGCGAGTGATAGCAGCAGACTGGATGCGGTCGGCCAGATTCGCGGATCGAGCGGCAGCAGCCGCCGGAACCGGCAATTCGCCGTCCGATCACGCAGACGACCGCTGCACCCACAAACCTGCCCGACGTTGACCATCAACCCAGGCAGGAGCAGGTCACCAACCAGCGGCAGCTCTCATTGACTGCCAACTGGGCCTCGCGACCCCAAGCCGTCATTCGCTCCTGCCAAGTAGGAACGCCGGAACCGGTCGCTCAGGCAACGCTCGATACGGGTAGCAACACGCGACTTGCTTGCCTACGCGGGGCACCCGCCCCCACGCGGTCGACAGCCAGCCGGTGCAGCACGTGCAGATACTCGTAGCGGCTAGAACGAGTAGCTTCCGCTGCCCAAGCGCTTCGCCCGATACATAGCCTCATCGGCACGACGAATGAGAACCGCAGGCTCCGTCCCATCATCCGGGCAGCTGCTGATACCGATACTGGCAGTCAAATGCATGACCCGTCCTCTCAGTCGCCACGGCGCGGCCAAGGCTGCGACAACCTTTTCGGCGATCAGCTCGACGTCGCTACGCTCCTTGACGTCAGTCAGCAGCAGCACGAATTCGTCGCCACCAATGCGACTCACGGTGTCGGCCTCGCGGACTGAGCTCAGCAGGCACCGAGCAACGTGCTGAAGCACTGCATCCCCGGCTGCATGGCCCAGCGTGTCGTTGATCGACTTGAAGTGGTCGAGGTCCACGAAGAGGACAGCCAGCCGCGCGCCATGCCGCTTGCATACAGAGATCCCGTGGTGGCAGCGATCCAGGAGCAGGAGTCGGTTCGGCAGCTTGGTGAGCGGGTCATGCTCTGCCGATCGCGACGCGACTTCAAGGGCTTGAGTCGCAGTGTCCGCGTCGCCCTGGGCTCGCTGCGCCTCGAATTGCAGGCGCTCGTTCGCCTCGACCAATTTGGCGAGCTGGTGTTGGCCGAGTGAACTGTTTGCGTGCGTCAGTTGCGCCTGCAGCTGCGCGAGCGTTGAACGCGCGGCCTCGATTTGCGCCAGCAGGGAGGCCAGCTCGCGCCTCGCCGCATCCACCGGCGTCACGGTCCGAATGGAGTCGCTCTTCGTTGAACTCAACATGCGCATTCTCACGGGAACCAGCTTACTGCCACGCGCACCGCATGGCTCAAGCATGGGCATCGATTGATCATTGCAAGGCGCCATGACCTGCCCGGCGTTTGTCGACGCCCAGGCGACGTGGCGGTCACCCTGACCTGCGCTGGGACAAGCGACGCTGCATACTGGGGCACCGCGAGGCGACGCTCGTGACGACCACCAGAGGGTGCCCTTGGCGACGAATCCCCGAGATAACCGGCTGCTTGCGGCGCTGCCGGATGCCGAGTGGGCGCGCTGGCTGCCGCAGCTGGAGCCTGTGGACATGCCGCTGGGCAAGGTGCTCTACGAGTCCGGCAGCAAGCTCACGCATGTGTACTTCCCGACGACGTCGATCGTCTCGTTGCTGTACGTGATGGAGGACGGCGCTTCAGCCGAAATCGCGGTCGTCGGCCACGAAGGCATCGTCGGGATTTCGCTGTTCATGGGCGGCGAAACGACGCCCAGCCGCGCAGTCGTGCAGAGTGCCGGGCTGGCGTTCCGCCTGAAGGCCAACGTGATGATGCAGGAGTTCAACCGCGCCGGCCCAGTGCTGCACCTGCTGCTGCGGTACACGCAGGCGCTCATCACGCAGATGGCGCAGACGGCAGTGTGCAATCGCCACCATTCGCTGGATCAGCAGTTGTGCCGCTGGTTGCTCCTGAGCCTCGACCGTCTGCACTCCAACGAAATCGTGATGACGCAGGAGCTCATCGCCAACATGCTGGGCGTGCGCCGCGAAGGCGTCACCGAGGCGGCGGGGAATTTGCAGCAGGCGGGGCTGATCCGCTACCGGCGTGGCCACATCACGGTGCTCGACCGCGCCAGACTCGAACAGCGCACGTGCGAGTGCTATGCCGTGGTCAGGCGGGAATACGACCGCCTGCTCCCGCCAACGGCGGCAAGCTGAGGCTGCGGCATGGTACGCATCGAGTTGCACGTCGAACTGAACCACGCGATCGACGAACACGGCGCGGACTTCGTACTCAACATCCATGCGGCGCACACGCCGAGCCAGACTGTCTCTCCATTCCGATGGGATTCGTGCGCCTGGGCACCGGGCGCGATGCCGCCGACGTGTCCGTCGCCACCATTTTTGGCGGCGTCAAGTCGAATCCGCCGCTGATTCGCGCCACGGCCATCGAAGACGGCTCGCGCGGCATCGTGCTTCTGCATCACTGCGCCCAGGCGCTGTCGAAGGATGGCGGCGCGGAGCTTGTCCCCGGCGTCTGAGTTTCCCCTTGGCGGCCGCGAACGGCGGCACCGTACGCTGGCGCACAGACCGTGCGCTGCCTCGCGCCTATACGTAGGCTTCGTCCGGCGAAGGAGCCACCATGACGTTTCAACAAGAGATCGACGAGCTTAGGAGCCGCATCGTCAAGGCAGAGTCCGAGCGCGATACCTGGCGAGCCGCGGGCCCGCAGGAGAAGTATTTCGAGGCTTATTTCATGGTGGAAACCTTGGAGCTTCAGCTCAGTCAGCGAATGCGTGACCGAGCGGCTCCGGTCGAAGCCGAGCCCGCGTCGACGAGCTCGCGAGATCCAGCATGAACACTGGCGTCGGTATCGCCACCGCCATCGTCGCGCTGGCCCTGATCGCCACCCACGGTTGTGCGATCACGGGCCAGGACACCGTAGCCGATTCCGCCGACGACACCGCCATCAGCACG
This sequence comes from uncultured Burkholderiales bacterium, assembly GCA_966248995.1. Taxonomy (GTDB): domain Bacteria; phylum Pseudomonadota; class Gammaproteobacteria; order Burkholderiales; family Burkholderiaceae_C; genus Albitalea. Next base: position 5,899 of record CBINBY010000009.1, on the reverse strand, counting down.
GCGATCAAAGTCGGCTTGCTCGACAACAAGGACGTCGACGCGTCCAGGATGCGGGTCCAGGCACTCAATGGCACCGTCATGCTGTCTGGCTTCGCCAAGAGCGCCACGCAGAGGAGCACGGCCGAGAGCATCGCGTGGAAGGTCAGCGGGGTCAAAGCAGTCAGGAACGAGATCGCCGTTCGTCCGTGAGCCGCAGAACGAGAAGAAGTGCTCGAGATCATTGCAGTCGTCCTGGTTGCCCTGTGGCTTCTGGGCATGGTCACCTCGACCACGATAGGAGGACTGATTCACGCGCTCCTCGGCGCCGCAATCGTCGTCATATTTCTGATTCGTATCGGTGCGGGAGCGACGAGCATAGGCCCGCCTCCTGGAAAGGACCCGACATGAACCCATCTGCGGTAAAGCGTGCCCGGGAAGTCAGCGCCCTGGCTCAGCAACAAGCCGACTTCACTGCCGAAGGCTCACCGCCTCCGCGCGAGGTGACGACGTCGGTTCCCATTGCGACCAAAGAGACCGCGAAGGCCGCGTCGCCTGCCCCCTTGCGCGGACATCGATGAGCCTGGCCCTGCTGGAACTCCGCTGGTGGGGCTACGTGCTCGCAACGCTGGCCTTGACGCACGTCACCATCGCGGCAGTGACCATCTTCCTGCACCGGCATCAGGCGCATCGCGCGCTGGCGCTGCATCCTGCGGCCAGCCACTTCTTTCGCTTCTGGCTGTGGCTCACCACCGGGATGGCCACCAAGGAATGGGTGTCGGTTCACCGCAAGCACCACGCCCGCAGCGACACCGCAGAGGATCCGCACAGCCCTCAGATCCACGGAATCCGGAAAGTGCTGTTCCAGGGCACAGAGCTCTATCGCATCGAGATCGCCAAGGCCACTACCCTTGAGAAGTACGGCCGCGGCACGCCCGACGACTGGATCGAGCGCCACCTGTACGCAAGGCACGGCGTGCTCGGCTTGGCCGTCATGATGGTGATTGATCTCGCGCTCTTTGGCCCGATCGGCCTCACGATGTGGGCGGTGCAGATGCTATGGATCCCGTTCCTCGCTGCAGGCGTGGTCAATGGCATGGGTCACTATTGGGGCTATCGCAATTTCGCGCCGGAGGATGCCTCCAGAAACATCTGCCCCTGGGGCTTGCTGATCGGTGGCGAGGAGCTGCACAACAACCACCACGCCTACATCACCTCCGCCAAGTTCTCGAGCCGTTGGTGGGAATTCGACGTCGGCTGGATGTAACCTCCGGGTCGTGGTATGGCTGCACTTGGCGACTGCACGCAAGATGGCGCCCGCGATCCGCTTCCAACGCAACAAGCCCCGCTGCGACATCGAAACCTTGCGCTCCGTTCATCACTCACCGCTATGCGGTCTTGGCGCAGTTCGCCATGCATGCGGGCTCAGGGGAGATACTCGATTCAGGTAAGGTGGCTCGGGCAATCGATGCGATGCGGCAAGAACTCGCCGCCATCTGGAGCCGTCCCACCGCGTCGAACGAGCAGCTGGTCGGTCGGTTGGAGGACTGGTGCGTTCGCGCCGAACGCAGTGGCATCACGGCCGTACAAGCGTTCTCGCGAAACCTACGGTGCTACGCCTGACTATCGCCCATCCAGGGCTGAGCTGCTGCCATGGACAACGCGTCTTGTCGACTGTCGCCGGCATCTTGGGCGCATTGGTGGGCCGTGCCGCCCTTAGCAGGCCACTTCCATCTGCCAGCGCTCATGTCGCTTGCAGGTGCCGCGTTGCTGGTGGTCGCCGTCCATGTCCTGCGCCGGGGAAGCCTGCGCTGAACAGGCCCAACGTCGGCCCATCGCGCCACGATCGAGGTCATCATGTCGCAAGCGCCGTTCTTCCACGAGCCTTCGGGCACGGTTCGCTTCTGGGTCTTGGTGGACGACCTGCCGATAGGCGCCAGCATCGGCAAGGAGACACTGCACTACCGCTACCAGCCACACCGCAGCGACGACGATGCGTTGCAGACGTATCTGCAGAACTCGGCTGAAATAGACGCTGCCGTAAGACGCCGATTCGCTGCTGGCTTCACGCGAACCGGTGATGCTTCGGGATGTTGGATGTGCGCGCGACGCCGCGCAGTCGAGACGCTGCTTCTGCTTCGTCGAACTGAGGGCGGCCCCGCTCAGACGCCCCAGACGATCGCCGCATCCTCGCCGTTCGCGCGCTTGAGCATGTCTAGGAACGGCCACGTGCGCTGACGCAGCGTCACGCCGTCTGCGCGCGGCGGCGTGCGGCCTTGGTCGACCGCTTGCGCCTCGGCCTTCCTGCGTTGCGCTTCCTCCTGTGCAATCGCCTCTTCGATTGCCAAGATGGCCGCAGGCATTGCTGCCGGCTCGATGATGCCCTTGGGCGCCGGCGCCTTGCCGATCACGCGCAGCATCTGATCGCCGCTGAACCTCAGCATGATCAGGTCGCCGGCGGACTTGGACTTGAACTTGTAGATCATGGGGCGTCCTGTCGCCGAGAGGACAAGGTCGCGTAGTTCACGGCATCTGCAAGTCGACCATAACGGAAGCCCTCGAATCGGTAGGTGCCCTCTTCGAAGCGGATGGCCAGCGATGTCATTAGTTCCCGGTCCGCGTCGGTCGGCACGTCGAGCTTCTCTCGCTGCGTGAATGGGCCGCCCGGGTCCGGCCTCGACGGCCGCGAGCGCATCAGCTTCGAGTAGGCAACGGCATCTGCCAAGCGGTCGTAGCGATAGCCGTTGTAGGTGTAGCGAAGGCCATCGTAGCCGATGGCGTATTCCGCCATCAGCATGCGCTCGCCATCCGCATCGTCGTGCGCAGGCGGGTCTGTCGTCGTGCCATGCATCTTCATGTTGCAGTCCTTGGAGGCTTGGGAATCACCTTAGACAGCCAATGTAGGTCTCCCGCATCAGCTTGTCTGTGCGCAAGCCCACCCTCAGGATAAGGCTCAGTGTGCGCCATCGCACGGACGCGAGCCGCTGCTGGTCCGATCATCGAAGCACGAACATCAATGCCCTTGTGATCGAAGACGAGCGCGCCGATGTGGTCGTGATTCGGCAGGCGCTGGCCATCACAAGCGCGGGCGGCTCGAACGTCGCATACACGACGTGCCTCGCTGAAGGCGTCGAGAGACTCACGCAAGGCGGCATCGACATCGTCCTGCTGGACCTCTCGCTGCCCGACAGTGAAGGCAGCGAAACGTTCAGCGCGCTTCAGTCTGCCGCGCCGCACATTCCCCTCCTGATCGTCGGGGGAGCGAGCCGCCAGGCCGCCAGCGTTCAAGTGCCGGAAAGCGGGGCGCAGCAGTTCATCCTGAAGGGCCGCTTCGATTGCCACAGGCTCTCGCACGTGCTCCGATCGGTGATCAAGCGAAGGCCTTTTGCCGACACGCTGCCTTACGCAGGCCGCGAGCCACGGCGGCGTGGAGCCGGCGATCAGCCGAACCGCCTCTTGTAGGCCAGCCGATCCGACGCATAGCAGCTGCATGCGGCCGCCTCCAGGCCGGCCCGGTCGAGCACGGTGATCTCGCCCCGGTGATAGCGAATGAGGCCACGCCTGCTGCAGATCGCTGGCGGCGCCGGTGATGCCGACGCGGCGCACCCCCAGCATGTACGCCAGAAACTCCTGGGTGAGGTGAAACCTGTCGGCATGCGTCCGATCCTCGCTCATCAGCAACCAGCGGGCGAGCCGCGGGCCGACGCAGTGGAAACGTGTGCAAGCGGCCGACGTCGCCAGCTGTGCCATCAGCACGTAGAGGTAGCGGTTAAGTACCCGCTGCAGCGGCTTGCTCGCGCCCAGCTCGCGCCGGAACGGCGCCGCAGCGATGCGCCGCGCGCGCTGACGCCGAGCACCAGCTGCACGCCCAGCATGCCCTTGCGTCCCACCATGCCGACCTCGAGACCCGGCTCGCCATCGATGGCCGTCACCAGCGAGAGGATCCGGTCGCGAAACAGCGAGAGCAGACGGTTTTCAGCGAAGGCTCGGTCGGCTGGCCGCTGGAACAGGCTGGCGAACCCAGCCGATGAGTGCGCCGCATGCGCCCCAGACCATCACGTCCATGTGCATTGCCCAATCATGTGTTGCGCGGCATCCGAATCGATGCGGTAGGCCAGCGCCACAAAGTACACCGCTCAGGTCCATCGCTCTGTGCGCTACCGAACTGACGGAGGCCCACAAAGCGCACATGCTGAGGGTGCCGAAGCAAGTGCCAAAGGCGGGTTACAACCCGCGCACTCCCCAAGCAAACGGTTCATCCCGGAACGGGGGCTGGCACTCGGCACTGGAGCCTGAGGACGCAAGCCGCTCGGGCTTCGGTCATTTGACGCTCACCCGCGCCACCCGATGTATCGCCGCATCAGCGGCTGCGCTGTCAAGCCGTGGGCAACGATCGACGCTGCGACGGTCCACAGGGTGAGTGTCACCAGCGTATCGGCGACCCGGCCATCGATCCCCATGCGCAGCGCGAGCAGGAGATAGAACAGCGAGCCGATGCCGCGGATGCCGAACCAACCGATCATGGCGCGCTGAGGCATGGTCAGACCTTCGCCCGCGACGGCGACGGCGACAGACAACGGCCGCAGCACCACGAGCAGCAGCGGCACGAACCACCACGCGACAGGCAACGGCTTCGCGTAAGCCAGCATCGCCCCCACCACCAGCACCAGTGCCAGTTCCGCGAGTCTCTCCAACTGCTCGTTGAAGCCCTGGACTGAATCACGCATGGTGGCGCTCGCATGATGCGAATGTGTCGCCAGCGTTTCATACGAATGGCCTTGCGAGCCGGTCGCGGCGGGCAGTGGCTGCGTGTGTGGCCGCGGTTGCTCGCGCACCCTCTGCAATGCCAGGCCGGCCGCAAATACTGCGAGAAAGCCGGACGCCAGGCTGAGCTGCGCGACGCCGTAGGCCGTGCAAATCAATCCGAGCCCGAGAAACTCGTCCAGCCCGACCGCTTCGCGGTGGCGACTGCGCAGGTAAACGACGAGACGTCCCGTGGTGGCACCGAGCGCGCCACCAATCGCCATGCCGCCCACAGTGGCCCACAGAAGGTCGACGCCCCACCATCGAGCCACGCTGAAGCCGGGCTCGGGCAAGCCAAGCAACCCGAGCCCCAGCATCACGAACGGAAACGCCGCACCGTCGTTGAGCCCCCCTTCTGCGGCCAGACTGAAGCCGAGCCGATCGGGATGAGGGCCAGACTCGGACTGCACACCGGAGGCCAGCACGGGATCGGTCGGAGCGAGAATCGCAGCGAGAAGCACGGCTGCCCCAGGCGGCAGATCGAGTGCCCAGATGCCTATGGCGGTGATCAGGGACACCATCACCGCCATCGATGCGAACGCGAGGCGCACCGGCAGCCGCCAGCGTCGATCACGCAGCGGCACGCCCAGCTGCATTCCCACTGCAAACAGCGAAATCAACAGCGCAACTTCCGCCAGCCGCTCCAGCATGCCGGCATGCGCTTCAGGGTCGGGTCGAAGCACGTCCGCGACATCCGGCCCGAGCAGCCAGCCCAGCGCCAGATAGATCATTGCGCTGCTCAGCGGCAGCCGACCCAAGAATGTGCCCGCCAGCACCATCGTGACCAGCAGCACGCCGATGACCAATGACCATTCCGCAGACGACATTGAAGGGCCAGACACTGCCCGAGGGCCTCGTGCATTCTCCTCCGCACGGCCAGGGCCGCCCCGCCGATTCAACATCTCATGCACCACTGCGCGGGCGCACGCGTCAATGAACGTCGCAAGCGGCACTCCCGGGTATGCCGCATGCGGCCCAGCCGGAGGCACGTAGATTGCTCGTGTAGACCAGTCCCAGGGAGATCACGTCATGCTGACGGGTGCATCACGTCCCGATCGATCGACAGCTGTCCACGCCGATTCAATATTGACCCACCCTGCCGATTGAACTTTGACCCAGG
>CBINBY010000008.1:0-70455 GCA_966248995.1 uncultured Burkholderiales bacterium | reverse complement strand
TCTGGGTGTTGCTGATCTCGACGTTGGTGCGCAGGTCCTTGATGCGGCTCTGGTCGAGCACGTAGGAGCGGATCTGATGACCCCAGCCGACGTCCGTCTTGCTGTCTTCCAGCTTCTGCTGTTCGGCCATGCGCTTGCGCATCTCGTGCTCGTACAGGCGCGAGCGCAGCATTTGCCAGGCCTCGTCGCGGTTGCGGTGCTGCGAGCGGTCGTTCTGGCACTGCACGACGATGCCGGTCGGGGTGTGGGTGAGGCGCACCGCCGAGTCGGTCTTGTTGATGTGCTGGCCGCCGGCCCCGGACGCGCGGAAGGTATCGGTGCGCACGTCGGCCGGGTTGATCTCGATCTCGATGGAGTCGTCGACCTCCGGGTAGACGAACACGCTGGCAAACGAGGTGTGGCGCCCGCCCGCGGAATCGAAGGGGCTCTTGCGCACGAGGCGGTGCACGCCGGTTTCCGTGCGCAGCAGGCCGAAGGCGTAGTCGCCTTCGACCTTGATGGTGGCGCTGCGGATGCCGGCGACATCGCCCTCGGTCTCTTCCATGACCTCGGTCTTGAAGCCCTTGCGCTCGGCATATTTGAGGTATTGGCGCAGGAGCATCTGCGCCCAGTCGCAGGCTTCCGTGCCGCCAGCACCGGCCTGGATGTCGATGAAGCAGTTCGACGGGTCCGCCGGGTTGTTGAACATGCGGCGGAATTCGAGGCCGCCGACGATCTCTTCCAGCTTGGCCGCATCGGCCTCGATGGCCTGTAGCCCGTCGAAGTCGTCGTCGGCCTTCGACATCTCGTACAGCTCCGTGTTGTCGGCCAGGTTGCCGGTCAGGTGGTCAATGGTCTGCACCACCGTGTCGAGCGCTCGCTTCTCGCGGCCCAGTTCCTGTGCTCGCTTGGGCTCGTTCCAGACGTTGGGGTTCTCGAGGGCCGCGTTGACCTCGTTCAGCCGCAGCGACTTGCGGTCGTAGTCAAAGATACCCCCTTAGCGCCTGGGTGCGCTCTGTGAGGTCGGCCAGCTTGGTGCCGATGGAATTGATGCGTTCGATGTCCATGGAATGCTTCCGGTGAAGGGGCGGATTTTTGCATGGCGCCACCTCGGGCCACCTCGTCGAGCCGACGCTTTCCCCTCGCGCCCGCACAGGGTTAGCCCTGACCAAGCGGGATCCCCGGGAAGGGACATTGTCAGAGGGATGTAAGCCGCGCGGCCCGACAGTACGCTTGCCATGCCGACCGTGCGGAGCCTGCTGCAGTTCGTGTCGCGCGAGCCCGGCGGACGACATCGGAGGCAACGCTGAAGGGAATGCCCATGGCTCGTCGACCTGTGCATGCGCAAAGGCTGGTGGCGCTTTTCGTGCTGGGCTGCCTGCTGTTCTCGTATCCGCTGCTCGCGCTGTTCAACAGAGGCGGCACCGTGTGGGGCATCCCCGTGCTGTATGCCTACCTCTTCGCCGTGTGGGTTGCGCTCATCGTGGCCATGATCCTGGTGGTTGAGCGCCGCAACCTGTGAAGGGAGGGCGCCATGCTTCACGGCGGCGTGATCCTGCTGGCGTCCTTCGCCTACCTGGGCCTCCTTTTCGCCATCGCGTACTACGGCGACAAGCGAGCGGATGCAGGCCGCTCGATCATCGCCAACCCGTACATCTATGCCCTGTCGATGGCGGTGTATGCCACGTCCTGGACGTTCTACGGCAGCGTGGGGCGCGCAGCGGCCAGCGGCGTGGGCTTCCTGCCCATCTACCTGGGCCCCACGCTGGTGGCCGCGCTGTGGTGGCTGGTGCTGCGCAAGATGATCCGCATCAGCAAGGTCAACCGCATTACTTCCATCGCGGACTTCATCGCCGCGCGCTACGGCAAGAGCGCGCTGCTGGGCGGGCTGGTCACGGTGATTGCGGTGATCGGCATCATCCCGTACATCGCGCTGCAGCTGAAGGCGGTGTCCAACAGCTTCGTGCTGCTGCTGCAGTATCCCGACGTGGTGATGCCGCGCAAGGCCGGCGCCGTGGCAGTGCTCAAGGACACGGCGCTGTATGTGGCGCTGCTGCTTTCGGCCTTCACCATCGTGTTCGGCACGCGGCATCTGGACACCACCGAGCGGCACGAAGGAATGGTGGCCGCCATCGCCTTCGAGTCGCTGGTCAAGCTGCTGGCGTTCCTGGCGGTGGGCGTGTTCGTCACCTTCGGTCTTTACGGCGGCTTCGGCGATGTGTTCGAGCACGCGAGGCAGCTGCCCCACATCGACGAGCTGCTCATGCTCGGGGGCACCGCAGGGACCTACGGCTCGTGGGCGACCCTCATCTTCCTGTCGATGCTGTCCATCCTGTTCCTGCCGAGGCAGTTCCAGATCGCCGTGGTGGAGAACACCCGTGAGGAGCACGTGGCAAAGGCCATCTGGCTGTTTCCTGCGTACCTGCTGGCCATCAATGTGTTCGTGCTGCCCATCGCCTTCGCCGGGCTGATGCTCTTCCCGCCCGGCCAGGTGGACGCCGATGCCTTCGTACTCACGCTGCCGATGGCGCACCGCCAGGAGGCGCTGGCGCTTTTCGTGTTCATCGGCGGCCTGTCGGCGGCCACGGGCATGGTGATCGTGGAGACGATCGCGCTGTCGACCATGATCTGCAACGACCTCGTGATGCCGCTGCTCCTGCGCTGGAAGTCGCTCGCGCTGGCCGAACGCCGGGACCTATCGCGCCTGCTGCTGGGCATCCGGCGCGGGGCCATCGTGGCGGTGATGATGCTGGGCTACGCCTACTACCGCATCGCGGGCGAGTCCTACGCGCTGGTCACGATCGGCCTGGTGTCCTTCGCGGCGGTGGCGCAGTTCGCGCCGGCCATGCTGGGGGGCATGTACTGGCGCGAGGGCACGCGTGCCGGAGCGCTCACGGGCCTGTCGCTCGGCTTCGTGGTCTGGGCCTACACGCTGCTGCTGCCGTCCTTCGCACGGTCCGGTTGGCTGCCGATCTCGTTCGTGGAGGCGGGGCCGTTCGGTATCGCATGGCTGAGGCCGTTCGCGCTGTTCGGTCTGGAGGGACTGAACGACATCAGCCACTCGATGTTCTGGAGCATGCTGGCCAATGTGGGCGGTTACGTCGCCGTCTCCCTGCTGGGCCGGCAGAGCATCCGCGATCACGCGCAGGCCCTGCTGTTCGTCGACGCCTTCCGCGTGGCGGGCGGGGGCTCCAGCCTGTGGCGCGGCAGTGCCTCGATGCAGGAGATGCTGGCCCTGGTCGGCCGCTTCCTCGGCCCGCAACGCGCGCAGGACGCGTTCGCCGCCTACGCGGCGCAGCGGGGCCTGCCCTCGGTCGATCGCCTGGAGCCCGATGCCGCGCTCATGCACTACGCCGAGAACCTGCTGGCCGGGACCATCGGCGCCTCGTCGGCGCGGGTCATGCTCGCTTCGGTGGTGAAGGAGGAGCCGCTGGGCATGGACGAGGTGCTCAACATCCTCGACGAAGCATCCCAGGTGATCGCCTACAGCCACCAGCTGGAGCAGAAGTCGCGCGCGCTGGAAGAGGCCACCGCCGAGCTGCGCGCCGCCAACGAGCGGCTGAAGGAACTCGACCGCCTGAAGGACGACTTCATCTCCACCGTGACGCACGAGTTGCGTACGCCGCTCACCTCCATCCGCGCGTTCTCGGAGATCCTGAGCGACGACCCGGACATGCCGGCCCCGCAGCGCGCCGAGTTCGTGGGCATCATCGTCAAGGAAAGCGAGCGCCTCACCCGCATGATCAACCAGGTGCTGGACCTGTCCAAGCTCGAGTCCGGCAGCGCGGAGTGGCACTCCACCGAGCTCGACCTCAAGGAGGTGATCCGGGACGCTGTGCACACCACCAGCCAGCTCGTGCGCGAACATGAAGCCACGCTCGTGCTCGACCTGCCCGAAGACGTGCCGCCCGTGCCCGCCGACCGCGACCGGTTGATGCAGGTCATGCTGAACCTCATCTCGAACGCGGTGAAGTTCTGCCCGCGCCGCACGGGCCGCATCGGCATCGCGCTGCGTGTGCTGCCCGACGCACTGCAGGTGGACGTGAGCGACAACGGCATCGGTATCGCGCCGGCCGACCACGACCTCATCTTCGAGAAGTTCCGGCAGGTGGGCGACACGCTCACCGAAAAGCCGCAGGGCACGGGTCTCGGGCTGCCGATCAGCAGGCAGATCGTGCAGCACTTCGGTGGGCAGCTATGGGTCAGGAGCGAGCGCGGGCAGGGCGCGACCTTTTCCTTCACGCTGCCGCTCACGCCGCCCGCGCCGCCGGACGAACCGCCAGCACCCACAGCCCGCGCGGAAACGGAGAGCCACGCATGAACACCATCCTCATCGCCGACGACGAGCCGAACATCGTCATCTCGCTGGAGTACCTGTTGCAGCGCGAGGGCTACCGCGTGCTGGTGGCGCGCGACGGGCAGGAAGCGCTCGACACCCTGCACGTCACGCCGCCCGACCTGGTGCTGCTCGACGTGATGCTGCCCGGCGTGTCCGGCTTCGACGTATGCCAGAAGATCCGGGAGAACCCGTCCTGGAACGGCATCCGCGTGCTCATGCTCACGGCCAAGGGCCGCGACGTGGAGATGAGCAAGGGCATGGCGCTGGGCGCCGATGCCTACATCACCAAGCCGTTCTCCACCAAGGACCTGCTAGCGCAGATCCGACACCACCTGGGGGCTCTTAGGTGACCCATCGGCTGCGCTTCGCGCTGTGGCTCTCGCTCGCGACGGCGTTCGTGTTGGGGCTGTTCGCCATCGTCGGCTTCGCGTTGTGGTTCGACCTGGAGGAGGGGCAGCGCACCGTGCTGCGGACCATGCTGCAGGAGAAGCTGCCGCTCTTGCTCATCCTGGCCTTCCTGCTGCTCTTCCTGCTGGGTGCGTTGCTGCGCTGGGGCATGTCTGCCTGGCCGCTGGCGGCGGCGCGCATGGCGGAGGAGGTGGCGCTGGTCCACACGGTCAACCCTTCCCATCGCGTCTCGCTGGCCGGGGCTCAGCCGATGCGCCAGCTGGGCGATTCGATCAACGCGCTGGCCGAGGCTCATCGCCGCCTGCAGCGAGACGTGCAGCAGCGCGTGGACGAGGCCCATGCCCAGCTCACCGAGGAGAAGAACCGCCTTGCCGCGCTCATGTCGGAGCTGGCGCACAGCGTGCTCGTGTGCAATCGCGAGGGGCGCATCCTGCTCTACAACGAACGCGCCGCGCAACTGCTGGGCGGCATGGCCTCGCAGTCCGGCGCGGCGCCCGTGGGGCTGGGACGCTCGGTCTTCGCCATCCTCGACCAAAGCCAGATCGTCCACGCGCTTGACCGCATCGGCCGCCGCATCGAGCAGCAGGCCGCGCATCCCGCGGCGCACTTCGTCACCGCGCGTGGCGACCAGCTGCTGCGCGCGCAGATGGCGCCGGTGCTCGACCCGCATGGCGAGGTGGGCGGCTTCGTGCTCATGCTGGAGGACATCACGCGCTCGCTGGAGAGCGACAGCCGGCGCGAGACGCTGCTGCGTCAGCTCACCGAGGGCACGCGCGCGTCGCTGGCCAACATCCGCGCCGCGGCCGAGACGGTGATGCAGTATCCCGACATGGACCCGGAGCGACGGCGCCGCTTCAACGAGGTGATCCGGGATGACGCCGAGCGGCTGTCGGCGCGCCTCGACGCGGCTGCCGCAGCGAGTGCCGACGCGGCGGGCACGCCGTGGCCGCTGGAGGACATGCTCGCCGCCGACCTGGTGTATGTGCTGCAGCGCGGCTTCGAGCGACACCTGAGCATCGCAGCGGCGCAGCGCAACGAGGGCGAGCCGTCGTGGGTGAGCGTGGACAGCCATGCGCTGGTGCAGGCGCTTACGCATCTGATGGAACGGATCCTGGAGCGCTGCGCCGTGCGCTCCGTGATCATCGAGACGACCGTCGTGGGCCGCTACGTGCGCTTGTCGCTTGCGTGGAACGGTCCGGCGCTGGAGCCCGAGCAGCTGCGGCATTGGCAGGAGGAAGCGTATGCCCTGGCCCCCGACGGACAGGGGCCGACGCTGGAGCACGTGCTGCAGCGCCACGGTGCCGAGATCTGGTCGCAGGCCGATCGGGTAGCTGGTCGCATGCGGTTGACGCTGCAGCTGCCGTCGTTGCGTCCGGCACGGATGCCGCAAGCCGCGGACACGGCGGCCGTGCCCGGCCGGCCGGTCTACTACGACTTCGACCTCTTCCACCAGCCCGGCCAGACTCCCGAGCTCGACGAGCGCCTGCTCGCCGAGCTGAGCTACACCGTGTTCGATACGGAGACCACCGGGCTCTCGCCCTCCGACGGCGACGAGATCGTTTCGATCGGCGCCGTGCGCATCGTGAATGGCCGGCTGCTGCGCCAGGAACGTTTCGACCGGCTCATCCGCCCACGCACGTTGGTGCGCCGCGAATCGCAGGAGATCCACGGCATCACGGACGCGATGCTGGCGCAGCAGCCGGCGCTGGAGGAGGTGCTGCCGCAGTTCCACCGCTTTGCCGAGGACACCGTGCTGGTGGCGCACAACGCCGCCTTCGACATGCGCTTCCTGCAGATCGCGCAGGCCCGTTCGGGGGTGGAGTTCATCCAGCCGGTGCTCGACACGCTGATGCTGTCGGCGCTGGCCCATCCCGGCCACCCGGACGAAGAGCACCGCCTGGAGCGCATCGCGTCACGCCTGGGCATCGCGGTGGTCGGGCGGCACACCGCGCTGGGCGACGCCATCGTCACCGGCGAGGTGTTCCTGAAGCTGCTGCCCGTGCTGGCCGAGCGAGGGATCCGCACGCTGCGGCAGGCGCGCGAGGCCTCGCAGAAAACGATGTACGCGAGGCTGGAGTATTGAGCGCCCCAGGGGCGGGCTGCGCCCAGCCCGCCCCCCGCGGGGGATAAGGAAACTTAGCCCGGCGTTTTCTGCATCGCCCCTCGGGGTCATGCCAGAAAGCGCTCCACGGCTTGTGCCAGTGCCTCCGGCTGGTCGTGATGCAGCATGTGCCCGGCCGCCGGCAGCGTGAGCCGTTCGAGCTGTGCGATCACCGAAAGCCGCGCTTCGAAGTCCTCGCGGCGGTATCGGTCGCCCCACCATTGAGCCATGTCGGTCAGGCCGCCTTCCACCCAAAGCATCGGCGCTTCGATGCGCTGCCAGCAGGCGAGCACCTCGGCCTTGCGGTACAGCACCGGATGCACACGCTTGTGGGCCGGGTCGGCCAGGATCTCCCATCGGCCGTCGGCACGCCGGCGCGACCAGTGCGCGGCGAGCCAGGTGGCACGCGCCTGCGTGAGCCTCGGGTGCGTCTGGCGCAGCCGCTCGGCCACGGCCTCCAGGCTGCCGTGGTCGCGCAGAAGCTGGGGTTGCTGGAGTTCGTCCAGCCATTGCGCATAGCGGGAGGGGGCCAGCTCGGGCGGGTGATCGGGCAGCCCGAAGCCCTCGAGGTTCACCAGCCGGCGCACACGGACGGGCCGGATGCCGGCGTAAAGCATGGCGACGTTGCCGCCCATGCTGTGCCCGAGCAGGTCCACTGGCCGGCCGGGCACCAGGGCGTCGAGCATCGCCTCCAGGTCGGCCAGGTAGTCGGGGAACCAGTAGGTGTCCGTGCCCGCGCGCTCCGTGAGGCCGAAGCCGCGCCAGTCCGCCGCGATCACGACGCGGTTGTCGCTGAGCGCGTCCACCACGAACTGGAACGAGGCCGCCACGTCCATCCAGCCGTGCAGCATGACCAGCGGAGGGTGGTCGTCGCGGGTCAGGGCGGGGTCGCCCCACAGCAGCACGTGGTGGCGCAGCCCGCGCAGGGAAATAAAGCGGCTCAGGCTGGGTCGCCGTGGGAGGTACTCGGGCGTTGTCATGGGAACACTTGGGTGGCGTCTGGCAGGATAGTCGGCCCATCAGTCTTCGACCATCAGCTCCACATGCCATCCGCCTACACGCTGCGCGCTGCGCGCCGCGCCGATGTACACGCCATCGTCGGACTCATCCGTGAGCTGGCGGAATTCGAGAAGCTCACGCACTTGCTGCAGGTAACCCCCGAGCGTCTGGCACCGCACCTGTTCGGCGAGCGGCCGGTCGCCGAAGTGTGGGTTGCGGAGGTGGCTGAGCCGCAGGGGGTGCGCATCGTGGGATTCGCGCTGTTCTTCACCAACTTCTCCACCTTCCTGGCGCAGCCGGGGCTGTACCTCGAAGACCTGTACGTGCAGCCGGCCCATCGCGGCCTGGGCATCGGACGCGAGCTCATCACCCGCCTGGCGCGGCTCGCGGTGGAGCGAGGCTGCGGGCGCTTCGAGTGGAGCGTGCTCGACTGGAACACGAACGCGATCGGGTTCTACGAGAAGCTCGGCGCCACCGTGATGCCCGACTGGCGGATCTGCCGCCTGACCGGCCAGGCGCTGCAGCGCCTGGGAGCGGGTTCGCCGAGCTGAAGCGGCTCGGGTGGTCTCGGCGCTGTTGCACACTCGATCCTTCCCCGTTCCCTGGAGCACGACGATATGGACAGCGTTAGCCTCGGCGGAAGCGACCTCAAAGTTACGCGCATCGGCCTGGGCACCATGACCTTCGGCGAGCAGGTCGACGAGCGCACCGCGCAGTCGATCCTCGACCGCGCGGTCGAGCGAGGTGTCAACTTCATCGACACCGCGGAGATGTACTCCGTGCCCGCTCGCCGCGAGACCTTCGGCGCCACCGAGCGCATCGTTGGGAGCTGGTGGGCGCAACGGCCCGGCCTGCGTGATCGCGTGGCCCTGGCAACCAAGGTATCCGGGCCCTCGCGCGGGATGGACTGGATCCGCGGGGGCAGTGCCGACCTGCGCGCCCAGGACATCGTCGACGCCTGCGACGCCAGCCTCGCGCGGCTGCGCACCGACCGCATCGACCTCTACCAGATCCACTGGCCCAACCGCAATGCGCCGAGCTTTGGCGTCCTGTACTTCAACCCGTCGCGCGACCGGCCGCAAAGCTCCATCCATGAACAGCTCGACGCGCTGGGCCGCCTCGTGCGCGCCGGCAAGGTGAGGCACGTGGGCTTGTCCAACGAGACGCCCTATGGTCTGAGCGAGTTCCTGCATGTGGCCGAGCAGCATGGCCTCCCACGGGTCGTGAGCGTGCAGAACCCGTATTCGCTGGTCAACCGGGTCGTAGACAACGGGCTGGACGAGATGATGCATCGCCATGGCATATCGCTGCTGGCGTACTCGCCGCTGGCCTTCGGCCTGCTCACCGGCAAGTACGACGGATCCGGCTTCGACGGTGGCGGCGCGCCGGCCGGTCGCATGGCGCTGTTCGACAGCATGCGCCAGCAGCGCTGGGGCCGGCCGGAGGCGCTCGCGGCAGCGCGCGAATACAACGCACTGGCGCGCGCCCACGGTCTCACCCCCACACGCATGGCGCTCGCCTTCTGCCATGGCAACTGGCGGGTGGCTTGCACGCTGCTGGGCGTCACCAGCCTCGAGCAACTCGACGAGAACCTCGACGCATGGGGCACCACGCTCACGCCCGAGCTGTTGCAGCAGATCGACGCGATCCGCTGGCGCCATCGCGATCCCGCGCAGTGACGCCATGGCGAAGAAGAGCGCCCACGTGAGCGAGACGCCCGCCACGCAGTTCCTGCGCAGGCACGGCGTCAGCTACACCGAGCACGTGTACGAGTACGTCGAGCATGGCGGTACCGCGGAGTCGTCTCGGCAGCTGGGCGTGCCCGAGCACCAGGTGGTCAAGACGCTTGTCATGCAAAACGAGCGCGGCGAGCCGCTCATCGTGCTCATGCATGGCGACCGCCAGGTGAGCACCAAGAACCTCTCGCGGCAGATCGGCGCCAAGTCGGTGGAGCCTTGCCAGCCCGACGTCGCGCAGCGGCACAGCGGCTACCAGGTCGGCGGCACCTCGCCTTTCGGCACGCGCAAGGCGATGCCGGTGTACGTTGAGGAAAGCATCCTGGCGCTACCCGCTATCTGTATCAACGGCGGGCGCCGGGGCTATCTGGTCGGCATCGCGCCGCAGGTGCTAGTGGAGCTGCTCGGCGCCAAACCGGTGAACTGCTCGCTGTGATCAGCCCCGGGTGCACAATTCCCGCCCCCACTCCCCGACCCACTCGTTCGTACCAGGATGGAGACCCTCTATTCCGCCGCGGCGATGCTCGCCGCCTACCTCATCGGCTCGTTGTCGTTTGCGGTCATCGTGAGCCGGGCCATGGGCCTGAGCGACCCGCGTACCTATGGCTCCGGCAACCCGGGCGCGACCAACGTGCTGCGCTCGGGCAGCAAGAAGGCCGCGGTGTTCACCCTGCTGCTCGATGCCCTGAAGGGCTACGCGCCGGTGGCCGCCGTCGCGTGGTTCGGCGAGCCTTACGGCCTGCGGGAGGGCACGATGGCGCTGGTCGGTGTAGCGGCCTTCGTGGGGCACCTCTGGCCGGTGTTCTTCCGATTCCGCGGAGGCAAGGGTGTGGCCACGGCGGCCGGGGTGCTCTTCGGTCTGCAGCCCCTGCTGGGACTGGCCACCCTGACCACCTGGCTCATCATCGCCTTCTTCTTCCGCTACTCGTCGCTGGCGTCGATCGTGTCGGCAGTGTTCGCGCCGTTCTACCAGCTGCTCATATGGGGCGGCGGCCCCTTTGCGGTGGCCACGGGTGCAATGGGTTTGCTGCTGCTGTGGCGCCACACGCCCAACATACAGAACCTCCTCGCGGGCACAGAGAGCCGTTTGGGGCAGAAGGCGACCGGCTCCAGCGCGCATCGCGAGCAGGGCCCGCAGGCCCATCGAGCGCGGGAGGGCGGCCGGCGCCCGCCTCACGGCGCCAAGCATAGAGATTGACGTTTGTGCGTACGTATTGATTCAACATTAACGAGACCAAAACAAATAGAATCTCAGCCTTTCAAGGTAACTGATTTCGACAGATGAGGGGGTTAATCATTATTTTTCTGAGCAATCAACCCCCTAAAACAAATATCGGGTTTTCTTGAATTTCGGCGAAATTCCCTTCTACACTCCCGCTCCTCCGTGGTTTCGGAGCCTAGCGCTAGTGGCACTTCGCGACCCATGGAGAATGTCCACATCACAACCGAAAGGGAAGTAAGTAATGTTGCAAGCAATTCGCTCGATGCTGTTGGCGATGGTTTCGTGCCTCGTCGCGCTGTCCGCAGTGGCCGGCCCGACCAAGCAAGACGCCCAGGCGCTGGTGGAACAAGCCGCACAGTTCGCAGCCAAGAGCGGCAAGGACCAACTGATTGCTGAAGTCAACAAGAAGGACGGCTCCTTCAATAAGGGCGAGCTGTATGTCTTCGTGTACGACCTCAAGGGCACGCTGATCGCTGACCCCGTGAACCCGAGCCTGGTGGGTCAAAACAACCTCGCCAAGCCTGATGCCGAAGGCAAGCTGTTCCGCAAGGAATTTGTCGATGTGGCCACGCAGCAAGGCAGCGGCTGGGTGGAATACAAGTACAACAACCCCGTCAGCGGCAAGGTGGAGCCCAAGGCTTCTTTCGTGAAGAAGCAAGGCGACATCATCATCATCGCCGGCGTTTACCTGAAGTAATCGGGAATTCTTCCCCACGAAAAGAACCCCGCCTTGTTGAGGCGGGGTTTTTGCTTTTTGGCCTGCAAACTGGGGTTCCAACTAAACAAATGGTGTTCGATGCACCCGCCCAATGGAGCTTGGCCCCCTTACAGGCCTTCCAGCCCCAGTTGCGCCGGACTTCCGCGTCCTGTCCGCACCAGCATCGGCTCTGCGCCGCTCAGGTCGATCACCGTCGTCGGCTGCATGGGGCAGGCGCCTGCATCCACCACCGCCTGGATCGTCTTCTCGAAACGCTGGCGGATCTCCTGGGGATCGTTCAGCGGTTCGCTGGCACCCGCCGGGATGAGCGTGGTCGCCAGCAGCGGCTGGCCCAGGATCTGAAGCAGCGCCTGCGTGGCGCGGTGGTCTGGCACACGCAGTCCGATCGTGCGCCGGGCGGGGTGCGAGACCCGGCGAGGCACTTCCTTGGTCGCCTCTAGGACGAACGTGAAAGGGCCCGGCGTGCCGAGCTTGAGCAGGCGGTACTGTCGGTTGTCCACCCGCGCATAGCTGGCCAGTTCGGAGAGATCGCGGCACAGCAGCGTGAGGTGGTGCTTGTCGTCCACGTCGCGCAGCCGCCGCAAACGCTCGGCGGCCGCCTTGTCGTCCAAGTGGCACACCAGCGCATAGCTTGAATCCGTTGGCACTGCCGCGATGCCGCCCGCGTGCAGGATCTGCGCGGCCTGCTTCAGCAGCCGAGGCTGGGGGTTGTCGGGATGCACCTCGAAATATTGCGACATGGGGATTGTGGGCCGCCCTGGAAATGCAGAACTATGCGTTGTATGGCAGCCAAATGAAAGGCCATCAGCGTGTCAGACCTTTCATGGCACTCGCCGAATGATCTTGGCACGTCTCCCCGGAATTGGGAAATGCATTAATCGCACAAGTCACAAGGAGGTGTCGCATGGTTGAGGGCATGGGTTACTTTTCGATCTGGCATGGGCTGATCGTGCTCATCTTGCTCACGGTCGTGTTCTTTCCGTTCTCGGCCGGTTTGGTGATGTGGATTCGGTATCGAGCGGGAACCCGCGGCAACACGACAGTGGTATCGAGCGCGGGCTATGGTTCGCCCATCGGTGAGCACGAGTTGCCCGTGCTGCTACCCGGCCAGAAGCTCGCCATGGAATTCATTCGCGACTCTAAGCAGAACTTGTACTTGCCTGCAGTGCTTCTGCCGAGCATCGTGTTGGGCCTCGCGATCGCCGGAGTTGCATTCTGGGAAATCGGAATCGCCCTTTCGATTCTGGAGGTCCTGGCACTCGTCGCACTGATTCTTTGGGTGAGCTGGAGGTTGGTGTACGTATTCGTACTGGGAAATTCAATCCAAGTCAGCGAAACCCAGTACCCGCAGCTTTTCCGACTGGTGGACGAGGCCAGCAAGATCCTCGGCATCGACACCCCGACGATATTCATCATGCAGGGCCACGGGATGTTTGAAACGCTGGTCGCAAAGCGCTTCAGTCGACGCGGCATGATCATCCTCACATCCAATCTGGTGGACGACCTGACGGAGCGAGGTGCGTCTCGCGAACTGATGTTCTTCGTGGGGCGGCAGCTCGGCCTCATGGCCACCGGCTACTTTCGCTTCTGGTTTACAAAGGGCATCGTCGGGCGAATTGCCCTGCCGTTCTACCTGGCCTGGGAAAGGCGCTGCCATTTCACCGCCGATCGGATTGGCCTGCTCGTCGCCGGTGACCTTCGAGCGGCCGAACAGGCCATGGTCACCATCACGGCGGGGTCCGCCGTCGCTCCAAGCACCAGCATCGACGCCCTCCTGACGCAACGTCACGAGTTGCTTCGCACCTACTGGGGTTGGGTCAACCTGTTGGGCTCGTCCTACCCCTACATGATCGACCGCATCCTTCGAATTCGCGCGTTTGCGGAGATTGCAAGGAGAACCGGGATTCATGGGCACAAGCCCGTGGGCGCTCTGCCGCTGGGACATGGCCGGGTGCGTTCACTGCCCATCCTGATCATTCATGGCCACAGCGCTTCCTCCAGGCTCGAGCTCGAGAACTTCCTGTTCCGCAAGTTCCCGCAGGTGGCTCCCCTGTCGATGATCCTGGAAACAGCAGGCGCTTCTACCTTGGCGGAGAAGTTCGAAGAACTTGCATCGCGAGTCAGCGGAGCTGTTGCATTGCTGACGCCAGATGATCTGGCTACAACGATACGCACCGGCGAGTGCGCACACCGGGCCCGCCAAAACGTCGTGATCGAGATCGGCTGGTTCTGGGGCCGCCTGGGACGCAACCGCTGCCTGCTCCTCATGAAGGACTCCGTGGAGATTCCTTCCGATCTGAACGGCGTGGAGGTGCACCGTTACCGGGAATCGCCCGTGGAGCAGTCCGAGACGCTCAGGGATTTCATCGATGCGATCTCGCTGAAATGATCTTCTTCGCGGCCACCCTCGCCGCGCGCTGCGCCGGCGCGCGGCCAGTCACGTCGCGCGCAGGATGCGGTGCTCCAGCGCTTCCCATACCGGCGTGAGCCTGGATGGAAGCTCAGGCAGCGATCCAAGGTCGGCCTGGCTCTCCTCGGGGCTGTGGAAGTCAGCGCCGCGTGAGGCGTAGAGGTCGAGCTCGAGCGCCATGTCGGCGTACTTAATGGCATGCGCGGGCGTGTGGCTGCCGGTGACGACCTCCACCGCGCGGCCGCCGTGCGCCTTGAATTCCGAAAACAGCGCGTACTCCTCGTTCGCGCTCAAGCGATAGCGGCCGGGATGGGCGATCACCGCAATGCCGCCGGCGCCGGTGATCCATTCCACGGCCTCGCGCAGCGTGGCCCAGCGATGCGGCACATAGCCCGGCTTACCTTCCACGAGGAAGCGCCGGAACACCTCCTGTGTGTCGCTGCACGTGCCGGTTTCCACGAGGTGCCGGGCGAAATGCGTGCGGGAGATGAGGTCGGGATTGCGCACGTACTTGAGCGCGCCTTCATAGGCCCCCCGGATGCCGGCTTTCGCGAGCGAGTCGCTCATTTCCTGGGCTCGGCGCTGACGTCCGCCGCGCGTGGCCGCCAGGCCTGCGACCAGTGTGGGATCACCGGCATCGAAGCCAAGGCCGACGATGTGCACGGTGATGCCGATGAAAGTGACGGAGATTTCCGTGCCGGTGAGGTAGGGCAGCCCCAAGTCCCTCGCTGTTTGCATTGCGCGGGGCTGGCCGCGCACCTCGTCATGGTCGGTCAGGGACCACAGCTCCACGCCGTTGGCCTTGGCTCGGGCGGCCAGCGCCTCGGGCTCTAGCGTGCCGTCGGACACGGTGGAGTGGGAATGCAGATCGGCGTTGAGCCGGCGGGAGTACAGCGTCACGCGGTCATTTTAGGCAGGGGAGGCCCGTGGTCTGTTGCGACGCCATTCGTGCGCGTGGGGAGTTGAGTCACACGGAAGCCAGGCGGAACACTGCAACCGCATTGACCAGGCGTTGTGCCTGCTGCCTGAGGCTTTCGGAGGCGGTGGCACTCTCCTCCACCAGCGCGGCGTTCTGCTGGGTCATCCGGTCGAGCTGGCTCACGGCCTGGCTCACCTGACCCAGTCCCTGGCTCTGCTCGGTCGTGGCCGAGCCGATCTCGCCGATGAGATCGCTTACGCGGTGCACCTGGCGGACGATGTCGTCCATGGCCTGGCCGGCCTGGCCCACCAGGCGGGAGCCGGCTTCCACCTGCTCCACGCTGTCGCCGATCAGCCCCTTGATCTCTCTTGCCGCGTCGGCGCTGCGTTGCGCCAGGCCACGAACCTCCTGCGCGACCACCGCGAAGCCGCGGCCGTGCTTGCCGGCGCGTGCCGCCTCGATGGAGGCATTCAGCGCGAGTATGTTCGTCTGGAAGGCGATGCCGTCGATCACGCCGACGATCTCGGTGATCTTGCGGCTGGCGGCGGTGATGCCGGCCATCGTGTTCACCACCTCGCTCACCACCGCGCCGCCCTGCGTGGCGGCCTGCCGTGCCGAGCCCGCCAGCTCGGTGGCCGTGCGCGCAGCATGGGCATTGGCCCTCACGCTGTTCGACAGCTGCTCCATCGAGGCGGCGGTCTGCTGCACGCTGCCGGCCTGTTCCTCGGTGCGCTGAGAGAGGTCGGCATTGCCGACGGCGATCTGCCCCGAGCCCGAGGCGACTCCCTCGCTGCTCTGTCGCACGGTGCTCACCACTTGCACCAGGCTGTCGTTCATGCGCTTGAGCGCCTGCAGCAGCTGGCTGGCTTCATCGTGCCCGGTCACTTCCACCCGCGAGGTCAAATCGCCGGAGGCCACCGAGCACGCGAGTTCCACGGCCTGCCCGATGGGGCGGGTGATGGAGCGGCTGATGGCGATGCACGAGCCCACGCCGATGAGCATGCAGGCCAGGGCGATGCCCAGGTCCAGCCACATCGCCTGGTTGCGCAGGGCGGTCAGTTTGGACTCGACGGTGGCCGCCGACTTCAGCGCCCGATCGTTCATGGCCGTGCTCAGCGCCTCCAGGCTCTGGACCGCGGGCTTGTATTTGTCGAACTCCGCGTTCGCCTGCAGCGTGCTGGTGAGGCGCCTCTCGGCGATCAGCCTCAGCGTGCTCTCGAAGCCTTCCTCGTAAGCCTTGAGGGAGTCCCGCATCTCGCCCACGGCTCGGGCGTCGTCGGCCGAGAGGGACCGCACAGCCAGCTCGCCGAGGCGTGCGGCCAGGCGCTCGCGTGCCGCGTCCCATTTCCTGCGGTAGTCGGCGAGTCGGTGCGGGTCATCGAGGTGGATGAATGCATCCTTCTCGTATCGTCGCTCCTGGAGCACCAGCTGGCCGATTTCGGCGGTCAGCTGCGCCTGGCGCACATCGCCCACAAGGGCGCCTTCCGCGATGCCATAGACCGAGTTCGAGGCCCACAGGCCCACGCCTGTCATGGCGACGATGAGTGCCAGCAACAGGCCGAAACCCAACGCGAGCCGACCCCCGATACCGAGACGACTGATGAAGTGCATGACTGCTCCCTGAGTGCGCGATGCCGAGACTGAGGGCTCGGCTGGCCGGTGCCCTTTTCCTGGGCACCACAGGGGACATATCGGCGAGGCGCTTCAGCCGGTTGAGATGCGGCTGGAGCACGCTGAACGCTTAGCGCACCTAGCGAACAGAGGCGTCAGGTCGCCGCTTCGATCACCATCTGCACGCGCTGCCGGCCGTTGTATTCGTCCAGCGACAGCCGGTAGGCAAGCGTGACACTTTCGGGCACCGGTTCCACGCGTCCGAACCAGATCGCGTCTCGCAGGGCGCCGCCGTGCCGCACCGTCAGCTTGAGGTGCTTCTCGCCGACCAGCCGCTGGGACACGACCTCCACCGCGTCGTTGAACAGCGGAGGCTCGAAGGCCTGCCCCCACACCTGCGCATCGAGCGAAAGCACGGTTTCTGCAGTGAAGAACTCCAACGGCAGCGGCCCGTCGCAAAGCAGGCGGCGCGACAGCGTGGCCGCGTCCAGCCACTCTTGCGCCACCCGCTGGAAGGCCTCGTCGAAGGTGTCGAAGTCTTCCTCGGCCAGCGTGCAGCCGGCGGCCATGGCGTGCCCGCCGAACTTCTTGAGCACGCCGGGATGGCGCTTGCTCACCAGGTCCAGCGCGTCGCGCAGGTGGAAGCCCGGGATGGAGCGGCCCGATCCCTTGAGCAGCCCGTCTTGCCCGAGCGCGAATACGAAGGTCGGGCGATGCACGCGGTCCTTAAGGCGTGAGGCGACGATGCCTACCACGCCCTCGTGGAACTCGGGGTCGAAGAGCGACAGCGCCGTGGGCGGCTCGCCCTCCGGCATGAGCATGTCCAGCAGCGCCTCGGCCTGTTCCCGCATGCCGGCCTCGACCTCGCGCCGCTCACGATTGATGCCGTCCAGCGTCTTTGCGAGTTCGGCAGCGCGGGTGGCGTCGTCGGTGAGCAGGCATTCGATGCCCAGCGTCATGTCGGCCAGCCGCCCGGCGGCATTGATGCGCGGGCCCAGCGCGAAGCCGAAGTCGAACGCGCAGGCCCGGCGGGGGTCGCGGCCCGCGGCTGAGTAGAGGGCGGCCACGCCGGGCTGCATGCGCCCAGCACGGATGCGCTTGAGCCCCTGCGCGACGAGGCGCCGGTTGTTTGGATCGAGCCGAACCACATCGGCTACCGTGCCGAGGGCGACCAGGTCGAGCAGCGCGTCCAGGCGCGGCTGCGTGTCGGCGGTGAAAGCCCCGCGCCTGCGCAGCTCGCTGCGCAGGGCGAGCAGCACATAGAACATGACGCCCACGCCCGCGAGGTTCTTGCTCTCGAAGGCGCAGCCCGGCTGGTTGGGGTTCACGATGACGTCGGCCTCGGGCAGGACCACGCGCTCGTCGACCAGAGCGGGGAGGTGGTGGTCCGTTACCAGCACGGCCAGGCCGCGGGCGCGCGCATGCGCCACGCCGGCGAGGCTGGCGATGCCGTTGTCCACGGTGAGCAGCACGTCCGGCCGGCGCGCGAGCGCCAGGTCCACGATGGCGGGCGTGAGGCCGTAGCCGTGCACCGCGCGGTCGGGCACCACGTAGGCCAGCGTATCGGGCCGCGCGCCCAGCAGCGCCAGGCCGCGCAGCGCGACGGCGCAGGCCGTGGCGCCATCGCAGTCGTAGTCGGCCACCACGCAGATCCGCCGCCCGGCCGAAATCAGATCGGCGAGCAGCGACGCGGCGGCCTCGGCGCCGAGCAGGCCTGAGGGTGGCAGCAGGCGGGGCAGGCCGTCATCCAGTTCGTCCGCGCTGCGCACGCCGCGACCCGCGTACAGCTTCGCCAGCAAGGGGTGGATGCCGGCCTGTTCCAGAGCCCAGGCGATGCGTGGCGGAGCATCGCGCAGGTGCAGCGTGGGGGCCATCACAGCGCCTCCAGCACGGCACGCACCGGCGCCTTGCGCCATGGCTGGGTGAGGCGCTGCCATGCCGAGGGACGCCCCGCGGCAAATCGCTGCGCGCGCCGCTCGCCGCACAGCGTGAGCTCGACACGCTCGCCGCGCTGCGCCTGCTCCAGCAACCGCCCAACCGGACCCGCATCGAGCGCGCGCCAGGCCTCGGACCAGGTCGCCCAGTCCTCGGCGAGGGCCGGGGCGCGCAGGCGCTCATCGACGACGGGGCCGTCTGCGCGCACGGGCTGGGAGCGGCCGCATCCGCTGAGCCAGAAGGAGTTGAGCGTCAGTTCGCCGCGGCTTTCGCGGCGTTCGTTCAGGGAATGGGTGTAGAGCAACATCTGTACTTCGTTTTGAAGGCGGCGCACCAGCCGGGCCTGAGGATGGGCCTGCAGCCACAGGTCCACGTTGCGACCGATCACACGGTCCAGCGAGGCGCAGGGCAACCCGTCCAGGCTGTTGTGTGCCGCATACCAGCGCGTCGGCGCGCCCCAGGCGATGGTCCAGCCTTCACTCTCGAAGAGCGGCCGGATCGTCTCCAGGTACTCGCGCGATTCGGCTTCGTCGAGATGGAGGTCTTGCGGGTCGGCCAGCGACACGTGGTCCTGTCCCACGTGCCAGTGCACGGGCGTGAGTTCGCCCCAGGCCCGGTCGCCGGTGGAGAGGCCGTCGGCCGACGCGTGGGCCGCGGCGAAGGGCAGGGCGCCGTCGTCGCCACGCCAGCCCCAATATGCGCCGAGCGCGCGCTCGTGCGGCGGGTTGAGCGTGTACTCGTCGCTGCCCTGCGCTGGCGAGGGTTCCAGGCGTGCGACCAGGCGCGACAGCAGGGGCAGGTCCAGGTCCCGCATCGCCTGCATGCCGGCTTCGGACAGCGTGGAAGCGAAGGGGATGAGCAGGTGCATGGGCGCGGATTATCGAGTCCTGTTGGGCACCGCCGGACTGCGACGGCGGCGTGTCTTCGTGGAGTTGCGCCGAACTGCCGAGGCGTCATCGAGAGGCCGCGTACGCCGAAGCCGATGCCACAATCGTCCGCCATGGAAACTGCGGACGCCAATACGCCGCACATCCGGCGCGCGGGCAAGGACCTGCTGTCGCTCGCGCTGATGGATGCGCGCAACCGCACGCTGCGCTGGTTGGCGATGTTCGAGGAGGCGCCGCCCGATTGCCTGGCCCAGGCGCCGAGCGCGGGCGTGGAGTCACCGGCCTGGCGGCTCGGGCACCTCGCGTGGTTTCATGAGCGCTGGATCGCGCGCAACGTGCATCGGCAGCGCGGCGCGGCGGCCGATTCCACCGTGCCGCGGCTCGCATCCATCCTGCCGGGTGCGGATGCCTGGTACGACCCCGCACAGCGGCCGCGCTCCGAGGAAACGCCGCCCGGCCTGCCCGGCTACGCAGCCACTCGGCAGTACCTGGCCGACACCATCGAGCTGACCCTCGAACTGCTCGAAGGCGCCGAGGAGAGCGATGCCGGGCTGTATTTCTTCCGCCTCGCGCTTTTCTTCGAGGACATGCAGTCCGAGGCTCTGGCCGAGACGGCCCAGGCGCTGAAGCTGCCCCTGGCCGGCGTGCATGCGCTGGTGGGCGAAGTCTCGGTCTTGCCGGCGCGCCCGGCCTTGCTGTTTCCGGCCACGTGCTGGCCGCTCGGTTCATCGCCGGGCGGATTCGTGTTCGACAACGAGAAGTGGGCGCACGAGGTGGCGGTGCCCGAGTTCGAGATCGACGCGCAGCCAGTCACCTGGGCGCAGTTCGGCGAGTTCGTCGAGGACGGCGGCTATGACGACGAGTCCTGGTGGTCGGCGGCGGGCTGGGAATGGCTGCGCCGCGAGGGCCGGCGCGTGCCGGGGTATGTGGACCAGCTGCGTCGCGGCGTGCTGCAGGAGCGGTTCGGGCGCCTTGCCCGCGTGCCGACGGGGCAGCCCGTGCTGCACGTGAGCTGGCATGAGGCGCAGGCCTGGTGCCGCTGGGCCGGGCGGCGCCTGCCGGCCGAGGTGGAGTGGGAGGTGGCGGCCCATGCCGCATCGCGCGGCTATGCCTGGGGCTCGGTGTGGGAGTGGACGGCCACGAGTTTCCGACCCTATCCGGGCTACAACCCTGACCCTTGGCGCGCCTACTCCCAGCCGTACTTCGGCACGCACAAGGTGCTGCGCGGGGCGTCTTTCGCCACGCCTCGTCGGCTGCATCACGCGAAGTTCCGGCGCTACGCGCGGCCTGAGCACGACGGCATGTTCTGCGGGTTCAGGAGCTGCGCCGCATGATGCGATGAACCCTTTCCTCGACAGCGCCGCGCGCGCCGTGCAGCTGGTGGTCTCCGGCGATGCGCAGCTCCTGCACATCGTGTTCCTGTCGCTCGGGGTGAGTGCCTCGGCCAGCGTGACAGGCACCGTGCTCGGCCTGCTCGTGGGCGCGGCCGTGGCCGTGTGGCGCTTCCCGGGCCGCCCGCTCGTGCTGGTGGTGCTGAACACCCTGCTCGCGCTGCCCTCGGTGGTAGTCGGGCTTGTCGTGTACCTGCTGCTGTCGCGCGCTGGGCCGCTCGGGTCCTGGGGCATCCTCTTCACGCCGCCCGCGATGGTGATCGCCCAGGCCATCCTCGTCACGCCCATCGTCGCGGCGCTGGCCCGCCAGACCGTGGAGGACGCCCTGCGCGATCACGGCGAGCAGCTGCGTTCCCTGGGGGCGGGCAAGCTGGCCTGCGCGCTTATCGTCGCTTGGGACGAGCGCCTCGCGCTGCTCACACTGGGCCTCGTGGCCTTCGGCCGCGCCATCTCCGAGGTGGGTGCCGTGATGATGGTGGGCGGCAACATCGACGGCGTGACGCGCGTGATGACCACGGCCATCGCCCTGGAAACCAGCAAGGGAGACCTGCCGCTGGCGCTGGCGCTCGGCATGGTGCTGCTGGGCGTGGTGCTGGTGCTCAACGTGCTCATCGGCGCGTTGCGCGCGTGGCGCACCGCGGGCGATCGTGAGGCGGGGGTGGTGGTGTGAGCGGCGCGCCGCTGGTCGAACTCCACGCGGCGACGGTGCGCTACGGCCCACGGGCAGCCATCCACGGCGTGAACGTCGCCGTGAAGCGCGGGGAGCGCGTGGCGCTGGTTGGCGCGAACGGCTGCGGCAAGAGCACGCTGCTTCGTGCGGTGCACGGCCTCGTGCCCCTGGCCGAGGGCCGGCGCGTGGTGCACGGCGCACCGCGCATGGCCATGATGTTCCAGCGGCCCTTCATGCTCAGGCTGTCGCTGCTCGCGAACGTGGAGCTGGGCCTGATGCTGCACGGGGTGCCGCGCCGCGAGCGCCGCAAGCGGGCCATGGAGGCCCTGGCGCGCGTAGGCCTGGCCGGGGAGGCGCACCGCATCGGCCGCGTGCTCTCAGGCGGTCAGCAGCAGCGCGCGGCGCTGGCGCGCGTGTGGGCGCTGCAGCCCGAATTGCTGCTGCTCGACGAGCCCACCGCGAGCCTGGATCCGACCGCCAAGCGCGAAGTCGAAGCGCTGATCGAGGCGTTTGCCGCCCAGGGCATCACGGTGCTCATGAGCTCGCACAACCTGGGGCAGGTGAAGCGGCTGGCCGACCGCGTGCTCTATCTGGAGCACGGGCGGCTGCTGGCCGATGTGAGCACCGATCACTTCTTCCACGGGGCGCTGCCCATGGAGGCCACGCTGTTCCTGAAGGGGGAACTGCCCTGGGGGTGACGATCCGCCCTACCGCACGATCAGCAAGGGCGTGGTGCAGTGTGCGAGCACGCGCGCGGTGGTCGATCCCAGCATCAGCGCGCCCATGGGCGAATGGCCATGCGAGCCCATGACCAGCAGGTCGTACTGGCCTTCGGCTGCGGTCGCGGCGATCGCATCGGCGGCATGGCCGATGCGATGCTCGAGCCTTACGGTCTTGCCCAGTGTGGCAGTGCGCTCGCGCAGCGGACCCAGCACTTCGTCGGCCTGCTCGCGGTAGTAGCCGTCCAGCGTGTCGCGGTTGATGTAGCCGCGCACACGAGGCGGAACCGGCGGCACGACGGTCAATGCGACGTACTCGTGCGACGGGTCGAACAGGTCCTTGTGCGTGGCGATGTAGTCCAGCATGCGGCGCGTGTATTCGCTGCCGTCGACCGCCAGCAGGATCTTCATGTGACCTCCTTGGATGCAGGAACGGAGATCATCGCGCATGGCGTGCAGTCGCCGCGTCAGTGCGGTCATACATGTGCGCTTTGCTCGGAATGGTGCGACTGACGCAGTATCTGCATGAGGGTCTCGCCCGCCATGGATCAATCCGGGCACGCGGGTTGCCAAGCGCTTGATTCGTGTAGTCGAGGCACGAGTACAGCCATGCCCAACAACGTTTTTCGCCCATTTCTGATGCTCGCCCTTGCAGCCCTCGCGGTCGGCTGCAAGCCTGCGGCTGAACGACAGGCCGCGGCCCCGGCGAGTGCGCCTTCCGCACCGGTCGTGGTCAGCCTGCCCGCAGCACCGGCGAGCGCGCCGGCGACGACGCGCGCAGCGGCCATGCCCGACTTCACCTCACTGGTCGAAAGGGTCGGGCCGACGGTGGTGAACGTGACCACCAGCCGTACGGTGGGCGTGGCCTCCCGCATGCAGGGCGCTCCGGGCGATCCGTTGTCCGAGTTCTTCCGTCGCTTCATGCCGCCAGATGCGAGCGGCCCGCAACTGCGCAGCCGCGGACTGGGTTCGGGATTCGTGATCGATGCGGAGGGCTACATCCTCACCAATGCGCATGTCGTCGAGGGCGCCGACGAGGTGACGGTGAGGCTGGCCGACAGCAAGGGCGAGCACAAGGCGCGGGTGGTGGGCGTCGATCCGCAGACGGACGTGGCCTTGTTGAAGGTGGACGCCAAGGGCCTGCCCGTCGCGCCCATCAGTACCCACAAGGGCGTGCGAGCCGGCGAGTGGGTGGCGGCCATCGGTTCGCCGTTCGGCTTTGCCAACACCATCACTGCCGGA
This sequence comes from uncultured Burkholderiales bacterium, assembly GCA_966248995.1. GTDB lineage: Bacteria > Pseudomonadota > Gammaproteobacteria > Burkholderiales > Burkholderiaceae_C > Albitalea. Next base: position 47,169 of record CBINBY010000008.1, on the reverse strand, counting down.
ATCGTGAGCGCCACCGAACGGTCGCTGCCGGAGGAAACACTGGTGCCTTTCATCCAGACCGATGTGGCGGTCAACCCCGGCAACTCCGGCGGCCCGCTGCTCAACATGAATGGCGAGGTGGTGGGCATCAACTCCGCGATCTACAGCGGCACCGGTGGCTACATGGGCGTGTCCTTCGCCATCCCCATCGACGTGGCCATGGACATCGCGCGCCAGCTGCGCACCGAGGGGCGCGTGACGCGCGGCCGCATCGGCGTGGCGATCCAGGAGGTGAGCCAGGAGCTGGCCAAGTCGTTCCGCATGTCTGAGGCGCGCGGCGCGCTCGTCACATCGGTGGAGAAAGGCGGCCCCGCTCAGCGCGCCGGCGTGGCGGTGGGTGATGTCATCACGCGCTTCGGCGGGCAGGACGTGGCCAATGCCGAGGACCTGCCGCGCGTGGTGGCGCGTGCCAAGCCCGGCAGCGAGGTCGAGGTGCAGCTGTGGCGCAACGGCGAGAGCCGCACTGTCAAGCTCGCGGTCGGCCAGATGCAGACCCAGGCGGCTGCGCGACCCACCCAGGGAGCGCAGGCACCGGCGCGGGCGAGCGCCGGGAAGCTGGGGCTGCTCGTGAGCGAGCTGCCGCCCGCCGGCCGTCGCGCGCTGGGGGTGGACTACGGCCTCGTGGTCGAGGGCGTGCAGGCGCCGAACGCCGACGCGCCGCTGCAGCAGGGCGATGTGATCGTGGCTGTCAACAACCAGGGTTTCCGCAGCCTGGACGAATTCAACCGGCGCGTGGCGGAACTATCGCCGGGCGGGAACGTGGCACTGCTGGTGCGCCGGGGTGAGGAGACCTTGTTCGTGCCGATGACGGTGGCAAAAGGGTGAGCACGCGGCCCACAACATCGTCAGCGGCGCGCCCCTTCGCCGGCGCCAACTCGTACCGCGCGGGCTCACGCCGTCCGGCATTCATGATCGCGGTGCCCACGATCGCCATCGCACCGCCCAGGGCGATGGAGGTATCGACGGCCTCGCCCAGGCAGATGGCGGACAGCAGCACCCCGAAGACCGGCACGAGCGTGATATAGCCGGCGGCCGCGCCCGCACCGAGCGCACGGATGCCATCGAAATACCACGCGTAGGCCAGCACGGTCGCACCGACCGCGAGGAATGCGAGTGCGGCCCAGGCCTCGGCAGGTGCTTGCAGCGCAGCAATGAAGGCGCCCGGACCTTCGACGAGCAGGGCGGCTTTCAGCAGCATGATGCCGCCCAGGGTTGCCGTGATGGCGGTGGCGGTGAGTGCATCCACGCCTGTGAGCAGCCAGCGGCCGATCAGCGTGTAGGCAACCCAGCTGCAGACGCAGCCCAGTAGCAGCGCTTCGCCGGTGCCGACCGCTCCGTCGAGCAAGCGCCACGGTGCTCCATGGGTCATGACCACCGCAGCGCCGATCGCAGCCAACCCCATGCCGATGCCAATCGTGAAGTTGAGCCGCTCCCTGAAGCACCACGCAGCGATCAGCAAGGTCAGCACCGGATTGATGGCGACGACGAGCGCCGCGCGCCCCGCGCTCACGTGCTGCAGGCCGAGCATGAAGAACACGGAGTAGCCAAGCACGCCCGTCGCCCCCGCAGCGGCCATGCCCACCCACCGGCGCTGCGACCAGGACTTCGTCCGAGCGAGCCCGCCCCGGCTGTGGACCCAGGGGAGCAGGATCGCGACTGCGATCAAGAAGCGCAGGCTGGCCGCGGCGAGCGGCGGCATCGTCTGGGCCACGACCCGGCCGCATGGCCAGGACGCACCCCAAAGGGCCGCCATGCCTACGAGGCGCAGATGAAACGGCCACAGGTTTCGAGACGTCATGGGCCAGTACTATCGTGTTGTGCCGATTCATCGACAAATGAACGAACGCTCATGACTTTCACCCAGCTCGAGGTCTTTGCCGCACTGGCGCGGGCGGGCAGCTTCTCACGTGCGGCGGCGCTGCTGGGCATCACGCAGAGTGCCGTCAGCCACGCCGTGCGGGCGCTCGAAAGCGAGCTTGGAGTGATCCTCATTCGGCGCGATGGCGCGCATTCGCCGCTGACCGACACAGGCTCGCGCCTGCTCGCGCGAGTCAATGACATCCTGCAGCAGCGCGAGGCGCTGCTGCAGGATGCGACCGCGGAGCGAGGCATCGCGCGCGGCACGCTGCGCATCGCGTCCTTCGGGTCGACCTCGTCCCTGCGGCTGCTGCCCACGCTGATCGAGGACTACGCGCGGCTGCAACCCCATGTGGAGGTGCAGATCGAGGAGCAGGACGACGACACCGTGGTGCGCTGGCTCCTGGAGCAGCGCGTGGAGATCGGCTTCGTGGTCCTGCCCGACGATCGCTTCGAGACCGTGCCGCTCGTGGAGGACGAACTGGTGGCGCTCGTTCCGAGCGGGCATCGTCTTGCGGGCAAGCGCGCCGTCCATGGTCGTGACCTCGACGGCGAGCCGTTCATCCGCACGGTCGCGGGGTCCGGTTCCCTGATCGACCGATTCCTGGCGGAGGCCGGAGCACAACCGAAGGTGCTGTATCGCTTCGAGCAGCTCACGTCGATGCTCGGCTTCGTCGCGCAAGGGCATGCGCTGTCGATCGCGGCTCGCCTGGCGTTGCCCGATGATCCGCAAGGCATCGTCTACCGCAGCCTGACTCCGGCGCAGCGGCGCATCACCGGTCTGGCGGTGCGCAACTTCAAAAGACTTTCGCCAGCCGCGGCGGCCTTCGTCGATGTGGCCCGGCAGCGCGCCCGCAAAGGCCGGCCGGCCTCGGGGCTTTCACATTCCCGCGGCCTCGCCACGCCGCGTCGCTGAGCACACAATGGATTCATGCCGCGTGATGCTTCGCCCGGTTCGGCCCGCTCGGAGAGCGTCGATCTGTTCCACCCCGCCGTCGCGGGCTGGCTGCGCATGCGTTTCGGCCGGCCTACGGAAGTGCAGTCGCGCGCGTGGCAGGTCACCACGCAACGCCGCCATGCGTTGATCGCCGCGCCCACAGGCTCGGGCAAGACGCTCGCCGCCTTTCTTTCGGCCATCGACGAACTCGTCGTGGAGGGTCTCGCGCACGGGCTGGCCGACGAGGTGCACGTGCTGTACGTGTCGCCCCTGAAAGCGTTGTCCAACGACATCCGCCGCAACCTCGAGGAGCCGCTGGCGGGCATCCGCGAACAGCTCGCGGCCATGGGTCTGACGGACCCCGGCATCCGCGAAGCCGTGCGTACGGGCGACACCACGCCGGCCGAGCGCGAGCGCATGCGGCGCACGCCCCCGCACATCCTCGTCACGACGCCGGAGTCGCTCTACATCCTGCTCACCTCCGATTCCGGACGGCAGATGCTGCGCTCCGTGAAGAGCGTGATCGTCGACGAGCTGCATGCGGTGGCCGGCAGCAAGCGTGGCGCGCACCTCATGCTCTCGCTGGAGCGTCTGGAGGCGCTGGCCGAGCGGCCGCCGGTGCGCATCGGCCTGTCGGCCACGGTCAAGCCGCTGGATGAGATCGCGCGGTTTCTCGTGGGGCAGCGCGACGAGAAGGCGACGGTCATCGACGCCGGCCACGTGCGCGAGCGCGACCTCGCCATCGAGGTGCCGCGCTCGCCGCTCACGGCCGTCATGGCCACCGAGGTGTGGGATGAGGTCTACGACCGCCTGGCCGAGCTGGTGCACCAGCACCGCACCACGCTCATCTTCGTCAACCAGCGCCGCCTCGCCGAACGTGCCGCGCGCCACCTGGCCGAGCGCCTCGGCGAGGAGCACGTGGCGGCGCACCACGGCAGCCTGGCTCGCGAGCATCGCCTTAATGCAGAGCAGCGGCTCAAGTCGGGCGCGCTGAAGGCACTCGTCGCCACCAGCTCGCTGGAGCTGGGCATCGACATCGGCGAGATCGACCTCGTGTGCCAGCTGGGCTCTCCGCGCGCGGTGAATGCGTTCCTGCAGCGCGTGGGGCGAGCGGGCCACGCCATCAGAGCCATCCCGAAGGGCCGACTGTTTCCGCTGGCGCTGGACGACCTGCTCGAATGCGCGGCCCTGCTCGATGCCGTGGAGCGCGGTGAGCTGGACCGCATTCGCGTGCCCGAGCAGCCGCTCGACGCGCTGGCCCAGCAGGTGGTGGCCGAGGTCGGGTGCCGCGAGTGGGCCCTGGAAGCCTTGTACGAGCGCTGCCGCCTCGCGCATCCCTACCGCCAGTTGTCGCTGGCGGGCTTCGAGGAGGTGGTACACATGCTGGCCGAGGGCTACAGCACGCGGCGCGGGCGTCGAGGTGCCTACCTCCATTACGACGCCGTCCATCGCGTGCTGCGTGCGCGCCGCGGGGCGCGGCTCGCGGCGGTCACCAATGCCGGCGTGATCCCCGACCAGTTCGACTACGACGTGGTCCTCCTGCCCGAGGAACATCGCGTGGGCACGCTCAACGAGGATTTCGCCTTCGAAAGCCTGCCGGGCGACGTGTTCCAGCTCGGCAATGCGTCCTATCGCATCGTCAAGGTCGAGACCGGCAAGGTGATGGTCGAAGACGCCAAGGGCCAGCCGCCGACGATGCCGTTCTGGCTGGGCGAAAGCCTGGGGCGTACCGACGAGCTGTGCCGCGCCGTCTCGCGCATCACGGAGGTCGCCGAGGCGAAGCTGGAGGAGGGCGGGCAGGCCTGCGTGCAATGGCTGCGCGAGGCGCTGCACCTGGCTGACGCGGCGGCCGGGCAGCTTGCGCTGTACCTCGGTGCCTCCAAGGCGGCCCTCGGCGTGTTGCCCACGCGGCGCCGCATCGTCTTCGAGCGCTTCTTCGACGACGTGGGCGACACGCACCTCGTCATCCACTCGCCCTACGGCTCTCGCATCAACCGCGCGTGGGGACTTTCACTGCGCAAGCGCATGTGCCGCAAGTTCAACTTCGAGCTGCAGGCCAGCGCGCTGGAGGACAGCATCGTGCTGTCGCTCGGGCCCACGCACAGCTTCCCGCTCGAAGAGGTCCGGCACTACCTCAAGTCCGCTACCGCGCGCGATGTGCTCGTGCAGGCGCTGCTCGATGCGCCCATGTTCGGCACGCGCTGGCGCTGGAACGCCACCGCGGCGCTCGCCGTGCGCCGATCCACAGGGGGGCGCAAGGTGCCGCCGCAGTTCCAGCGCTCGGACGCGCAGGACCTGTTGTGCGTCGTGTTCCCGCAGCAGCAGGCGTGCGCCGAGAACATCGTGGGCGAGCGCGAGATCCCCGAACATCCGCTGGTGGCGCAGACGCTGCACGATTGCCTGCACGAGAGCATGGATGCGGACGGATTCGTCACGCTGCTCGAGCGCATGGAGTCGGGCGAGGTGGAGGTCGTCGTGCGGGAGCTCACCTCGCCGTCGCCGCTGTCGCACGCCATCCTGAACGCGCGGCCCTATGCCTTCCTCGACGGCGGCGCCGCGGAGGAGCGCCGCACCAAGGCCGTGAGCACGCAGTCGCTGATGGATGTGCAGACCGCGGCCGACCTGGGGCGGCTCGATCCGCAAGCCATCATGCAGGTGCGCGAGGAGGCCAGGCCCGAGGTGGGCAACGCCGACGAACTGCACGACGCGCTGGTCGTGCATGGCTTTCTGACGGCGAAGGAGTCCGATTTCCCGGAGCTGATCGAGTCGCTCATGGCGCAGCGGCGCGTCACTCGCATGCAGTTGCCCGGCGGAGAGCCTTTGCACATCGCCGCCGAACGGCTGCACGAGTTCCTGGCCCTGTCGCCTCAGGCGCAGCGTAGCCCGCACATCGAGCCGGTGTCGCGTGCGTGTCCGGATCCGGCGGAGGCGCTGGTCGAACTCCTGCGCGGCCGACTCGAGCTGGCAGGCCCGGTCACGGCCGACGCGCTGGGCCAGCCGCTGGGCCTGTCCGCCTCGCAGGTCATGCCGGCGCTCTTGCAGTTGGAAGCCGAAGGCGCGGTCATGCGCGGTGGGTACACCGCCCCGGATGCTGCCGAGTGGTGCGATCGAAGGTTGCTCGCGCGCATGCACCGAATCACCCGCGAGCGCTTGCGCGCGGAGATCCAGCCGGTGCCGCCGGCGCAGTTCATGAGGTTCCTGTTCCGGTGGCAGCAGTTCGCCACCGCCGATGACGATGAGCGCCGGGAAGGGGAGGCCGGCCTACTCGCGGTGCTGCGGCAGCTGGAGGGCTGCGCCGCGCCCGCGGCCGCATGGGAGGGCGACCTGCTCGCCGCGCGCGTGAAGGACTATGCGCCGCACATGCTCGATCGTCTTTGCGCGGCGGGCCGCGTCGTCTGGTGGCGGCCCTTGGCAAGAACCCTGGAGCGCGCGGGCGACGAGGCGCGTCGCGGCGGGCCGGTTCGCGCGACCCCCATCGTGCTGGCCGAGCGCGATGCCCTGGTGCACTGGCAGCAGGCCATGGGCGGCGCCGCGCCTGAGGAGCCGACGCTCTCCGGACGCGCCACGCGCGTGCTGGAGGCGCTGCGCACCCATGGCGCGAGCTTCTTCGCCGATCTGCGGCACGACGCAGGTCTGCTGGGCACCGAGCTCGAACAGGCGCTGGGCGAACTGGTGGCGCACGGGCTGGCCACCTGCGATTCGTTTGCCGGGCTGCGCGCGCTGGTGATGCCCGCCGAACAGCGCCAGCGCCTGCAACGCCGGCGTCCCGGGCACGAGCCGATGGACGACGCCGGCCGATGGTCTCTCACGCGCAGGCCGCGGCCGCTGGCCGAGTCGCCAGGCGCCCTGGCCGACCCGCACGTCGAGCACATTGCGCGCGTGCTGCTGCGCCGCTATGGCGTGGTGTTTCGGCGGCTGCTCGAACGCGAGGAGGGGCTGCCTCCCTGGCGCGAACTTTTCTATGTGTACCGGCGGCTGGAAGCGCGAGGCGAGATCCGCGGGGGCCGCTTCGTGAGCGGCTTCTCGGGCGAGCAGTTCGCCCTGCCCGAAGCTGCCACCGCGCTGCGCCGCACGGGCCAGCATCCCGGGCGCGAACGCGTGTCCATCTCGGCGGCCGATCCGCTGAACCTGGCAGGCATCGTCACGCCGGGCGAGAAGGTGCCCAGGCTCCCGGGCAACCGGTTGCTCTTCGACAACGGCGTGCCGATCGCGGTGCAAAGCGGCAGCGAGGTGCGCTATCTGACGCCCATGGAGCCGGGCGCGCAATGGGAGGCGCACAACCTGCTCATACGCCGGCAGCGGCCCGGCGGCTTGCCGCTGCCGGCGCGCACACAGTCTTGACGAGCTGGGTTGAGTGGACCCTGACTCGCCCTAGGCTACATGGAGGCAAGTGAGCCGAGCATTCATGCTCCCTGCGCTTGCAAGACCGGTCGGGCGAAGCGGCGCCTGAGCGCCAGGGCCGGCTTCTCTACGTACACCCACGAGGCTGCAGCCAGCAGGAGCGTGACGGCCATGCCCATCCACAGCGCGGCGAACCACCCGAGGTCGTGTGCCAGGCAGAACTGAGAGACGAGCTGCTGGACCGGGAATGCGTAGACATAGATCCCGTACGACAGATCCCATCCGTGCATGTCACACAACACGCTGGGCGCTGACCGCGCCAGCGTCAGCGTGGCATAGGGCACAACCATGAGCAGCGCCAGTGCAGCCCATTCGGCAGGCACCCACATGAGCATCGCGAGGAACAACAGAGCGATGACCGGGGATGCCGGTATCCGGTGTCTGCAGAGATAGAAGCAGCTCCCGGCAAAGAAAAGCGCGCCGAGCTTGGCCATGCGGTAGACGTCGAAGTGAACGTGCAGCTTCCACAGAAGCGGCAGCGGTAGCTTGTACTGCTTCGCCTCGAGATAGTCCATGCCGATCCAACCGGCTGAACATGCGGCGAACGCGGCCACGCAACAGGCGCGCAGACGTCCGGTCAGCGCCAGCAGCACCAGGGCCGCATACATCAACACTTCATAGCGAAGAGTCCACAGTGACCCATTCGCACCCTTGTGCGGCGTGTCTGCAAATCCGCCGGGCAGAACGTCAATGCCAGCAATCAGGCTGGCATTGTTGAAGAAGAATGCCCAGGTCTCTCGATCAGAAACGTATTCGACCAGCGGCATGCTGGTCGATACGGTGCCCGCCACGAACGTGGTGAAGAACACCGCCACGACCAGGCCGGGAATGATGCGCAGCGCGCGCCGAACGGCGAAGCGAAAGACATGGGGATCCCGGTCCCAGCTCTGGCAGATGAGAAATCCGCTGACCACGAAGAAGATCCCCACCGCAAGCGAGCCCCACGTCTCGCCGAGTGACGCGACCAGAGGCTCCTGCAAGCCATAAAGCGCGTAGCTGTGGCTGTACAGCACTGCCATGGCGGCGGCCATGCGCATGAAGTCGAAAGCGTTGTGCGTGTCCCCTCGGTGCGACAAGTTGGATCCCCCGGCAAGCTGAACCTAGTTCGTTGGTCACCCGGCGCGCCCCCTTGTCCACAGGCACGCGAGCCGAGCGTGACGCAAAACGATAGCACTGAGGCACCGTCTGACCGGGACCCCTGGCACACCAAGAACTGCCGTGCCGGGCTGGATGTTCAGTGGACGGGATCCTTCATGATCGCCCACGTCACCATGCTCTGGCTGATCTGCCAGCTTACGAGCGCGTGGTCGTACAGCCTGCGCTCGTTGCTCGTCACGCGCCCGTCGGCCGTGATCGCCGCGGCGGCAAGCCGGCATACGAGCAGCCGCTGCTGTGGATCACGCACGCTGAGCAGCACCTCGTCGACATAAAGCTGCTGCGCCAGCGGCAACCACGGGCTACTGTGTCCGCCGCGAGCCTGCTCCTCAAGACATGCCCGCGCGAGTTCGACGAAGCGATCGCGGCTGACACCCATGCGTCGGTACGCATCCAGCGAATCCAGGGCGCGCAATTCACACGGTTCGATACGGCCGTTCACGCTCACCACGAGTGCCAGAGCACGCGCGGCGGCCTCGCTTTCTTGTCTTCTGGATTCAGCGACCATGGACATCTCCTGGGTGTACGAGAACAGTAGGTCGGTGCCGCACGTCGGGAACGGGGGTAGGCAGGAGCGGCGCAGTCGGTGCGAAGTTCCGCCCCTTCCTCGGAATATTGGTAACACGATGCAGCAGGTTGTCGCCGGAACTACTCAGGCACTCGCAGCCGCTGCCAGGCGCTTGGCGCGCGCGCGGATGTTGAGCGCTTCCACGGCGAGCGAAAACGCCATGGCTGCGTACACATAGCCCTTGGGCACGTGCATGTCGAAAGCCTCGCCGGTGAGCACCATGCCCACCATCACGAGGAAGGCCAGCGCCAGAACTTTCACCGAAGGATGGCGGTCGACGAACTCGCCGATCGGCTTGGCAGCGACCAGCATCACGCCCACGGAGGCGATCACGGCTGCGGCCATCACCCAGATCTGGTCGACCATGCCCACGGCGGTGATCACGGAATCGAGCGAGAAGACGATGTCGATCACGGCAATCTGGGCAATGACGCTGAACAGCAGGTTCCGCTGAGTGCTTGCCACGTCGGCCGGTGTGGGACCCGGCCCGTGCAGGTCACGCGCCTCCACCTCCACGAAGATCTCGTGCGAGGCCTTGTAGAGCAGGAACAGGCCACCCAGGAGCAAAACGATGTCGCGCCCGCTGATGCCCTGGCCCGCCACGGTGAACAGGTCGGCGGTGAGGCTCATCACCCAGCTCAGCGAGAACAGCAGCCCCAGACGCGTCAGCATGGCGAAAGCCAGGCCCAGCCGCCGGGCCATGTCGCGCTTGTCGCGGGGCAGGCGGCCCACCAGGATGGAGATGAAAATGATGTTGTCCACCCCCAGGACGATTTCCAGGGCGGTCAGCATCGCGAAGGCGATCCAGATGTTGGGGTCGAGCAGGAATTCCATCGGCATGCGGCGGGAGTTGACGGGTGCACGCCCGAAAGACGGGCGAGACTAGGACTCTAGGCGGCGCCCAGCCTCCGGTAAATTCGAATTTTTGGCGTCAATGCTTCCGGAAAACCGCATCATTGACATGAGATGCGAAAGGCGCAGGCATGCCCATCAACTTCAAGCACCTGTATTACTTCTGGGCCACCGCACAGGCAGGCGGGGTGGTGCGCGCCGGCGAGCAGCTCCACACCAGCCCTCAGACGCTGTCCGGCCAGATCAAGCTGCTGGAGGAGCGGCTGGGCTGCAAGCTCCTGCGCAAGCGCGGCCGGACGCTCGAACTCACGGACGACGGTCGCGTGGCATTGGGCTACGCAGACCGCATCTTCGCCCTTGGGGCCGAGCTCGAAGCTGCGCTGGGCCGGTCGACCAGTGCGGAAGGCGGCATGCTGGAGTTCCGCGTAGGCATTGCCGATGCCGTGCCCAAGGCCATCGCCTACCGGCTGCTGGAGCCCGCGCTGGCCGCTGCGCACCAGGTGCGCATGATGTGCCACGAAGGAAAGTTCCCGGACCTGCTCGCCCAGCTGGCCGTGCACCGGCTGGATCTGGTGCTGGCGGACGAGCCGATGGGCAGGCAGTTCAGCGTGCGCGCGTTCAACCATGCGCTGGGTAGCACGGCCATGAGCTTCTTCGCCGCCCCCGGCCTGACACGCACGCTGAAGGGTCGTTTCCCTCAGGTGCTCGACGGGGCGCCCATGCTCATCCAGGGCACCTCGTCCGCGATGCGTCGCAAGCTCGAGCTGTGGCTGGAGCAGCAGGGCCTGCGTCCGCGGCCGGTGGGGGAGTTCGACGATGCCGCACTCATGCAGGCCTTCGGCCGCGAAGGCCGCGGCGTATTCATGTCGCCTACCGTGCTCGAGGCCGAGACCTGCGAGCAGTACGCAGTGAAGGTGCTGGGCCGCAGTGACGAACTCGTGGAGGAGTTCTATGCGGTGTCCGCGGAACGCCGCATCCGCCACCCTTGCGTTGCGGCAGTCACCATGGCCGCCCGTGCGCAACTGCTGCCCGCCTGAGCATCGAAGCCGCCAGCTTGGAGACCAAGCGTAGGACGCGGTTTTGCCCCGTCTCACGAAATTGCTTGAATCCCGTGGGAAAGCCCCTAGAATCCTTGACATGCTGCAGTGCAGCATCGCTCTGTCCATTCAGCCCTGAGGAATCCCTGACATGTTGACCGTCGAACAAATCGTTGCTGCCCAGAAAACCACTGTGGGCAATGTTTTCACCATCGCCGCCAAGGCGCTGGAAGGCGTCGAGAAGCTGGCCCAGCTCAACCTGCAAGCCGGCAGGGCCTCGCTGGCCGAAGCTCAAGAGACCGCGCAGAGCCTGCTGGTCGTGAAGGACCCGTCCAGCCTGTTCGCCGTGCAAGCCGCTGCGCTGCAGCCCAATGCCGACAAGTTCTCGGCCTACGGTCGCCAGGTCTATGAGATCGTTTCGGCCACCAACGCCGAGATCGCCCGCGTCGTCGAGGAAACCGCTGCTGAAGCCCGCAGCGCGTTCACCGCCACGCTGGAGCAGGCCGCGAAGAATGCACCGGCCGGCACGGACAACGCCGTGGCCTTCGTCAAGTCCGCCGTGGCCGCTGCAAGCAGCGCCTACGACACCATCCAGAAGGCCGTGAAGCAGGCCGCCGACGTGGCCGAAGCCAATGTCGAGGCCGTGAGTGGCACGGTCGCGAAGACCCCGGGTTCCCGCGCCAAGCGTTCCTCCTGAGATCCGTTGTGCTTTCCGGCGCCGCACTGGCGGCGCCCTTTGCCCCCGCACGGCTTGCGCTGTCCGGGGGCTTTCTCGTTGTGAAGGTCGCTGCGCGCCGTCTAGTCGGCGGCCATGCGCAGCGCGGCCGCGGTGGCCACTGGAGCTGTGAGCGCGGTGAAGATGAAGAGCGCCCCGAGGATCGAGAAGTGACCCTCGGCCGACTGCCCGGCCTCCACGGCAGCAACGGCCCCTGTACCGAAGACCAGCGTGGGTACGGCCAGGGGCAGCACGACCAGGACCACGAGCAGGCCCGCGCTACGCAAGCCGAGCGTCAGCGCAGCGCCCACCGAGCCGAGCAGGCTCAGCGTGGGCGTACCTAGCAGCAGCGTCAGCATCAGCACGCCGATGATGTCGGCAGGCAGGCCGAACAGCAGTCCGATCACGGGAGCCGCCGCCACCAACGGTGCGCCGGTGAGCGTCCAGTGTGCGGCCGCCTTGGCCGCGGCCACGGCTACCGCGTCGCGGTGTGCGAGCAGCATCTGTTCAAGCGAGCCGTCGGCATGGTCGGCGCCGTACAGCGTGCCTAGCGACAGCATGGCGGCCAGCAGGGCACCGACCCACACGACGCCGGGCGCGATGGCTCGCAAGGTCTGGGGTTCGGGTCCCACGCCGAGCGGGAACAGGCTCACTGCGACCAGGAAGAAGGCCACCGGCAGCAACGCCTCGATCCGCCGGCGCAATGCCAGGCGCAAGTCGCGCGCATAGACGGCACGGAACAGGTCAGACATGGCCGTCCAGATCGATACGCAGCGGGCGCAGGCGTTCTGCATCGAGCGGCAGATGACTGGTGAGCAGCACGTTGCCGCCGCGCGCCAGGTGGTCGGCGAGCAGTTGGTTGAGTGTCGCGACACCGTCCGCGTCAAGCGCATCGAACGGCTCGTCGAGGATCCACAGCGCCGCCTCGTCTTCCACCGCCAGGCGCGCGAGCGCCACGCGTCGGCGCTGACCTTGCGACAGCGTGCGCACTGGAGCCTGCTTTCGCCCGGGCAGGCCCAGTCGCTGCAAGGCGGCGTGGGCGGTGACCGTGTCCCATGCTCGCCCATGCAGCCGCAGCAGGAACTGCAGCGCTTCCGTGGCGGTGAGATCGTCCTTCAGTGCATTGGCATGGCCGATGTACAGCGGCCGCCGATCCGAAGCTCGCTGCACGGGCTGACCGTCGAGCAGGACCTCGCCGTGCTCCGGTGAGGACAGCCCTGCGGCCAGGCGCAGCAGGCTGGTCTTGCCCCGCCCGTTGTGCCCGCGCACCCAGGCGAGACGGCCGGGTGGCAGCTCGAAGGCCACATGTTGGAAGAGCAACCGCCCTCCGCGCCGGCAGGCGAGGTCGATGGCGGACAGCCGCGGGGCGACAAGGATGGGCGAGGGCGTCACAACGGCAAGGGACCGTGCAGTCCAGCGGTGGGCTTGGCGCGGGAGGATAAACGCGCGTGCCTTGTGCTCCATGGGAAGCAGCAGCCTGCAAAACGTTGCGTTCGCACACGATTGATTCGCTTGCACGCACAGATGCCAAGAACCGTCATGTTTCTTTGGCGACGCAATGTAAAAGCTGCACGTTTTGCGGAGGATTTGGCAATTTCGACGATGCGCAGGCTTCAAGATGCCGCCGCTTGCGCAGGCACATGAAGTGCGTGATCTGGCCTCGTGATGCCAGGGCAGGCGTTATTCATTCCAACAAACACATGCGGGAAGCGGCGTGCAGCGATTCGGTGAGGGTCGGGATTCGTTCATAGGCAAGGTTCTACGCGTGGCGCAGGGGCGGTGCTAGCCATGCAATCAAGGTTCTTGGCGCCAGCCTCGCAGGCCGGCACCAGCGGTTTGCCATCCGATCAAGAGGCAGGGTGGCTTGCACGCGAGGAGGCGATCATGGGGACCGCCATACGCGTCGAACTGTGGAGCGAGGACCGCGAGGTCGGGGAAGCGGCCATACGCGCGGTCATGGCGGAGATGCACCGCATCGACCGGGCCATGAGCCCCTTCAAACCCGATTCGGACCTCTCGCGCATCAACCGCGAAGCGGCCACGGCCGACGTTCCGGTCAGCGAGGAGATGTTCCATCTGCTCGCCAGCGCGATCGAGTTCTCCCGCCTTTCGGGCGGCGCCTTCGACATCACCTACGCCAGCGTCGGTCATCTGTACGACTATCGACTGGCAGTCCGGCCCTCGGAGGAAGCCTTGGCGTGTGCCCGCGAGGTGGTGGGCTGGGAGCGCCTGCAGCTTGACGCCCGGCGGCGCAGCGTGCGCTTCGAGCGCGAGGGCATGCGCATCGACCTCGGCGGTTTCGCCAAGGGCCATGCCGTGGAGATGGGCGCGGCCATCCTGAGCCGCTATGGCATCGCCCATGCCATCGTGAGTGCGGGTGGCGACAGCCGAGTGATCGGCGACCGGCGCGGGCGCCCCTGGACCATCGGCATCCGCCACCCGCGTCGCGAAGGCGAGGTGGTCGCGATGCTGCCGCTCGAGGACGTTGCCATCTCGACTTCCGGCGACTACGAGCGCTATTTCGAGGTGGGCGGCGAGCGCTGCCATCACCTCATCGACCCGAAGACCGGCAAGTCGCCCTCGGGCGTGCACAGCGTGACCATCATCGCGGCCGACGGCCTGACTACCGAGGCGATGTCGAAGACGGTGTTCGTGCTGGGCGTGGAACAAGGCATGCGGCTCGTGGAGTCGCTGGGGGGAGTCGACGCAGTCGTGGTCGACGCCGCTGGACAACTGCACTACTCGACCGGGCTGCTGGCGGCTTCGCCAGAACAATCGGCATGAAACGTCTCGCTCGGCGTATCGGATCCAACGAGGGGAACCACGACATGAAGCACATTGGAGGGAAAGGCGTGCTCGCGCTGGTCGCTGTGGCGGTTGCCGCCGCAGTGGCGGCGGGCTGCGGCAGCGGCAGCGGCGAGGCCACGGTGGAGGGCGATGTACCCATTGCGTACGTGAAGCGCTCCACGTCGATCATGGCGAACCCGACCAACGGTGCACCTACTGCACCGGGCGGCGACCTCATCATCCGGGAGAAGTCCTCTGTCAGCGCACCCGAGATCAACATCACGGCGCGCTACACGCAGGGCCAAGGCGACGTGTCGGACCCTGAGGTGTCCTACGACGGCAAGAAGATCGTCTTCGCGATGCGCTGCCCTTCGGCAAACACATCCACGATCGAAGGGCAGCCCGCATGCACCGGGCGCTGGAACATCTGGGAGTACGACACCACCGAGGGCGGGTTGGCCGACGGCAAGTTCCGGCGCCTGACCAGCTCCACCGAGGATGACGATGCCGATCCGGCCTACCTCCCGGGCGGTCGGGGCTTCGTGTTCACCTCCAACCGCCAGCTGAAATCGCGCAGTCAGGCGCTCGGTCGCACCTACTTCGCCCTCGACGAATACGAGCGCGAGCGGGTGATGAACCTGCACACCATGGATGCCGACGGCGGCAACATCACGCAGATCTCGGTGAATCAGAGCCACGACCGCAACCCGGTGGTGCGGCCCAACGGCGACATCATGTTCTCGCGCTGGGACCACGTCGGCGGCCGCAACCACTTCAAGATCTTCCGCGTCAAGCCCGACGGCACCGACATGTTCGTGCTCTACGGCGCGCACAGCGACGGCAACAGCTTCCTGCACCCGCGCGACATGGACCCGAACGGCCGGTACAAGGGCCACGTGTCGTCCGACCTCATGCCGCTGTCGGGCACGGACGAGGGTGGGGCGCTGGTGTTCGTGGACGTGGCGAACTACTCCGAGCAGAACACGCCGGTCAGCCCGCAGGTGCCGGCGCAGGGCGGCCAGTCGCAGCCGACCGATGCGGACAAGCAGCTCAGCTTCGGGCGCGGCCTGTCGCGCTACGGGCGTGTCAGCACCCCGTATCCGCTGTGGGACGGCACCGATCGCGTGCTGGTGGCCTTCCGGCCCTGCGAGGTCACGCGCAACGGCGACGTGGTGCCTTGTGCCGATCTCACCCAGGCGGAGATGGCGCGGCTGTCCGACCGCAACCGCACCCGAGCCGCCGCCGAGGCCGACGAGCTGCAGGACGACGCGCCGCCGAGCTACGCCATCTACATGGTCGACCCGGCCACCAGGATGTGGCGCCCCGTGGCGACGCCTCCCGAGGGGTACATGTACACCGACCCCGTCGCGCTTCTGGCGCGCGACGAGCCCAACGCGGTGGATCCGACGAGCATCGACACCACCCTGGCCGGCGAGGACATGGGCCTGCTCGAAGTGCGCAGCGTCTATGACACCGACGGCCTGGGCCGCATGGGCGACCCGGTGCTCGCCGGGGCCGACCTCGCGTCAGGCTGCACCACGGCGATCCCGAAGATCGCTCCGACCGACGCAACGGACACGAGGCCGCTCGTGGCCGACCTCGCGCGCATGAAGGATCCGGCCGATCCGGCCTACCGCTGTTCGCCGGCGCGCTTCGTGCGAGCCGTCCGCGCGGTCGCGCCCCCGACCAGCACCATGGGCCTGCGCAGCGCAATCGGGGAGACGGACTTCGAGATGCAGCAGATCCTCGGCTATGCGCCCATCGAGCCCGATGGGTCGTTCAAGCTGAAGGTGCCGGCCGACGTGCCCATCGCGCTGGCGGTCATCGACGAGAAGGGCCGCGCCTTCCAGACGCACACCAACTGGATCCAGGTGCGCCCCGGCGAGCGGCGCACCTGCGACGGCTGCCACAGCCCGCGTCGCGGTGCCGCGCTGAACTCGGGTGCCGTGGTGAACAGCGTGCCTCAGAGTTGGCTGGCAGCCATGGCGGCCGAGCACCGATCCGGCGAGACCATGGCCTCCACCCGCACGCGGCTGGACAGCGCCGCGCTGAGCCTGATGGCCGATCTGCTGTGGACGGACCATTGGGCCGACACGGCCAAGGCCGGCGTGAGCGCGCGCAGCACGATCGCGCTGCGCTACACCGGCAACGCCAACGCTGCGGACAACCTGGCCACGGCGGTGCCGGCCAACGGGATCATCAACTACCCCGAGCACATCCAGCCGCTGTGGACCCGCGACCGAGGTGCCAACACCTGCACCAGCTGCCACAGCGACCCGGCCAAGCTCGACCTGCGCGCGGGCGTGGCGGGCACCGGCCGGCTCACGTCGTACGAGGAGCTGCTCATGGGCGACCCGGTGATCGACACGGCCACCGGCCTGCCGCGCACCCGCATCGAAGACGGCGTGCCCGTCATCGAGCGTGGCCCGGCGCTGGTCGACACCAGCGCCAGCGAAGGTGAAGCGATCGGCCTGGCACGCAAGAGCCGGCTCACCGAGATCCTGTTCGGCGAAACGTTGATGGCCGGCAGCGCGGCACGCGCCGCGCATCCCAACCCGCCGGCCGGCGCTCCCAACCACGCCACGATGCTCAACGCTGCGGAGAAGCGCCTCATCGCCGAGTGGATGGATCTGGGCGGCCAGTACTACAACGATCCGTTCAGTGCCGGCAACAACGTGCGCAGCATCAGCGGCTTGAGTGAGGCCACGTTCGCCGAACAGGTGTTTCCGATCCTCCGCAGTACCTGCGCATCGGGTTGCCACCAGGCGGTAGGCAGCAGCGAGGACGGCGTGGCCGCGGGCAGCTCGTTCGCCCACAACCGCTTCGTGCTGACCGGCGACCCCGAGGGCGACTACGGCGTCACGCTGTCGATGATCTCCAACGCCTGCACTCCGGCGTCCAACTTCCTGCTGTCGCGGCCGTCCACCGTGCCGCATCCCGCCGGGGCGCAGGGGCAGGGCACGGCCGTGCTTCCGGTGGGCAGCGCCAACTACGACGCCATCGCCAATTGGATCCGCACAGGCTGCCCCTGACCATGCCGTTCGCTCGTCTCACGCGCCGCCGCGCGCCCGCTGTGCTCGCCCTGGCTGCGTTTGCGGCCGGGTTGGCCGGGTGCGGCGGCTCGGGCTCCAACCCTTTGGACAACCCGCCGCTCGTACAGAACCCGGCCGAGACCTCCGGCCAGGCGCTGTCGTTCGTGTACTACCAGAAGTGCATCAACCCCATCTTCCTGGCCCAGCTGCAGATCCACCAGGGCGGCACGGTGTCGACCAACACCTGCGCCTCCTCGGGCTGCCACGACAACGCTACCGGGGCGGGTGGTGCCTTCCGCATCGTTCCCTCGGCCGCCGGGGTCGACGTGGACGACGCTGCCATGACGCCGGAGGCCATCCGCGCGACCGACATGTACAAGAACTACTACTCCGCGCGCGGCTCGGTGCTCGTCGGCGTGCCTCTGCAGAGCCGGCTGCTGACCAAGCCGCTGGTGTTCCAAGTGCTGCACGGCGGCGGCCTCATCTTCGAGAACACGCAGGACCCGAACGCCCGCCTGATCGAGTACTGGATCACCCATCCGGTGGCGCAGGGCCAGAACGAGTTCAGCAGCGCCGCCAGCAGCGCCATGTTCACGCCGCCGGATCCGGCCACCGGAGCCTGCAACACCCAATGAGAGCCCTGCCTACGCTCTTGCGCCGTGCGGCGGCGCGCATCGTCGTGGTCTCGCTGCTGGGTTGGTGCGCGCTGGCTGCCATGCCCTCCCGTGCGGCCGAGCCGACGCCCGAACGGCTGCAGGTGACCGATCCATACATCGAGCTGCGCACTGGCCCCGGCCGCGGCTACCCGGTGTTCTTCGTGGCCGGGCGGTCGGAGTGGATCGAGATCGAGCTTCGGCACACCGACTGGTACAAGGTCCGCACCGAAGGCGGCAAGGTCGGGTGGGTGCATCGCCGGCAGCTGGAGACCACTATCACCGAGGCCGGCGGAACCAAGACCTTCCGCGACGTGATGCTCGACGACTACCTGCGCCGCAGGGTGCAGTTCGGCGCGGGTTGGGGCCGCTTCGAGGGCGAGCCCATGCTCAAGCTCTGGACCGGCTGGCGCATGTCCGAAACGCTCAGCCTGGAGGGCGACCTGGGCCAGGTGCAGGGGCTCTATTCGGGCAGCAGCTTCTGGCACGTCGACCTCGTGTCGGAGCCGTGGTCGGATCGCCGGCTGTCGCCCTTCTTCAGCGTGGGCTTCGGGCGCTTTCGCAATGTGCCTCAACTGAGCCTCGTGGGCGCGCTGCCCACCGACGCCAAGCTCGCGCATGCCGGCATCGGCGTGCGCTGGCATCTCACCGAGCGTTTCGTTCTGCGTGCGGACTACTCGCTGCACACCGCCTTCGTGGCCGACACGCGCTCCAGCGAGTTCAAGGCCTTCACCGCCGGGCTCGCGTTCTTCTTCTGATCCGACGACCATGATTCCAAAGACATCCGTCGACTCGCTCCTTGCCGCGGCGCTGCTCGCCGCTTGTGCGGCCATGCCGGCTGCTGCGTGGGCGCAGCAGCAACCTCAGCCTGCCGGCGAGCAGGTGATCCAGCCGCAAGTCGAGCGGCGGGAGATCCGGCTGCCGCGCTTTCCCTCCAAGGACATCGAGGTCGGCCTCTTCGCCGGCACCTATTCCACCGAGAACTTCGGGTCCAGCGCAGTGGCCGGCCTGCGCCTGGGGTACCACCTCAGCGAAGACGTCTTCGTGCAGGCCACGCTGGCGCAGACGAAGGTGAGCGACGAGAACTTCCGCCAGATCCTGCCGGGCGGCGTGTTCACCGATCCGAAGGAGAAGCTCTCCTACTACAACATCTCGGCCGGCTACAACGTGCTGCCGGGCGAGGTGTTCATCGGCAGCAACCGCGCCAAGGCCACGGCCATCTACCTGATAGGCGGTGTGGGCAGCACGCGCTTCATCGAGCAGCGCAGGCACACCTTCAACTTCGGCCTGGGCGTGCGGCTCATGCTCGCCGACCGCTGGTCCATGCAGGTCGACATGCGCGACCACGTCTATTCGATCGACCTGCTCGGCAGGCGGCAGACCACGCAGAACCTGGAGCTGACCTCCGGGCTGTCGTACTACTTCTGAAGGGAGCGCACGTATGACGCACCGATGGGTCCTGCGAGGCGTGGCGCGCGTGTGCCTGGCCGCTGTACTGGGCGTTTGCGCCTCGGCTGCGTGGCCGATCGTCGCGCCCTCGGCACCCGCGCCGGACTTCACCTTGCGCCGGCTCGATGGCCCCAACCTGCGGCTGCAGGAGCAGCGCGGGCAAGTGGTGCTCGTCAACTTCTGGGCCACGTGGTGCGGCCCGTGCCGGCAGGAGATGCCGCACCTGAACCGCCTCTACGAGAAGTACCGGCCTTCGGGTTTCGTGCTGCTGGGCGTGAACATCGATGAGAACGAGAGGGCCGCGGCCGAGCTCGCAACCCGGCTCGGCCTGAAGTTTCCCGTGCTGCTCGACACCGACAAGCGTGTGAGCCGGCTCTACGACCTGAACGCCATGCCCGCCACGGTGCTGATCGACCGCGACGGCCGCGCGCGCTTCCTGCATCGAGGCTATCGCGAAGGCATGGAGCAGACCTACGAGCAGCAGATCCGGGACTTGCTGAAGGAATGAACGCCACCCTCATCGCGGCACGGCCGCTCGCCACGTTGGCCGTCGCTTGCGCGCTGGCCGGCTGTGGCTCTGTCCAGCCCTGGGTCAAGCCCTACGAGCGTGAGCGTTTGGCCGATCCGATCATGAAGCCTGGCACCGGCTCGGCCTTGTCCGACAAGCACCGCGAGCACGTGCGCGACGTGCGCGAGGCCTCGCGTGGTGGCTCCGGCGTGCAAGGAGGCGGCTGTGGGTGCAAGTAGCCTAGGTCGTCGCATGTTCCGTGCATGGCGTCGTTGCTTGGCGATGCTGGCGCGCGTGCCCTACGCTGGCCTGGCCCGGGCCGCCGGGGTGCTGGGCGGCGTGCTGGCCGCCGGCACGGGCCGCGCGGTCACGCTGCCGGAGGACAGCGCCGAGGCCATGCTGCATGTCTACAAGGGAGGCGGGCTCACGGCCTCCGGCCCTGCGCTGCTTGTGCGCAAGAGCATGGCCGACAAGGTGTCGCTCTCGGCTTCGTACTACGTCGATGCCGTGAGCAGCGCCTCCATCGACGTGGTCACCACCGCGAGCCCCTACAAGGAGACGCGCAAGGAGGTCGGCTTCGGCGCCGACTACGTGGTGCGAGATTCGCAGATCACGCTGTCGGCGTCGAACAGCAAGGAGCCCGACTACCAGGTTTCCAGCGCCGGCATCGACGTGAGCCAGGAAACCTTCGGCGGCATGACGACGGTGACGATGGGCACCACCCGTTCCAGCGACAAGGTCGGCCGCAAGGGCAACTCGGGCTACTTCGACGGCGTGACTCACTGGCAGTACCGGCTGGGCGTCACGCAGATCCTCACGCCGCGCTGGCTCATGAGCGCGAACTTCGAGGCGATCGCCGACGACGGCTTCCTGGCCAGCCCCTATCGCGTGGCGCGCGTCTTCGGCGCGGCGGTGCCGGAGCGGCTGCCGCGCACGCGATCGTCGCGCGCCATCGCGCTGCGCACCACGGTCGACCTCGGCTCGCGCGATGCCTTGCATGGCCAGTACCGCTACTTCTGGGACAACTGGGACGTCAAGGCGCACACGGTGGAGGCCGGCTACCGCCGGTACCTGCGCGACCGCTGGCTGGGCGATGCCACGGTGCGGCTGTACACGCAGGACAAGGCCCTGTTCTACAGCGACAACGCGACGGCGGAAATGCTCTACGTCACGCGCAACCGCCAGTTCAGCACCTACACGAGTGTCGGCCTCGGCGCGCGGCTGTCCTACGACTGGAAGCGCGAGCCGGGCCGGTACGAGCTCAAGGCGCACGGTTCCTGGGAGCTCGTCAACTACCGCTACAAGGACTACACGGACGTGCGCACCGGCCAGCCCTATGCCTTCAATGCCAACGTGCTCTCGCTGTACCTGACGGCGACCTACTGACACGGAAGTGACCGAAGTGACCTCCATGCCGATCCGATGCCGCACCCTCCTTGCCGCGATGCTCGTCGCCGTCCTCGCATGGACGCCTTGCGCGCACGCCGCGAGCGACCCGCCTGCCGCGACCCCGCCCGCTGCTGCGGCCAGCGAGCCCGACGCACGCACGGCGCTGGACACCCGCATCCAGGATGCCAAGGCCGACGTCATCAAGCTCAACCGCGATCTGCTGGTGCTGGAGGAAGAGTTGCTGTTCCCCGCCGGCACGCAGGTGGCGGTGTTCGTGTCCATGGACGTAGGCAAGCTTTTCGAGCTGGACTCGGTGCAGGTCAGGCTCGACGACAAGGTCGTTGCCAACTATCTCTACACGCCGCTGGAGGTGCAGGCGTTGCATCGGGGCGGCGTGCAGCGCCTGTACCTGGGCAACCTCAAGGCAGGGACGCACGAGGTCGTGGCCTACTTCACTGGCCGTGGCCCGCACACGCGCGACTACAAGCGCGGCGCCACCGTGCGCTTCGACAAGGGCACGGATCCCAAGTACATCGAGCTGCGCATCAAGGACTCGTCGGCCAAGCTGCAGCCCGAGTTCGACGTGAAGGTCTGGCAGTAGCCGCGATGCGACTGCGCCGCTTCATCCGCCACGCCGGGCTGGCCGCCGCGATGTGCGCCGCCCTCGTCGCGCAGGCCGCCGAGCCGCCCGCCGGGCCGGTGCCACAGCCGGTGCGCGAGCCGTACTACGGCGATGCACTCTTCCACTTCTTCCAGGACAGCCACTTCACCGCCATCACCACGCTCATGGCATCGCAGCACTTCGGCCGTGTCGTGCTGCATGCCGACGAAGCCGAGCTGCTGCGCGGCGGCATGCTGCTGTCCTACGGCCTGCATCGCGAGGCCGGGCGCATCTTCGCCGAGCTCATCAACCACGGCGCAGCGCCGTCGGTGCGCCGTCGTGCCTGGTTCTTCCTCGCCAAGATCCGTTACCAGCGTGGCTTCCTTGCCGAGGCCGAGGAAGCGCTGGCCCGCATCGATGGCGTGCTGCCCGGCGAGCTGGAGGAGGAGTGCGGCCTGCTGCAGGCGAACCTGCTCATGGCCCGCGGCGATCACGCCGGAGCCGCCCGTGTGCTGGCCGCGATGACGAAGCAGGGCAAGGCCGCCTGGTATGCGCGTTTCAACCTGGGCGTGGCCCTCGTGAGCAGCGGCGATGCCGAGCGCGGCATGGCGATGCTCGACGAACTCGGCCGCTCGCCGACGCCGGCCGAGATGCCGGTCGAGGAGTTCCGTGGTCTGCGCGACCGCGCCAATGTCGCGCTGGGCTATGCCGCCTTGCACGGTGAGCGTCCGCAAGCGGCACGCGAGGCGCTCTCGCGCGTGCGCCTCGCGGCCATGGATTCGAACAAGGCCCTGCTCGGCTTCGGTTGGGCCGCCGCCTCGCTCCATCAGCCCAAGGAGGCACTGGTGCCGTGGATGGAGCTTATGGAGCGCGACGCATCGGATGCCGCCGTGCTGGAAGCGCGCATTGCCGTGCCGTATGCATATGCTGAGCTGGGCGCCTACGGGCACTCGCTGGCGCGCTACCAGGAGGCGATCGAGTTCTTCGAGCGCGAGAGCGGGAAGCTCGACGAGTCCATCGCGGCCATCCGCGCCGGCAAGCTGGTGGAGGGGCTGCTGGACGCCAACTCCGCCGGCACCATGGGTGCCTCGGGAACGCTGCGCGTGGTGCCCGACATGCCGCATGCCGGGCACCTCACGCAGGTGCTCGCTAAGCATGAGTTCCAGGAAGCGTTCAAGAACCTGCGCGACCTGCTCTTCCTCGGCCGCAACCTGCAGCATTGGCGCGAGCAGCTCTCGGTGTTCGGCGACATGCTGGACAACCGCCGCCGGGCTTACGCGCAGCGGCTGCCCCAGGTGCTCGCCGGTGCGCAGGGCACTGCACTGGGCATGACGACGCTCCAGCAGCGCCGCGATGCGCTGGCCGGCGAGCTTGCCGATGCGACCGCCGCCGCCGACGGGTTCGCCTATGCCGACGAGCGGCAGCGCGAGCTCTTGCAGCGCCTGGCCGCCGTGCGCGCGACCCTCGCAAGGCTCGGGAGCGAGCCCGAGCATGACGGCGCCCGTGAGCGGGCCCGTCTCGCGGCCGGCGCGCTCACCTGGCAGTTGGCACAGGAGCTCCCGGCTCGTGCCTGGGCCGCCCGGAAGGGCATGGACGCCATGGACCGGCAGGTGGCCGACGCGCAGCGGCGCGAGGCCGCGCTCGCGCAGGCGCAACGCGACGAGCCGGCCCGCTTCGATGCCTACGGGCATCGCATTGCCGCGCTCGGCGAGCGCATCGAGGTGCTCATCCCCCGTGTCACGGTGCTGGCGGGCGAGCAGCAGCGTGAAGTGGAAGAGATCGCAGTGGCCCAGCTCACCCGACAGAAGGAGCGGCTCGCGACGTACGCCATGCAGGCGCGCTACGCGGTGGCGCAGCTCTACGACCGCGCCAGCCTGGCAAGGAACCCGACCGATGCGACTGCGCAGCCCCAGTAAGCCCGTGCGCTCGCTGCTGCCGCTTCTCGTGGCGTGCGGCCTGGCGGCCTGCGCCAGCCAACGCGGCCATGTGCCCCCGGAGCCGCCCACGCTCGATTCTTTGAAGGATCGGCAGGTGTCGATCCCGGCGGACCCCGGTATCGCGCCGAGCGAGGAGCAGGCGATCGCCGCCTATCGCAAGTTCCTCGACGCGGCGCCCCATGCCCCGCAGCGCGCGGATGCGATGCGCCGCATGGCAGACCTCGAGATGGACCTTGCTGACCGGCACGGTGCCGGCGATGTCGCAGGCTCCGGCCCGGACTACCGCGCCGCCATCGCGCGCTACGAGGCCTACCTGAAGGCCTATCCGCAGGATCCGGCCAACGACCGCGTGCTCTACCAGCTGGCCCGTGCGCAGGAGCAAGGTGGCGCGCTGGAGGCTGCCATGGCCACCCTCGACCGGCTGGTGGCGCAGTACCCCGCGACCGCCCACCTCGACGAGGCGCAGTTCCGCCGGGGCGAGCTGCTGTTCGCCATGCGCGCGTATGCGAAGGCCGAACAGGCCTATGCGACCGTGCTCCGGGGCCATCGCGGCAACCCGTACCACGAGCGCGCGCTGTACATGCACGGCTGGTCGCTGTTCAAGCAGGGCCGGCTGGAGGAGGCGCTGCACTCCTTCTTCGGCGTGCTCGACCGCAAGGTGGCAGACCGCGAAGGCGAGGGCGGGCTCGACACGCTGCAGGGCCTGACCCGAGCCGACCGCGAGCTCGTGGAGGACACCTTCCGCGTCGCCAGCCTGTGCCTGGCGAACCTGCAGGGCGCCGAGTCCATCGCGTCGTACATGGACACGCCGGCCAGGCGCAGCTACGAGTTCCGCGTGTACGAGCAGCTGGGTGAGCTCTACCTGCGCCAGGAGCGCGTCAAGGATGCGGCCGACACCTTCGGCCTGTTCGCTCGCAGGCATCCGCTGCATGAGCGCGCGCCGCAATTGCAGACGCGCGTGATCGAGATCTACCAGGGCTCGGGCTTCGAAACGCTGGCGCTCGACGCGAAGAAGGAGTACGTCACGCGCTACGGCATCGCGAGCGAATTCCGTCGCTCGAATCCCCGGGCCTGGGAGCGTGCGCAGCCGCTGGTGAAGACGCACCTGGGCGAGCTGGCGCGGCATCGCCATGCCCAGGCGCAGAAGAGCAAGACCCGAGCCGACGTCGACGAGGCCGTGCGCTGGTACCGCGCCTGGCTCGAGTCTTTCCCTGCCGATGCGCAGGCGCCGCAGAACAACTTCCTGCTCGCCGAGCTGCTGTACGAGAACCAACGCTACGCCGAGGCCATCACCGAATACGAGAAGACGGCCTACGCATACCCGGCGCACGCGCGCAGTGCCGACGCCGGTTATTCCGCGCTGCTGGCGCATGCCGAGCAGGACCGGCGAGCCGAAGCGGCCGAGCGGTCCGCGCTGCAGCGGGCGGCGGTCGCGAGCGCACTGCGCTTCGCCGATGCGTTCGGCGCCGACACTCGCGCCGGCCCCGTGCTCACGAATGCCGCCGAGAAGCTCTTCGCCTTGAACGACGGAGAGCAGGCGGCGAAGGTGGCGCAGCGCGTGCTGTCGCTGCAGCCCGTGGCGGCGCCCGCGCAGCGCCGCGTCGCCTGGACGGTGATCGCGCATACGGCCTTCGACAGCGCCGCGTTCGACCGCGCGGAACGGGCGTACGCCGAAGCGATCGCGCTGACGGGCGACAAGGAGGCCGCCCGCGCCGAGCTGGTGGAGCGCCTGGCCGCATCGGTCTACAAGCAGGGCGAGAAGGCACGCGAAGCCGGGGAGCTGCGCGCGGCCGCCGGACACTTCGATCGCGTGGCGGCTCTCTCACCGCCATCGAGCGTGCGCGCGACAGCGCAGTACGACTCGGCGGCGGCGCTCATCGCATTGAAGGACTGGGACGCCGCGGCACGCAAGCTCGAAGACTTCCGCACGCGCTATCCGCAGCACCCGCTGCAGGCCGAGGTGGGCAGCAAGCTCACGGCGGTGTACCTCGAACAGGGCCGGTGGTCGCAGGCGGCCGCCGAGCTGGAGCGCGTGGCGGCGACCCGCAAGGACACGGCACTGGTGCGCGAGGCCCTCTGGCAAGCGGCCGAGCTGCACGAGAAGGGCGGTTCGCGCACCGCCGCGGCCCGCGTCTACGAGGGCTACATGAAGCGGTACCCCCAGCCGCTGGAGCGCGCGGTGGAGGTGCGTTATCGCCTGGCCGGCATCGCGCGCGCCGAGGGACAGCCGGCGCGCGAGCTGGCCTTGATGAAGGATGTCTTCCAAGCCGACCAGAGCGGCGGTGCGGCCCGCACGCCGCGCACGCGCTACCTTGGCGGCATGGCGGCGCTCGCCATGGCGGAGCCCGCGCTGGAGGCTTACCGCAAGGTCGCGCTGGTGGAGCCTCTCGCACGCCAGCTCAAGCTGAAGAAGGCCCGCATGGAAGAAGCTCTCAAGGCTTATGCGGTGGCAGCCGAATACGGCGTGGCTGACGTGACGACCGCCGCCACCTACCACACCGCATCGCTGTACCAGGATTTCGGCCGCGCACTGCTGGCCTCCGAGCGGCCGAAGAAGCTGTCCAAGGTGGAACGCGAGCAGTACGACGTGATGCTGGAGGAGCAGGCCTACCCCTTCGAGGAGAAGGCCATCGAGCTTCATGAGGTGAACGCACGCCGGGCCACGGCCGGCATCTACGACACCTGGGTGCAGCGCAGCTTTACCGCGCTGCGCGAGCTGCGCCCGGTGCGCTACGGCAAGAACGAACACAGCGAGGGGGCGATCGATGCCATACGCTGACTGCACCGGTCGCGGTGCGATGGCTGCGCTGGCCATTGCGCTGGCAGGCTGCGCCTCGGTGGACAAGCCGGTCGACGCGCTGAAGCTCGCGATGCACAGGGTGATGCCCACCGAGACCGCATCGACGTCCACATCGGCCACTACCGTCGAGCCTGCTGCCGCGGCGGTCGATCCCGGCGTGCAGCGGGCCTACGACGAGGCCGTGCGGGCCCTGCGTGAAGGGCGCGTCGCGCAGGCCGAGCGTGGCTTGCGTGCGCTGGCCGCGTCGCATCCCGAACTGGGGGGGCCGCATGCCAACCTCGGGCTCCTGCTGCGCCAATCGGGCAAGCTCGACGAGTCGGCCGCCGCGCTCGAAAAGGCCGTGCAGGCGAGCCCGCGACAGCCGGTCTACTTCAACCAGCTCGGCATCGCCTACCGCATGCAGGGTCGCTTTGCCCAGGCGCGCCAGGCCTACGAGCAGGCCATGGCGCTCGACGCGAACTACGCCGCGCCGCAGCTCAACCTGGGCATCCTCCACGACCTGTACCTGGGCGACGGCGCACGTGCCCTCGAGCTGTACGACCGCTACCTTGCCCTCTCGCCGGGCGGCGATGCCACCGTGTCGAAATGGGTGGCCGACCTGCGCAACCGCAAGCCCTCGCCCGTTGCGCTCAACCAGAAGGAAAAGCCATGAAGCAGATCTGTCTGGTGCTGCTCGCGGCCGGGATCGGCACGGCATGGGGCCAGGACCGCGCCGAGATCGACCGCACGCAGATCATCGGCAACCGCGAGCTTCCCAAGGTGCTCTACATCGTGCCTTGGAAGAAGCCGCTGCCCGGCGCGCTCGCCGGCCGCCCGGCGGACAGCGTGCTCGACGAAGCGTTGTCACCCGTCGACCGCGACGTATTCCGGCGCCAGATCCAGTACGACGTGCTGCTGCGCACGCCCGCTGCGCCGGCTGCCAAGTGAATCAAGCAATTCCGAACTCGACGTTCTAGTCATTGGAGAGATTGAGCGATGAATGCCTTCCACACCGCCGTGAAGTTCTTCCAGGACAGCGGCTTGTTCATCTACCCCAGCCTGCTCATCATGGCCTTGGGGTTGGCCATCGCGATCGAGCGCTTCGTCTTCCTGCAGAAGGCGCGCAGCCAGAACCGGCAGCTGTGGGCCCAGCTCTTGCCGCTGCTTCAGAACGGCCGCTTCAAGGATGTGCTGGGCATCGCCTCCGAGTCCGACGCCGCCATCGGCAAGATCGTGGCCCACGGCCTCACGCGCATGCAGAGCCCCGGCCGCCGCGAGGACATCGACAACGCCATGGAGGAGGGCATGATGGAAATCGTGCCGCGGCTGGAGAAGCGCACGCACTACATCGCCACCTTCGCCAACGTCATCACGCTGGTGGGTCTGCTGGGCACGATCATCGGCCTCATCAAGGGCTTCACCGCGGTTGCGCAGGTCAACCCGGCCGAGAAGGCCGAGATGCTTTCGGCCTCCATCTCCATCGCGATGAACAACACCGCCTTCGCGCTGATGGTGGCGATTCCCTTCCTGCTCATCCACGCCTTCCTGCAAGCGCGCACGAGCGAGATCGTCGACGGCCTGGAGGCCGCCAAGATCAGCTTCCTGAACCTGGTACAGCGGGTGAAGGCCGAATCGTCCGCCGCTGCCAGCCGGTAGGCCCACCATGCGCGTCAGACGCCTGCGCAAGCATCCGGCGGCGCTCGAAGTCACCGCGTTCATCAACCTGATTGTGGTGCTGGTGCCGTTCCTGCTGTCCACGGCGGTGTTCACCCGCCTGTCGGTGCTCGACCTCACGCTGCCGGCCCAGTCTTCAGGTGCCGTGGAGCAGCTCAAGGTCGAAGACCTGAAGCTCGAAATCACCATCCGTCCCGACGCGCTGGAGGTCGGCGACCGTATCGGCGGCCTGATCCAGCGCCTGCCCAAGGCGGCCGGCGACTATGACGTGAAGGGCCTGTCGGCGCTCATGCAGCAGGTCAAGGCGCGCTTCCCGCAGGCCACCGCCGCCACCGTCCTGGCCCAGCCCGACACACCTTATGACGTGCTCGTGCAGGTGATGGACGCGGTGCGCGAGACGCAACAGGTCCACGGCGCGAAGGTGACGCGCGTCGAGCTGTTCCCCGGCATCTCCATCGGCGATGCGCCGGTCGCGAGGAAGTAGCCTATGAAGCTCACGCCGCTGCAAAAGCGCGCTGCCCGGCAGGCGCGCAACCAGTCCCAGCTCGACCTGAACCTGGTGTCGCTGATCGACATCTTCACCATCCTCATCTTCTTCCTGCTGTCGAGCGCCGCAGGCGTGGAGATCCTGCCGAGCTCGAAGGCGGTGAAGCTGCCGCAGTCGATCTCCGACAAGAGCCCGCGCGAGACGGTGGTGGTGGTGGTCAGCAGTGCCGACATCGTGGTCGATGGGCGCCGCGTCGCTTCCGTGCCCGAGGTGATGGCCTCGCCGGGCGATCTGATCGCCCCGCTCAAGGAGGAGCTCGACTTGCAGGCCGGCCGCAAGGTCATCCGTGCGGAGAAGCGGGCGCAGACCCAGGCGGTGACCATCATGGGCGACAAGGACATCCCCTACCAACTGCTGCGCAAGGTGATGTACACCGCCGCGCGCGCCAACTTCAGCGACGTGTCCTTCGCCGTGACGAGGAAGCTGGCGTCATGAGTGCCACCCTCGCCGTGTCTTTTCGCGCTCCGGTGCTGCCGTGGTCCGCGTCACTGCAGGACGAGGCACGTTTTCGCCGCATCCGCAACCGGGTGCTCGTTGCCACCGTGCTGCTGTGCGTGCTGTTCCTGCTGCTGCCGCGGCCGCAGGCCGACCGTACCCAGCCCCAGGAGCTGCCGCCACGGCTGGCCAAGTTGGTGCTGGAGCGCGAGCCCGCGCCTGTGCCACCTCCCAAGCCCAAGGCGGATGGCGACGAGAAGCAGGTGCAGGCACAGCCGCAGGTATTCACGGTCCGCAAGCCTGAGCCGGTGAGGGTGCAGCCCTCTCGCGAGGCGCCGGTGCCCGAGGCTCGAAGGCCGCTGCCGAACCGGCCGCCGGGCGAGATCGAAGGAGCGCGCCGCCGTGCGGCGGGCGTCGGCCTGCTCGCCATGGCCGACCAGCTCGCCGAGCTGCGCGGCGCGCCCGCGGCCGTCCAGCTCAAGCAGGACATCCGGCAGGGGCCAGGCATCGGCACCGCGGCCGGCGTGGGCGTGGGATCGGGCCAGGAGGCCGGCGTCCCGGTGCGCTCGCTCATCACCTCGAACGCGACCGGCGGCAGTGGCGGCATCAACACCGCCGCGTACAGCCGCAACACGGGCGGCGGCGGCCTGGCCGGTCGGGCCACCACGCTCGTCGAAGGCGCGGCCGGAGGCGGGGGAGGCGGTGGCGCGGGCGGCGGGGGCGCAGGGAAGGGCCATGGCGCCGCCGGCCCCGGTGGCCAGCTGCACAAGGGCGCGAGTGGCAAGGCCTCGCGCTCCATCGAGGAGATCAAGCTCGTCTTCGAGCGCAACAAGGGCGCCATCTACGCGATCTACAACCGGGCGCTGCGGGAAGACCCCTCCTTGCAGGGCAAGGTGGTCGTGGAGCTCAAGATCGCACCGACCGGTCAGGTGATGGACTGCCGCATCGTCTCCAGCGAGCTCAAGGCCTCGGAACTGGAGGCCAAGCTGCTCGCGCGCATCCGGCAGTTCGACTTCGGCGCGAAGGACGTGGACCAGATGGTCGTTACCTGGCCGGTGGACTTCCTTCCGTCGTGACGGGCGGCAGGCCTCGGGCCACGAAGGGCGGATTCGCGAAGCCGCCCTTGCCATAGGCGAGGGGCTGCCCGGCAAGGTCCATCACCGAGCCGCCGGCCGCGGCCAGCACGGCGTGGCCCGCGGCGATGTCCCATTCCATCGTGACACCGCGGCGGAAGTAAAGATCGGCTTCGCCCGCGGCCAGCATGCCGAACTTCAGCGAGGAGCCCACGTGGCGCAGCACGGCCACGCGGTGCCCGGCGAGGAATTCCGTGAGCGCCGCGGGGTCGCCGTGTGACCGGCTCGCCAGCACCGTCGCACCCTCCGCCGGCTGTGGACGGCAGTGGATCGGCCGCCGGCCCACCGAGTCTTCGGCGTAGGCGCCCAGATCATTGCCACCGGCGTAGAGCAGGCCCAGGGCCGGGGCGTATACGACACCCAGGACCGGCGCAGTGCCCTCCACCAGGGCGATGTTCACCGTGAACTCGCCATTGCGAGCCAGGAACTCTCGCGTGCCGTCGAGCGGGTCGACGAGCCAGAAGCGCTCCCCGACCACCGGCACCCTGCCCGCGGCAACCGCTTCCTCCGCCACCACCGGAACCCCAGGTGCGAGCTGCTGCAACGCCGGCATGATGAGCGCCTCCGCCCGCTCGTCGGCCTCGGTGACGGGGGATGCATCGCGCTTGTGCCGCGCCACCACCTCGTGCCCGTACACCGCCATCACCACCTCACCCGCGCGCCGGGCGATTCGGCAGATCTCGTCAAGCCAGGATGCGGGAGTTTGCATGCGCGGGAGTCTGTTGCGAGTGGGAGTTCGTGGCATCGAGACTCGACCGGATGGCGATGTTCGTGCGTCTTTGGCAACGCCGCTCCATGCGTGCCAGCGGGCGGGTTACCCCCTGCCCGGGCGTGCGGGCGCGGCTCCTAGAATGCCTGCTGAATCTGCCCATCTCAGGAGCGTTCAATGGTCCAGTCCCGCCGAGCCGCGCAAGCCAAGGCGGCCGCGGAAGGTCGTGCAGCCGAGGATACCGGCCCGCGCGTCCTCAAGAAGTACCCCAATCGCCGTCTCTACGATACGCACACCAGCAGCTACATCACGCTGGCCGATGTGAAGAAGATGGTGCTCACGGGACAAGCCTTCGTCGTGCGCGATGCGAAGACCGGAGACGACCTGACGCGCAGCATCCTGTTGCAGATCATCCTCGAGGAGGAGTCGGGCGGCGTACCCATGTTCTCCAGCCAGATGCTGGCGCAGATCATCCGGTTCTACGGGCATGCCATGCAGGGCATGATGGGCTCGTACCTTGAGAAGAATCTGCAAACCTTCACCGAGATCCAGAGCAAGCTGGCCGAGCAATCCAAGGGCTTGTACGACCCCAAGGTCATGTCACCCGAACTATGGACCCAGTTCCTCAACGGCCAGGCGCCGGTGGTGCAGGGGCTGATGGGCAACTACCTGGAGCAGAGCAAGCAACTCTTCGTGCAGATGCAGGAGCAGATGGCCAAGCAGGCCGAGACGCTTTTCCCCGGCATCACACAACAGAAGCGCTCCTCCTGAGGGCCTTTAGGGCCGGGCTGCGCCAGGCTCCCGCCGGGGGCAGGGAAACTCGGGGCGGCCCGGCGTTTCCTTGAGACGCTCGCGGCAGGGCCTGCGACATCAAGGACAATTCGCCCCCATGACGCAAGACCTCCCGGCGACACCCGCGCCTGCCGCCGCTCCCAAGATCGGGTTCGTGTCGCTCGGCTGCCCCAAGGCCCTCACCGATTCCGAGCTGATCCTCACGCAACTGCGCGCCGAGGGCTATGACACCTCGAAGACCTTTGCCGGCGCCGACCTGGTGATCGTCAACACCTGCGGCTTCATCGACGACGCCGTCAAGGAAAGCCTAGACACCATCGGTGAGGCCCTGGCCGAGAACGGCAAGGTCATCGTGACGGGCTGCCTCGGCGCCAAGGCGGGCGAGGGCGGCGGCAACCTCGTGCGGCAGATGCACCCGAGCGTGCTGGCCGTCACCGGCCCGCATGCCACGCACGAGGTGATGGACGCGGTGCACCTCCACGTGCCGCGCCCGCACGACCCCTTCGTGGATCTCGTGCCACCGCAGGGCGTGAAGCTGACGCCCAAGCACTATGCCTACCTGAAGATCAGCGAGGGCTGCAACCACCGCTGCACGTTCTGCATCATCCCCAGCATGCGCGGTGACCTGGTGTCCCGCCCGGTGGGCGAGGTGCTCACCGAGGCGCAGCGCCTGTTCGAGGCTGGCGTGAAGGAACTGCTGGTCATCAGCCAGGACACCAGCGCCTATGGCGTGGACGTGAAGTACCGCACCGGCTTCTGGGACGGCCAACCCGTCAAGACGCGCATGCTGGAGCTGTGCGAGAAGCTGGGCGAATTGGCCGAGCGGCACGGCGCCTGGGTCCGGCTGCACTACGTGTACCCCTATCCACACGTCGACGAGGTGCTGCCGCTCATGGCCGCAGGCCGCGTGCTGCCGTACCTGGACGTGCCGTTCCAGCACTCGCACCCTGAGGTGCTCAAGCGCATGAAGCGCCCCGCCAGCGGCGAGCGCAACCTGGAGCGGCTGGCCCGCTGGCGCGAGATGTGTCCTCAACTCGTCGTGCGCAGCACGTTCATCGCGGGCTTTCCCGGCGAGACCGAGGAAGAGTTCGAGCACCTGCTGGCGTTCATGCGCGAAGCGCGTATCGACCGGGCCGGCTGCTTTGCGTATTCGCCGGTGGAAGGCGCGACAGCGAACGAACTGCCTGGCATGCTGCCGGTCGAGGTGCGCGAGGAGCGTCGTGCGCGCTTCATGGCGGTGGCCGAGGAAGTGTCGGCCGCCAAGCTGCGCCAGCGCATCGGCGCGACCATGCAGGTGCTGGTCGATTCGGCCCCGGCCCTGGGCCGCAGGGGCGGGGTGGGGCGCTCCTATGCCGATGCGCCCGAGATCGACGGCACCGTCCGGCTGCTGCCACCCACCAAGGCCTCCAAGACGCTGAAGGTCGGCGAATTCACGCGTGCCCAGATCGTCGATACGCAAGGCCACGATCTCATCGCCATACCGGTCTGAAGCCCACCGTTCCGATGGCCAAGCGTCGCTCGCCCGCCCGCAGTACCTCGCTGATCCACCATCCCTATCGGCCTCCGGCCGGCTTCGAGGCACCGCAGGTCGGCGTGCATCGCGCCTCGACGGTGATCTTCGCCGACACGCAGGCCATGCGTGCCCGCGACTGGCGGCACAAGGCGGGCTACACCTACGGGCTGCACGGCACGCCGACGACCTTCACGCTGGAGGAGCGCATCGCCACGCTCGAAGGCGGCACGCGCACGCTGCTGTTTCCCAGCGGGCTGGCCGCCATCGCGCTCGTGGACATGGCGCTGCTGAAGTCGGGCGACGAGGTGCTCATCCCCGACAACGCCTACAACCCCGGCAAGGAACTGGCGCGCCATGAGCTCGCGCGTTGGGGCATCGGCCACCGCCTCTATGACCCGATGGATCCGCAGTCGCTCGCCCGGGCCATGGGCCCGGCCACGCGGCTGCTGTGGCTGGAGGCGGCGGGCTCGGTGACGCTGGAGTTTCCCGACCTGCCGGCACTGGTGCGTATTGCGCGCGACAAAGGTGTGCTCACGGCGCTGGACAACACCTGGGGCGCGGGCATCGCCTTCAATCCTTTCGACCTCACCCCAGGGCAGGGCGACACGCCATTGGGCGTCGACATCTCCATGCACGCGCTGACCAAATACCCCTCGGGGGGTGGCGACGTGCTGATGGGTGCGGTCACGACCCGCAACGAAGCGCTGCACACGCAATTGACGCTCGCCCACATGCGCATGGGCTATGGCGTGGGAGGCGACGATGCCGGCCTCGTGCTGCGCTCGCTGTCCACGCTGCCCATGCGCTATGAGGCGCAGGACCGCGCCACGCGTGCCTTGGCCCAATGGTGGACCCAGCGCCCTGAAGCGGCGCAGGTGCTGCACCCGGCGCTGCCGGGTTCACCCGGGCACGAGCATTGGCGCAAGCTTTGTGGAAGCGCTGCCTGCCTGGTGTCGGTCGTGTTCGATGAGCGCTATACCGAAGCGCAGGTCGATGCCTACATCGACGCGCTCCGGTTGTTCCGCATCGGCTGGTCGTGGGCCGGCCCGGTAAGCCTGGCCGTGCCTTACAACCTGGCCGCGCTGCGGCCGAAGGGCGCCTTGCGCGGCCAGCTGGTTCGCTTCGCGGTGGGCCTGGAAGCGGTGGACGATCTCATCGCCGATTGCGAACAGGCCCTCGGAGCGCTGGCCGTCAGCGCTTGAACACCTCCATCGGGTCTTCCTCTTTCGGCGCCGGCGCGCTCGCGCCATCGCTGGGTCCGAAAAGCTTTTCGGTATCCACGTCCGGCGCTTCGTCGGGCTGCTGAGCTTCGATCTTGATGTGGGAGGTGTCGACCTCGGGCTTCTTGCTCAGGCCGCTCGACACCAGGCCGGGGAACGCGATGATCAGGCCGACCATCAGGATCTGGATCGCCACGAAGGGCACGGCGCCCCAGTAGATCTGCCCGGTGGTGATGCCCGCGATCGTCTTGCGCGTGACCCGGTCGGTGTAGTTTTCGGCGGGCGCCACGCTGCGCAGGTAGAACAGCGCGAAGCCGAACGGCGGATGCATGAAAGAGGTCTGCATGTTCACGGCCAGCAGCACGCCGAACCACACCAGGTCGATGCCCAGCTTCTCGGCCACGGGTGCCAGCAGCGGCACGACGATGAACGACAGCTCGAAGAAGTCGAGGAAGAACGCGAGCAGGAAGATGAGCAGGTTGACGACGATGAGAAAGCCCAGCTGGCCGCCGGGCAGGCTGGTCAGCAGGTGCTCCACCCATTTCGGTCCGTCTACGCCCTGGAACGACAGGCTGAATACGGTGGAGCCGATCAGGATGAACAGCACGAAGCACGACAGCTTCATCGTCGTGTCCATCGCCTGCCGCAGCAGCGGCATCGTGAGCCGCCGCCGCGCCACGGCCATCAGGAGAGCGCCTGTCGCGCCCATGGCGCCGCCCTCGGTGGGCGTGGCGATGCCCAGGAAGATGGTGCCCAGCACGAGGAAGATGAGCGCCAGCGGCGGGATCAGCACGAATGTCACGCGCTCGGCCATGCGCGACAGCAGCTTCAGGCGCAGCAGCCGGTTGAGCACGGCCAGCGCGAACGCCACGCCGATGCCCACGCTGAGCGACATCACGATCAGCACATCGGTAGCCGTCTCGGGCGGCCGTGTCTGCGCATAGGTCACGGCGACAGTCACCGAGACCAGGGTGAGCGCGGCGAGCGACGTGATGCCTGCCGACTCGTTGTCCTCGCGGATGGTGCGCGCTTCCTTGGGCAGGGCCGGAACCCACTGCGGACGCGTCAGCGCGACGAGCAGCACGTACACGGCATACAGGCCGGTGAGCACGAAGCCGGGCACGAAGGCGCCCTTGTACAAATCGCCGACGCTGCGCCCGAGTTGGTCGGCCATCACGATGAGCACCAGCGAGGGCGGGATGATCTGCGCCAGCGTGCCCGAGGCCGCGATCACGCCGCTGGCGACACGGCGGTCGTAGCCGTAGCGCAGCATGATGGGCAGCGAGATCAGCCCCATGGAGATGACCGAGGCCGCCACCACGCCCGTGGTAGCGGCCAGCATCGCGCCCACGAAGATGACCGCGAAGGCCAGCCCGCCGCGTACCGGGCCGAACAGCTGGCCGATGGTGTCCAGCAGGTCCTCGGCCATGCCCGAGCGCTCGAGGATGAGCCCCATGAAGGTGAAGAACGGGATGGCCAGCAGCGTTTCGTTCTGCATGATCCCGAACATGCGCAGCGGCAGCGCCTGCATCAGCGAAGCCATGCCGGGCACGCCCAGCTCGATGCCGATGAAACCGAACACTAGCCCGCAGGCTGCCAGCGAGAACGCCACTGAGAAGCCCATCAGCAGGAAGACGAACAGCCCGATGAACATGATGGGTGCCAGGTTGGCGAGGAGAAACTCGGTCATGCCTTGCCTCCCATCGCGGCACGCTCGGTCTGCGCGCGGATCGCCTCGGCCAGTTCTTCCTCGGCCGTCTTGCTCTTGAGCTTGAGCGCCGGGTCGTCGATCCGGCCCATGAGGAAGGCCACGCGCTTGATGATCTCCGACACTCCCTGCAAGCCCAGCAGGATGAAGCCGATGGGCACCATGGCATAGACCGGCCAGCGGATCAGCCCGCCTGCGTTGGAAGACATTTCGCCGCTGCGCCAGGCGCCGATCACCAGCGGCATGACCATGTCGATGACCACCAGCACGAACGGCATCAGGAACGCGGCCAGGCCGAAGATCTCCACCATCACCTGCGTGCGGCGGCTGAAGCGGCCCAGGATCACGTCGATCTTCACGTGCTCCTGCCGCAGCAGCGTGTAGCCTGCGGCCAGCAGGAAGATGGCCGCGAACAGGTACCACTGGATCTCGAGGTAGGCGTTCGAGCTGAAGTTGTACAGCTTGCGGACCACCGCGTTCACCGTGCTGATGAGCACGGCCGCCAGCACCAGCCACGCGAGCCATCGGCCCACGAACTCGCTCACGCGGTCGATGAGTCTGGATAAAGCGAGAAGAAGTGACACGGAACGGTTTCCCTGGAGTTGACGATCAGTGCGCATCAGAACGGAGCTTCCGTTCCCAGGCAAGGGGTCTTACAGCTACGTGGAACTACGTGGGCAACAGAGGCTCCCCGGCATCTCGGCAGTGCTCCACCGCATACTTGATCAGCTCCGCCTGCCCCTCGAGGTTCAGCTTGCGCTTGATGTTCTGTCGGTGAGACTCGACCGTGCGCACGCTCATCCCCAACTCGTCGGCGATCTGCCGGCTCGAGCGGCCGCGCGACAGGCAGGCGAGGATCTCGCTTTCGCGCATGGACAGCGCAGGCCGTTGCTCCTGCGTGCGCCGCGTCTGACGGGCCAGGGCGGCACTCAGGAAGGTGCCGCCGGCCGACGCGCAGGCGATGGCCTCGATGATGTCGGAAGCCGGTGCGTCCTTCAGCACGTAGCCGCGCGCGCCGGCCTGCAGGGCCCGGTTCACGTACTCGGGGTTGTCGTACATGCTGAGGATCACCACGCACAGGCCCGGCCTCTCGGCGAGCAGGCGGCGGGTGAGCTCGATCCCGTTGACGTCCTTCATGCCCACGTCCATGAGCACGAGGTCGTAGGGGCGTTCAGCGAGCAGCGCCTCGGCCTCCTGAGCGCTGCCGGCTTCGCCCGCCACGTTAATGCCGGGTCGAGTGGCAAGGCTGGCCTTCAGGCCTTCACGCACCAGCACGTGGTCGTCCACGATGAGCACGCGTATGTCTGGTGAACTCATGCAGCCGCTTCCATCGAGAACCGGCGCAAGGAGGCGAGCGGGACGTCAGCGACCACCTGCGTGTGGCCCGGCCGGGAGTCGATTGCGATGTGGGCGCCGATCGACGCCAGGCGCTCGCGCATGTTGCGCAGACCGATCCCGCGCCTCGGGTCCTGGCGCACGGCGCCTACGTCGAACCCGGTGCCGTTGTCGGTGATGCGCAGCCGCAGCCCGCGTCGCCCGAAGCTGAGCCAGATCGCCACGCGGCTCGCGCCCGCATGCTTCTCGATGTTCGTCAGGGCTTCCTGGGTCACCCGGAAGAGCACGGTCTTGATCTCGTCCGGCAGCTCCCGGGCCTCGCCTCGCACCCGCACGTTCAGCGTCATGCGGCTGTGCTGGGCGAACTCCTGTCCCAGGTGCTCCAGGGCCGCGGGCAGCCCCAGCATGTCGAGCTCCGCGGGGCGCAGGCGATGCGAGATTTGGCGCACCTCGCCCAGGGCGCCTTTGAGCCGCTCCAGCGCGCGCGGCAGGGCAGGGGGCACAGCCTCACCGAGGTGCGCGATGGCCGATTCGAGCAGCAGCTTGATGGACACCAGCGTCTGGCTGGTGCTGTCGTGCAGCTCGCGTGACAGGTGCGCCCGTTCGGCCTCTTGCGACTGCACCACCTGTCGCGCCAGGAGCCGCAGCTTCGCTTCGGCCACGCGCGACTCGCTCAGGTTGAGCACCAGCGAGCACACGCCGATCAGTGCGATGCCCAGCACCGCGATGCCGGCGATCCACGCCATGGTGGCCACTATGTTGGCGTTGAGCTGCCGGTCCTGCTGCGCGAGAGTGGCCTGTACGTCATCAAGGTACACGCCGGTGCCCAGCACCCAGTTCCACCGCGGCAGCGCCACCACATAAGCGAGCTTGGGCGTCTGCTCCCGGTTCGAAGGTTTCTGCCATACGTAGCGGACCGCACCGCCGCCCTGGTGCGCCTGGGCGATGAGGTTGCGCACGACGGGTACGCCGTTCACGTCGTGCAGGTCCCAGAGGTTCTTGCCGACGAGTTCCGGCTGGCGGGGGTGGAGCAGGGCACGCCCGGCCGCGTCGAACACGAAGAAATAGCCGTCGCTGCCGTTGTAGTAGAGGCTGCCGAGCAGGCTCAGTGCCTGGGTTCGGATCGCCGCGTCATCGCGATGCGATTCGTACAGTGGGGAGATCGTGCTGAGCGCCAGCGCAAGGTAGTTCTGGAGCTCGGCTTCCTTCGCGGCCATGGTGGCCGACACGACGAGCGCCTGCTCGCGCCCGGCGAGGTCGCGCGCCTGCCGCGTCACGGCCCAGGCGATGAGCGCCAGCGAGGCCATCAGCGGAATCACCGCCAGCAAGACGACCTTGACCTTCAGGCGCATGCCGGCGATGGTTGACCGCGAGGTCAGCCGCCGGTGGCAGCCCGGTACAGCTTGCCGGAGCGGGTGCCGCTGCGGCAGAACGCCAGGATGGGTTTGGGCAGGGTGGCCAGCAGCTCGCCGAAGCGGGCAATCTCCTCCGGCGTCTGGTGTCCCGGGGCCACCGGCAGGTGCACGTACGCCAGGCCGGCGGCCTGGGCCGCCGCCTCGATGCTGGCACTGGTGGGCTGGTCGGGGCCGCCTTCGAAGTCGGGCCGGTTGTTCACGACGCTCTTGAAGCCGGCCTGCGCGGCGGCAGCCATGGCGTCGGGCGTGAGCTGGGGGGCCACGCACAGATCGGGGCTGAGCTGCTGTACCTGGATGGTCATAAAAGGCTCCGCGTGTCAGTTCACTTGGCCAGGGCCTGCTTGACTGCCGCCGACACCGCGCCCATGTCGGCCTTGCCGGCCAGGCGCGTCTTGGCGGTGCCCATCACCTTGCCCATGTCCGCAGGGCCGCTCGCACCCAGCTCGGCGACGATGTTCGCCACTTCGGCGGCTACCTCGTCGGCCGACAGGCGCTGGGGCAGATAGCCTTCGAGCACCTGGAGTTCGGCGGTCTCCTTGTCGACCAGATCCGTACGATTTGCGGCGGCGAACTGCGAGATCGAATCCTTGCGCTGCTTGACGAGCTTCTCGATGACCGAAAGCACGCCGGCATCGTCGAGCGTGACGCGCTCGTCGACCTCGCGCTGTTTCACCGCGGCGAGCAGCCCACGGATGGTCAGCAGGCGGGCTGCCTCCTTGGCGCGCATGGCGGTCTTCATGTCTTCGGTGATCTGGTCCTTGAGGCTCATGGTGTGCAGGGGCGGGGTTGAAAACGCGAAAGCCCGCAAGAGCGGGCTTTCGGGGAAATCGTCGCCCGTGGGGGCGGATGGCGGCGCGTGCCGCGGCAGTTCAGTACAGGCGCTTGGGCAGCTGCATGCTGCGGATGCGCTTGAAGTGGCGCTTGACTGCGGCCGCCTTCTTGCGCTTGCGCTCGGCGGTGGGCTTCTCATAGAACTCGCGGGCACGAAGATCGGTCAGCAGGCCGAGTTTCTCGATGGTGCGCTTGAAGCGGCGCAATGCCACGTCGAACGGCTCGTTTTCTTTGACGCGAATCGTAGTCATGTAGTGGATGGATCCTAAGTAGTGGCGCGGTGCCGGGCGTTGCCTGGAAAGCGAAAGGTCCGGACTTTCGCCCCCTGCCTGTTTCGCCCGGTCGCGGCGCGGTTTGCCGGCAAAGGAGCGGGATTATAGCCATGCGAAAAGCCCTCGTGGCCCGGTCTGCGTGCAGGCCCCTTCCTGTACGTCTCGCGCGCATGGCGCAAGCGACGCGCTCGGACGTCGGACAAGGCCCCTGGTACAAGAACGCGCGATATGCAGCGGACCAACACAATCAAGTGATCCATGTTCTCCGGCACCACGACGTCCCTATCGAGCCGCACGCTGATGCAGGCGGCCTGGGGCGTGCGTGCGCAGTTCTTCGTCTCGGGGGCGCTCTTCGCCACCTGGGGTGTGCATGTGCCCAGCATCAAGTCGCACTACGCGCTGGGCGAACAGGCGCTGGCCATTGCCATGCTGGCGGCGGGGGCGGGCGCGCTGCTCGCCCTGACCCAGGCCGGGCGCGTGGTCGGCCGCTTCGGTCCTCGCGGCGTCACGCTCGCCACGGGGCTTGCGTGTGCGGCGAGCATCGCCTTGCTGCTAGCGTTCGACGGGTATGCGGCGCTGCTTGCCGTGATGCTCGCCTACGGGACCGCCGGCAGCCTGATGGATGTATCCATCAACGCCGAAGCGAGCGAACTCGAACGACTGACCGGTCGGCCGATGATGAGCGGCTTCCATGGCATGTTCAGCCTAGGCGGCATGACGGGCGCCGTGGCCGGCAGCGCATTTCATGTCCTGAACGTGGGTGCCACACAGCATCTGGCCGCCGCCGCGCTGGCCAGTGCGGCAATGGTCATCGCAGGAGGCAGCCTGATGTTGCGCATGCAGGGGCCTGCGAATACAGGGAGCCCCATGAGCCTGCCGACCGGTCCCCTGCTGCTGATGGGCGCCCTGGCGGCGCTCGGGCTGATTGGCGAGGGGGCGATGTACGACTGGAGCGTGCTCTACCTCGTGCAGGAGTTGCGGGCCGATGCCGGGGTGGCGGCACTGGCGTATGCGAGCTTCAGTGCCGCGATGGCGGCGGCTCGCTTCGGCGGCGACCGTGTGAGGGCACGCCTGGCGGCCATGGCGCTGCTGCGCCTGAGCGGTGCGCTGAGCGCGGGCGGCATGCTGCTGGCACTGCTGTTGCCGCATCCCGCCGCGGCGCTGGTGGGTTTCGCCCTGGTCGGGCTGGGCTTCGCGAACGTCGTGCCGGTGCTGTTCAGCGCCGCGGCTCGCGTGCCGGGCGTCACGCCCGCGCACGGCATTGCGGCGGTGGCCTCGCTCGGCTACTTGGGGATGATGGCGGGGCCGCCTTTGATCGGGATCATCGCGGAGCGTGCCTCGCTGACCACGGGCTTGTACACGGTGGTGGTGTTCGCGGCCGTGCTCGGTCTGGCTGCCCGGCGGGCGCTGCGATGAATCAGGCAGCGCGGGTCCGGTCCCTGGCCTGCCATTGCTGCATGGCTCGCAGCACGTCGCCCACGATGATGATGGACGGGCTGCCCACGCCTTCGCGCCGCACCAGCTCGGTCAGCTCGCCGAGGCGGGTGTGCCAGCGCCGTTCGTCCGGCAGGCTCGCCCGCTGCACCACGGCCACCGGCGTGCCGGGCGCGAGGCCCTCCAGCAGGCCTTGCTGCAGTGCCTCGACGGTCGACACGCCCATGTAGATGACGAGCGTGATTCCCTGTGCGGCTGCGGCAGCCAGCGTGGGCCAGTGCAAGGCTGCGTCGTCGCCTTTGGCGTGTCCGGTGACGAACATCACGCCGTGCGCATGCTCGCGG
This sequence comes from uncultured Burkholderiales bacterium, assembly GCA_966248995.1. Lineage (GTDB taxonomy): Bacteria > Pseudomonadota > Gammaproteobacteria > Burkholderiales > Burkholderiaceae_C > Albitalea. Next base: position 5,111 of record CBINBY010000008.1, on the reverse strand, counting down.
TGAGTGAGCGGCGCTCCGAGAGCGGTGGCGGCGGCCAGGCCGGAGGTGATGCCGTTGACCACCTCGACGTGGATGCCCTGGGCACGCAGATGCTCGGCCTCCTCGCCGCCCCGGCCGAACACGAAGGGGTCGCCGCCCTTGAGCCGCACCACGCGCTCGCCCTTGAGGGCCTCGGCCGCCATGAGCTTTTCGATGAAGGCCTGCGGCGTGCTGGCGCAGCCGCCGCGCTTGCCCACGTAGACGATGCGCGCCGAGCGTCGCGCATAGCGCAGCACCTCGGGGCCCACGAGGTCATCGACCAGCAGCACGGTGGCTGCACGTAGGGCCTTGATCGCCTTCACCGTGAGCAGCTCGGGGTCGCCCGGCCCGGCGCCGACGAGGTGGACGGTGGGCGGGGGTGGGGTTGCGTTCATGCCGTCAACTCCTGGGCTGGCGCCTCGCTCCATGCCGCGAGGGTGCGCCGCAGGCCCTCGACCTGCTGAAGCAAAGGCGCAGGGGCCGGCTTCTCTCCGCTCACCACCGACTGGATGTACAGGGCGGTCGTGGCGGCATCGATCGCGCGCGGCAAAACCGGCAGTTCGGTCAGCACCCCTTCCTGCGCCGTGAGCGAGAGGTCGGGCCGCGCGAGGCCATGCAGATAGACGTCGAGCCTGGGCAGCCGGCGCGGGTCGGCCACGGGCTCGCCTTCGGTGCCTCGCATGAGCACGGCGTTTGCGCGCGTGTGGCTCAGGAACTGCGCGAGGGCCTGGCCATATTCCGGGTGCGTGTAGTTGCACACGCGGATTGCGGCGCCGTGGCGGGTGGGATCGATCAGCTTGGCGACCGTGTGGCCGGGGTTGCGCAGCCCGATCACCCAACGTGCCTCCAGCAGGCGAGCCAGCGGCGGGCACAGCACCTCGGTGGCAACGAAAACCGGTTCGTGCCGTGCCCACGCGTGGGGCACATCGGCCATGTCCTGCGCGATGGGCAGGCCGAGGTCGTGGAACACCTGTGCGCTTGTCACACGGCCGGGATCGCGCAGGAGGCCGTGCACCAGCACGGGGATGCCGTGCTGGGCGAGCAGCAACGCGAGCAGCGGGGTGAGGTTGGGCAGCTTGCGTGCGCCGTTGTACGAAGGCAGCACGACCATCGGCTGCGTAGGGCGCAGCGGGTGGCACCGCTCCTGCACCGCCTCCAGGAAGCCGGCGAGTTCCTCGGTGGTCTCGCCCTTGATGCGCATCGCAATGCAGAAGGCGCCGATCTCCAGGTCGGTGACGCGGCCATCGAGCACCTGGCTCATCAGGTCATAGGCCTGGGCCTGGTCCAGCGAACGGGCGCCCTCCTTGCCGCGGCCGATTTCCTTGATGTACGGGGCGATGCTCATGAGGTCTCCTTCACCGGCGAGAACGCAAGTTTCGGGCCGCGGCGAAGGAAGCACACATCACGCATCCTGGGGGACGGCTGCGTGCTGCCGCAGTCGCACGATGCGCTTGAGTTCCGGCACGCAAGAGCCGCAGTTGGTGCCGCACTTGAGTGCCTCCTGCAACTGCTGCAACTGCGTGTCGGGCGAGCCTGCGCAGGAGGCGAGCGTGTTGCGGATCTCGATTTCGCTCACGTTGAAGCAGCTGCACACCTGCCGGCCTCGCGCGGCCACTGCCAGCGGCGGCTTGGCGCCGGGCACGAGCAGCTGCCGCCCATAGGCTTGGGCCGGCAGTTCGTCCTGGAGCAGCGTCCGGATCCACGCCTCCGCGCTGGTGTCGCCGGCCAGCAGGAAGGCCTCCAGCCGCGCATCGGCACCCTGGCGCCGCAGGCGCACGCTCCGCCGCTGGCCGCGGCGGCGGTCGGCGTAGTGCAGCACATCCGGGCCGGAGAGGCCCAGGATGTCCTCGATGCGCGAGACGAGGTCATCAGATGCTGCCTCATACGCCGCGGCGCGGAACAGCAGGCCGGTGCGCTCACGGCCGAAAGGCACGCAGGTTGCGTAGGTGAACCTCGGCATCGCTTCGCGCAGCCGCGCGCGTGCCTGCCAGGCCTGGTCATCCGGGAGCCAAGCCACCGCAAGCAGGCGCCAGGGAAGCTCGGCCTTGACGATCTTCACCGCGGCGTGCTTGAGCTCCGGCTGCTTGGAGCGCGGGCAATAGGCGGACGTGGTGAGGGCGTTCACGCCGACGCTGGTGTTGCCGGTGCTGCCGTGGCCGGACACAAACTCCTCGCCCCAATGCATGGCGATGAAGGCCTGTGACGGTGCCACCTGGGGGCTCGCCTGCACCGGCAACACGATGCTGCCGCGCCGCGAAGTCACGTAGACCATGTCGCCCTCGGCGAGGCGCAGACGTGCCATGTCCTGTGCGTTGAGTTCCACCGCGGGCTCCGGCACGTGGCCAAACAGGCGGCCCAGCGTGCCGGTGCGGCTCATGCCGTGCCACTGGTCGCGCAGGCGTCCAGTGGTGAGCGCGAACGGATACCTCGCCTCGCGAGGCTCGGCCAGCTTCTCGTGGGGCGTGTCGACGAACCGTGCCCGGCCGTCGGGGGTGGGGAACACGCCGTCCTCGTACAGCCGCGGCGCGCCGTGGCTGGCGCCTTCCGGGAAGGGCCATTGCGCTGGAGCGTCGTTGAGCTGCGCGTAGCTCAGGCCGGTGATGTCGAGGTCGCGGCTGCGCGTCGACTCGCGGTGCTCGTTCCACACGTCCTCGGGCGTGGCGTAGGGGAAGAGCGTGCGCAAGCCGGGCTGCAGGAGCGCCTCCAGCCGGCAGGCGAATTCGGTGGCGATGAGCCAGTCGTGCCGTGTCTCGCCGGGTGCCGGCACGGCGGCGCGCACGCGGCTGATGCGTCGCTCGCTGTTGGTGACGGTGCCTTCCTTCTCGCCCCAGGTGGTGGCGGGCAGCAGCAGGTCGGCCCACGCGGCGGTTGCCGTGGTGGCGTACGCCTCCTGCACCACCACGAACTCGGCGCGCTGCAATGCGCGGCGCACGGTGGCCTGGTCGGGCATGGATTGCGCCGGATTGGTACAGGCAATCCAAAGCGCCTTGATCTCCCCGTCGGCGGCAGCCTCGAACATCTCGACCGCGGTTTTGCCCGGCACGGCCGGCACTTCGCGCACGCCCCACAGGCGCGCCACTTCCGCACGGTGCTCGGCATTCGCCAGGTCGCGGTGCCCGCTCAGCAAATTGGCCATGCCGCCCACCTCGCGGCCGCCCATGGCGTTGGGCTGGCCGGTGAGCGAGAAGGGGCCTGCTCCGGGCTTGCCGATCTGGCCGGTGGACAGATGCAAGTTGATGAGGGCGGCGTTCTTGAGGGTGCCGCTGCTGCTCTGGTTCAGTCCCTGGCAGTACAGCGAGAGGGTGGGGGCGCGGCCGGTCATGTCGTCGCGCATGCCGGCGAACCAGCGCGCGGCAGTCACGATGTCTGCTTCCGGAATGCCGCACAGGCCGGCCACTTCCTTTGGCGTGTAGTCGCGCACGCGGTCGCGCAGCTCGTCGAAGCCTTGCGTGTGGGCCGCGATGTAGGTGCGGTCGATCAGGCCTTCCCACAGCATCACGTGCAGCATGCCGTTGAACAGCGCCACGTCGCTGCCGGGCAGGATGGGCAGGTACAAGTCGGCCGCTTCGGCGGTTTCCGTTCGCCTAGGGTCGGCGACGATGATCTTCAGGTTGGGATTCGCGCGCTTCGCGTCTTCGATGCGCCGAAAAAGGATGGGGTGGGCGAAGGCCGTGTTCGAACCCACGATGAAAAGCACGGCCGCGTGGGCGATGTCTTCGTAGCAGGCCGGTGGCGCGTCCGCGCCGAGGGTGAGCTTGTAGCCTGCGACCGCGCTGCTCATGCACAGGCGCGAATTGGTGTCGATGTTGTTGGTGCCGATCAGGCCCTTCGCCAGTTTGTTGAAGACGTAGTAGTCCTCGGTGAGCAGCTGGCCGGAGATGTAGAAGCCCACGGCATCCGGGCCGTGCGCCGAGATGATGCGGTGGAAGCGCTCTGCCGCGACATTGAGTGCGGAGTCCCAGCCGACGCGCTGCGGGGGCGCGCCGCGCTCTGCACGCCACTGCGGATGGAGCAGCCGCGTCTGCTGCTGGATGGCGGGCGCGGCGGTGAGGTGCAGCGTGCTGCCCTTGGTGCACAGCCTCCCGAAGTTGGCGGGATGCTGTGGATCGCCGCGCACACCGGTGATCCGGGCGCCTTGCGATTCGATGATCACGCCGCAGCCGACACCGCAGTACGGGCAGGTGGAGCGTGTTTCCTTGCGCCCCGCGTCCACGGGGTTCATGCCTCCGTGCGAGTCTCGTCGAGGGCCAGGCGGTTCAACTCGTCCAGGTCCAGGTGCACGGTGCCGTTCTCGACCTTCACGGTGAACTTGGTGGTGCAGCCGACATCGGGCGCCTTGGCGCAGCCGTCGTCCAGCCCGATGGTCCAGTTGTGCAGCGGGCACGCGACGCTCTCGCCGAACACGATGCCCTGGCTCAGCGGGCCGCCCTTGTGCGGGCAGCGGTCGAGCAGGGCGAACACCTTGTTCTGCGCGCTGCGGAAGATGGCCACGTCATCGCCCTCGGTGCGCGCCACGCGGCGGGCGCCGAGCATGGGAATGTCTTCGACCTGGCAGATGGCTTTCCAGCAGCTCATACGGACTCCACGGGGGTGAACTGGCGCGTATCGACCTGCGCCTTATCGAATTCGAACCAGGGATCGGGTTCGCCGTCCAGCGCGAACTGCAGCCGCTCCCACAGGGCCTTGCGGCCGGCATGGTCTTCCAGGATCTTCCTCTTCACGTAGTCGAGCCCCACACGTCCCACGTAATGCACGGTGCGTTCCAGGTACCAGCCTTCCTCACGGTAGAGCTGCAGGAACGCGCCGCTGTACTCCAGCACTTCCTCGGCGGTCTTCAGCTTGCACAGGAACTGCGCCACCTCGGTCTTGATGCCGCCGTTGCCGGCCACGTAGATCTCCCAGCCGGAATCGACGCCGATCACGCCCACGTCCTTGATGCCGGCCTCGGCACAATTGCGTGGGCAGCCCGACACGGCGAGCTTGACCTTGTGCGGCGCATACATGCGCCACAGCGCCCGCTCGAGGTCCTTGCCCATTTGCGTGGAGTCCTGCGTGCCGAAGCGGCACCACTCACTGCCCACGCAGGTCTTGAC
>CBINBY010000007.1:0-73945 GCA_966248995.1 uncultured Burkholderiales bacterium | reverse complement strand
GGGCGGCCCATCGACAACGTGCAGGTGCACGTGCTGGACGAGCGGCTGCGCGAGCAGCCTATCGGGGTGCCCGGCGAGCTGTGCGTTGACTACGCCTGGATGGCCCGCGGCTACTGGCGTCAGCCGGAGCTGACGGCCGAACGCTTCGTGCCCCACCCCTACGGCCCGCCGGGGTCGAGGCTGTACCGCACGGGCGACTTCGTCAGGCGACTGGCGGACGGGTCGCTGGAGTACCTGGGGCGCGAGGACTTCGACATCAAGATCCGCGGCCAGCGCGTGGATGTGCGGCAGGTCGAGGCCGCCCTCGCTGCATGTGAAAACGTGCATCTGGCGGCCGCCGGCGCTTGGCGCGACGATCGGGGAGATACCCATCTGGTGGCCTACGTGGTCCCTCGATCCGAGCAGCCGATGCAGGCCGCGCTGCTGCGCAGGCAGCTGGCCGAGCAATTGCCTGCGTTCATGGTGCCCAGCCTGTACGTGGTGCTGCACGCCCTGCCGCGCACCAGCACCGGCAAGCTCGACCGCAAGGCGCTGCCCGCCCCCCAGGGCGACGCGCTGGCGCAGCAGCCGTATGTGGCACCGCAGACCGACACCGAGCGCGCACTGGCCGCCATCTGGAGCCGGTTCCTGGAACTGCCCGTCGAAGGCATCGGGCGCGAGGACGACTTCTTCGCCCTCGGGGGCCATTCGCTGCTGGCCACTCGTATCTCCGCGCACGTGCAGCAGACACTGCAGCGGCCGCTGCAGCTGCACGATGTCTTCAGTCATGCCACCTTGCGTGAGCTGGCGGCGCACATCGATTCGCTTGCCGGGTCGGCATTGCTGCCGCCCATCGAGCCGCGCGGGCACCAAGACGATGTCGAGCTGTCGTTCGCGCAGCAGCGGCTGTGGGTCCTCCACCGATGGGACGCACAAAGCAGCGCGTACCACAACACCGTGGCGGTTAAGGTCAGTGAGCGGTTCGACGAGACTCTCGTCGAACAAACCTTGGATGCCCTGGTGCGTCGCCACGAGGCGCTGCGTACCAGCTTCCCTGACATCGACGGTCACGCCGTGCAGCGGGTGGCTGCGCACGCCAAGGTGCCCATTGAATGCATCGACCTGTCGAAACTGGAGGAGGCCCAGCGCGAGGCCGAAGCCCAGGAGGCCAGCAAGGCTGCGGCCACCCGTCCCTTCGACCTGGCGCACGGTCCACTGCTGCGCCTGCAGCTCGTCCGCCTCGGAGCCCAAAGCAGTCTGCTGACGCTGGTGGTTCACCACATCGTCGCCGATGGGTGGTCAATGGACCTGCTCATCAAGGAACTGTTGACGTTGTACGGCGCGTTCTCACGGCAGCAGCCCGACCCGCTGCCGCCGCTGGCAATCCAGTACCCGGACTACGCTGTCTGGCAGCGGCGTTACCTGCAAGGCGAAGTGCTGCAGCGGCAACAGCGCTACTGGACCGGGCAATTGGCCGACGCGCCCGTGCTGCTTGCGTTGCCCACCGACCGGCCGCGTCCGGTCATGCAGAGCTACGGAGGTCGCGCACTGCATCGCAGGATCGACAGCGAACTGACCGAGCGCCTGCGTGCGTTTGCCCAGAGCCAACAACTGACGCCGTTCATGGTGTTGCTGAGCGCGTTCAACGTCTTGCTGTATCGCTACAGCGGGCAGACCGACATCGTCGTGGGAGCCCCGGTGGCCAACCGCCATCACGCCGGGCTGGAGCAACTCATTGGCATGTTTGCCAATACGCTGGCCTTGCGTAGCCGGGTTGAACCCACGTACACGTTTGCCGACTTGCTGGCGCAGGTACGCCAGACCACGCTTGCGGCGCAAGCGCACCAGGACCTGCCCTTCGAGCACCTGGTGGAGCTGCTGCAGGTGCCGCGCAGCACCAGCCACTCGCCGCTGTTCCAGGTGATGTTCTCGCTGCTGAGCCTGACGGCACAGCGGCAAGACGAAGACATTGGCGCGGGTTGGCAGGTGGACGACACGGCCCGTGAGGCCACCCAGTTCGACCTGATGCTCAGCCTGGAGGAGTCGCCACAAGGCTTTGCGGCAAGGTGGGAGTTCAACAGCGACCTCTTCGACGCTGCCTCGATCGAACGCATGGCGGGGCACTTCGAGCGCTTGCTCCGGCACGGCTTGGCGCAGCCGCAGGCCCCCCTGCAGCAGTTGGAGATGCTCGACGCGACGGAACGCGACGAGATCGTGCGTGGGTTCAACGACACGGCGGTGGCGTACGAGCCGCTGTGCCTGCAGCAGATGATCGAAGCGCAGGTCGAGCGGGCGCCACAGGCGATCGCGGCTGTCTTCGAGGAAGGCACGCTCAGTTACGCGGAGCTGAATGAGCAGGCCAACCGGCTGGCCCACTACCTGCGCAGCCTGGGCGTCGGGCCGGACGACCGTGTTGCTGTTTGCGTGGCGCGGAGCCTGTCGATGGTCGTGGCGTTGGTTGCGGTGTTGAAGGCGGGCGCGGCGTACGTACCGCTCGATCCCGACTATCCGGCCGAGCGCTTGGTCTTCATGATCGAAGACTGTCGGCCGCGTGTGGTGCTGATGCAAACGGCCACACGTGCCGCGCTCGGTGCAGGGGCGGCAGCTTGCGGCTGCCTGCTGGACATCGACGAGCCGGCTCCATGGCTGCACATGCCGGCCAGCAACTTGCCGGCGCAGACGGACGCGAGCGGGCTCGCCTACGTCATCTACACGTCCGGTTCAACCGGCACGCCGAAAGGGGTGATGGTCACGCACGCCAACGTTGCCACCCTGTTCAGGGCGTGCGACCCGTGGTTCCGTTTTGGTGCTGACGACGTCTGGACGCTGTTCCACTCCTTTGCCTTCGACTTTTCGGTGTGGGAACTGTGGGGCGCACTCGTGCACGGCGGCCGGGTCGTGATCGTGCCGCGTCGGGTCGCGCAATCGCCTCACGACTTCTACGCGTTGCTGTGCGAGCAGCGCGTGACGGTGCTCAATCAAACGCCGAGTGCGTTCCTGCAACTGATGCATGCGCAGGCCAAGAGCGGGCGGTCCCACACGCTGCGCTATGTGATCTTCGGCGGCGAGGCGCTGGACATTTCGGCGCTGAAGCCCTGGTTCACCCGTAACGATCCGCTCTCGCCGCAACTCATCAACATGTATGGCATCACGGAGACCACCGTCCACGTGACGTACCGGCCGGTCCGGCTGCAGGACACCGAGGTGCCGGGGCCGAGTCCCATCGGTGTTCCCATTCCGGGCCTGCGTGTCTACGTTCTCGACCCCTGCGGTGCTCCGGTGCCGATCGGGGTGGCTGGTGAGATGCACGTGGCCGGCAACGGCCTGGCACACGGTTACCTGAATCGCCCTGACCTGACAGCTCAGCGATTCGTGCCAGATCCGTTCTGCCAACGACCCGGCGAGCGTATGTACAGGAGCGGCGACCTCGGGCGCCTGCGCGCGGACGGATCTCTCGAGTACCTGGGACGCAACGATCACCAGGTGAAGATCCGCGGCTTTCGCATCGAGCTGGGCGAAATCGAGGCCCGCCTGCTTGCGGCCCCCGGCGTGCGGGAGGGGCGCGTCGTGGCGCGGGAGTTTGGCCCCGGGGACCGGCGACTGGTCGCGTACTACGCGAGCGATTCGCCGGTGTCGTTGCCGGCGTTGCGCGATGCCTTGTCGGCCAGCCTTCCCGACCACATGGTGCCGTCCGCCTACGTCCGAGTCGATGTCTTCCCCCTGACCGTCAATGGCAAGCTCGATGTGGCCCGCCTGCCGGCCCCCGACGCCGGATCGTTCGTCAGCCGCGATTGGGAGGCGCCCGAAGGCGACGTGGAAATGCTGCTGGCGACCATGTGGGGCGAGTTGCTCGGTCTCGATCGTGTCGGCCGGCGCGACAACTTCTTCGAGCTCGGCGGTCATTCGTTGCTTGCAGTCAGGTTGATCGAGAGGATGCGCGAAGCGGGGTTGGGGGTGGATGTGCGCGCGGTGTTCGCGGCGCCGACCCTCCAGGTCCTCGCGGCGCAGGCGATGCCGGGGCGTGTGCTCGAGGTTCCGCCGAACCGCATTCCGCCCGGCTGCAGCGCAATCACACCGGACATGCTCACGCTGGTCGATCTGAGCGAGGAGGAGATCGCCGCAATCGTCGAGGCCGCGCCGGGTGGCGCCGCCAACATCCAGGACATCTATCCGCTGGCGCCGTTGCAGGAAGGCATCCTGTTTCTGCACCTGATGCGCGAAGAGGCGGGAGACTACCTCTGGACGACGATGCTCAGTTTCGACACCCGTGCCAAGCTGGATCCGTTCGTTGCGGCACTCCAAGCGCTGATCGATCGTCACGACATCCTGCGCACCGCCATGCACTGGGACGGCCTGGCCGAACCGGTGCAGGTCGTTTATCGCAGCGCGCGACTGCCGGTCGAAGAGCTGAGTCTTCGGGCGGAAGACGGCAGCATTGACGAGCAACTGATGGAGCGCCACGGCCTGCGCGGCTTCTGGCTGGACGTGACGCGACCGCCCCTGTTGCGGGTTTTCATCGCGCACGACGCGGCGAACGAGTGCTGGAAGCTGCAGATCGTTCTGCACCATCTGATCAGCGATCACCGGGCGATCAATATCCTGATCGAGGAGGTTCACGCGATCCTGAACGGGCAGCCGCTAGCTCCGGTACCGGCGTTTCGCAATCTTGTGGCGCAGGCAAAACTCGGCGTCCGTCGCGAGGAGCATGAGGCCTTCTTCCGTGACATGCTGTCGCACGTGGAAGAGCCCACCGCGCCCTTCGGTCTGCTCAACGTGCCGGAAGCGCGCACCGACATTCGGCACAGCGGGAAGATCCGCTTGCCCACGGCCCTTGGGGAGCGCTTGCGCGAGCAGGCGCGCGAGTTGAAGGTCAGCGTGGCCAGCCTGTTTCATCTGGCCTGGGCGCGGTTGTTGTCGTCGGCGGCCGGTCGCGACGAAGTCGTGTTCGGTACGTTCCTGTTCGGGCGCCTGCAGGGCGGAGCAGGAGCGGATCGCATGCCGGGCATGTTCATCAACATCCTGCCGATTTGCATTCGTGTCGGGGCGCAGGGCGTTGCGGACGCAGTGCGCGAAACCCATTCGCTGCTCACGCAGCTGCTGCGCCACGAGCATGCACCGCTGCCGCTCGCGCTCCGGTGCAGCGGGGTGCAGCCGCCGAAGTTGTTGTTCTCGGCGGTACTGAACTATCGGCACGGCGACTATGCGCAGACCGGTGAGCAACTCGAGCTGGACATGCAGCAGGTCGACGAACGCAACCACTATCCGTTCACACTCATGGTCGATGACATGGGCGACGGATTCCTGCTGAATGCGTGCACGAGCGCTGCCATCGATCCGCGCCGCGTCTACGTCTATACGGAGACGGTGCTGGAGCACCTGGTCGATGCACTCGAAAACGCGGCACGGATGCCGCTGGCGGCGTTGAATGTCCTGCCGCTCGAGGAGCGAGCTCTGGTCGCGAAGTGGAGCGCCGTCGGCGTGCCGCACGGATGCGAGTTGATCCACCGGCGCATTGCGGCGCACGCGCGGTGCATGCCCGAGCAGATCGCAGTCGAGCACCAGGGGCAGCGTCTGTGTTACGCGGAACTCGATGCTCGCGCCGACCGGCTGGCCGCTTATCTGCGCGCCGAAGGTGTGGGGCCGGACGTGCCGGTCGGAATCTGCGTCGAGCGCTCGATCGACATGATCGTGGGCCTGCTGGCGATCCTGAAAGCCGGTGGCGCGTACGTGCCGCTCGACCCCGGTTATCCAAAGGAGCGGCTGGCGTACATCGTGAAGGACAGCGGGCCGGCAATGGTGCTCGCCATGCCCGCCACGGCTGCGGCCGCGAGCTCCATCGCTGGGGATCTGCGGGTCGTCGATCTTGCCGACGACGATCCTTGGCGTCGCCACGGTCGACACGCTGATGATGACCCAGCGCAGGTCCTGCTGCAGCACGTCGCCTACGTGATCTACACGTCGGGGTCCACGGGTGTGCCGAAGGGAGTGCAGGTGACCCACGGCAACCTGGCGAGCTACGTCGAGGCAGCGATCGGTGCCTACGCATTGCGGCCTTCGGACCGCGTTCTGCAGTTCAGTTCGTTGAACTTCGATCTCTCGGTGGAAGAGATCTTCGCCACGCTCGGCGGCGGTGCGACGCTGGTGTTGGCGCCGTGGTCTCGGCTGCCGTCGATCGCCGAGTTTCACCGCACGGTCGAACGCGCGCAGCTCACGATGCTCAGCCTGCCGACGGCCTACTGGCACGAATGGGCGGCGGAACTGGGCAGCATGGACGCACTTTCCACACAGTCGCTGCGGCTCGTCGTCGTGGGGGGCGAGCGAGCCCTGGAGCAGCGCTATCGCGAATGGCATGCCGCCGTCGGGGATAGCGTCGAGTGGATCAACACATACGGCCCCACCGAGGCGACAGTGATCGCCACGCTCGCTCTGGCATCGGGGAACGATCCCGTTCACATCGGTCGGCCGATTGCCGGCACGGCGGCCTACATCCTCGACGCGCGCAACCTGCCTCTCCCCCCCGGCGCGCCAGGAGAACTGTGCATCGGCGGGGCGCAAATCGCGCGTGGCTACCGCAATCGTCCCGATTTGACGGCCGAGCGCTTCGTGCCCGATCCGTTCGACCCGACGCCTGGCGCACGCATGTACCGGACGGGAGACCGGGCGCGCTATCGCGACGACGGCACGATCCAATACCTTGGCCGGTTCGACGACCAGGTAAAGCTGCGTGGTTTCCGCATCGAGCCAGAAGAGATCCGGGCGGTGCTCGCTCGTTTGCCGTGGGTGCGCGAAGCGCTGGTCACCGTGCACGAGGGGACGGACCACCAGAGCCGTCTGGTGGCCTACGTGGTGCAGCAGCCGGGCGCGGAGATGCCTGCGCTGCGCGACGTGCGCGACGTGCTCGCGCAAACCCTGCCTGCCTACATGGTGCCCGCGCATGTCGTTTGCCTGCCGCGCTTCCCGCTGACGCCGAACGGCAAGATCGATCGCAAGGCCTTGCCTGCACCGGACGTCGACGGCGCGGCTAGCAGTTACGTTGTGCCGAGCACGCCGATCGAGGAATTGATCTGCAGCGTCTGGGCCGAGGTGCTCGGTCGCGGCCAAGTTGGTGCTCAGGACAACTTCTTCGATATGGGCGGGCACTCGCTGCTCGCTCTGCAGGCCATGTCACGGCTGAGCCGCCGGCTCGGACGTGAAGTTCCGGTGCACCTGTTGTTCGCAACTCAGACTGTTTCGGTGCTCGCACGGGAAATCGAGGCTGCAACGCATGTGGACCACCACGCACGCCGCCTGGTGGCAATCCGCAGCGCGGGTGCGCTTGCGCCGCTGTTCATCGTTCATGCCGGTGACGGCGAGGTCGGCTATGCGTTCGCGCTCGCGCCGCATTTGCCCGCCGACCGGCCGCTCTATGCATTGGCGGCAATCGGATTTGCCGATGGCGAAACGCCGCTCTCCAGCGTCGAGCAGATGGCGAGCGCGTATCTGCGATCGCTGCGCAGCGTGCAGCCACACGGCCCTTACCACGTGCTCGGCTGGTCAGCGGGTGGGACCATCGCGTATGAGATGGCCGCTCAGTTGTTGGCGTCAGGAGAGCAAGTGGGCTTCGTTGGAGTCATCGACACGCCGAGCGACTATGGCGTGCGCACTCGACCGGGCAGCGATGCGTTGACCGAAGCGGATGTGTTCATACGCCAAGTGCGCGACCAGCTCGATCCCGAGCTTGCCGATCAGCTCACCACCCTCGGTGAGCGCGGGGACATCGATGCAATGTTCGATCTGTGCCAGGCGTGTGGTCTGATACCGACCACCATCGAAAGAGCGACGCTGCGCCGCCATCTTGCCGTGCGGCACGCCATCGACACGGCCGTTGTCCGATACCGCACGCGGCCGATCACGGCGCAGCTGTCCGTGTTCGCTGCTGCCGACGAGCCGCGACGCGATCCCGGCCTGGGCTGGGCCGAGATCGCCAGGCATGGGATCGAGGTCGTCTCGCTGCCAGGCACGCACTGGTCGCTGGTGGAGCCAAGCCACAACCCGGCCCTCGGGGCGGCGATCGCGGCCGCACTGACGGCGCAGCTGCCGGCAAGCAGCAGCACGCTGCCGGTCATCACGCCGAGAGCCTGAATGATGAGGAAAGCCGCACTCCCGAAGGCGCCCCGGGCAATGTCAGCTTCGTGATCGAACCCCCTGCGCCTAACGGCTGGCAATGACCTGTCGGAAGAATTCGACCAGCGCCGCCGCATGCGTGTCGAACGCGAACTGGTCTCGCACGCGCATGACCTGTGCGCGCATGGCTTGCATCGATCGCGTGTCGCGCAACTGCGCGGCGAGGTCGTCGACACCTTCGTAGGTCACTCCGATGCCCAGCCGGCGCGTTAGCGCCTGCGTCGCCACGATGGCGCCATCGTTCGCGCGCTGGATCATCGGCAGGCCGGCGACGGCCAGCGTGGACATGCGGGCCGGGTAGTTGAGATCGTCCCAGTTGGCGCGCCGCATATCGCCGCCGTTGCGGCTTTCGAAGGCGTGCAGCCAGCCGGCGTCGTAGCGCGAGAACGCCGCGGCCCAGCGCGGGGCGTCGACGTGGCCATGCAGGTGCAGATGGCGCGGCGCCAGGGCGCGTGTCGTCTCGATCCATCGGTGCCATTGCCCGTGGGTGAAGTCGCCGTAGAAGTGCAGGTGGATGCCTTGCGCCGCAAGCGCGGCGACTTCAGGCGGGTGCAGGCCGATGGGACGGCCCGGCACGACGGTGTGGATCTCGCCGTCGGCCTCGCGAGCGGCGGGCGCGCGGTCGAACCATTCGCGTCGCGGGAGGTCGCCGTCAAGCACGTGGCACGGTTTGTCGCGCGACAGGCCGGGCACGACGGTGTCGAACCAGTCGCGCATCTCGGGGCTGCTGTGGATGTGCCCATCGGCGCGGCGGTACAGGTCGATGAGCAGCGGCCAGCTGCCCTTTTCCAAGCAGATGAACGGCCCCTCCTTGAAGTGCCACACGTAGGGCACGCCTGGCGTCGCTAGGCGCACTTCGTGCGCGAACGGCACCGCCTGCCAGTTGAGCAAGGCGTAGATCACATCGGGCTGCAGCCGTCGCACGGCGGTGGGCCAGTCTTCGCGGGGCAGGTCCTCGATGTGGCCGAAGGGCAGCGGGCCGACGGTGTTGTACCAGTACGGGTGGGGCATCCACAGGCCGTACAGCCTGTGGCCAAGCTCTTCGAGTGCGAGCACGCGGTCGGCGTTGTAGGCGAGCTCGCCCACGAGCAGGATCTTCAGCCCGTCCGGCGCGGGGGGCGTGTCGGCCCGCTCACGGAGGTGCCGGTATTGCGCGACCTCGTCGATCGGGTTGCCCACCGTGCTGTGGAAGCGCAGGGGCGTGCGTACGCGGTAGTGCACGCGAAACGGATTGATGCCGCCCTCCGGCTCGCGCATGCGCTTGTGGCGCTGGGCGGGGTGGTCCACCCATTCGCAACTCACGCGACCGGTGCTTGCGAAGGCGCCCGAGGGTCGCAGCCGGTGCCAGTACAGTCGCTCCAGGTCGTCTGACTCGAGCTCGTCGCGCTCGATCCAGCGGGCGTCGACGCGGCGGTGCATGCACTGCACGAGCTGCAGTGCTTCGCCGTCGATGCAGCCTGGCGCCTCGCGGTTGTAGTGGTGGCGCACCCCGCTGTAGGCCAGCACGGCATGCGGCGCCGCGTCGAGTGCGGCTGCGAGCTCGCGCAGGTGGTCGCGGTGATAGAGGTCGTCGCAGGGCAGGTAGGCCACGAGCGGGGCACGTGCCGCATCGAGCGCGGCATTGAGCGCGCGGGCGAGTCCGCCTTCGGCGATGCGCAAGCAGCGCACGCGGGGGTCGCCGAGCCACGGCGCGATGGCCTCGCGGGTGGCATGGCCGGGGCTGGCATCCACGATGACGGCCTCCCAATCGGCGAGCGTCTGCGCGGCCAGGCTGGCGAGCGCGCGCGGCACGAACGGCGCCTGCTCGTAGCTGGGCATCAGGACGCTGACTCGGGGGCGCATGTTGCCGTGTCATGAGCAACGGCAGTGCCCGAGCCGCTCGATCACGTTGCGCGTGATGATCGGCACCACTGGCTCGCTGCCGTTGGCCAGCACCTGCGCCCAGTCGGTGGTTCCCGCGGTGAACACCGTGCCGCCGCGGGTGTGGATTCCGAGCGTGGCCGAGTGCACACCTACGCCGGCCGCATGTGCCTCGCGCGCAGGCAGTTCCTGCCAGCGCGCATCGAGCTCGCCCACGGCCAGCGGCACGAAGCTCTGAGGCGTGCCGCATCGAGCCCCATCGGGCGCAAGCGCGGCGCGGCGGTGGCTGGTGTCCAGCCATGCGAGCCGTGCGCCGTCGCACTCGTAGCCGACGAGCGGTGGCGTCGATGTCGCCCCGAAGCGGTCACCGTCGAAGAGCCCCGTGCCGGCGTACACCCAGTGCTCGGCCTCCTGGACGACGAAGCCGCGTGTCTCGCGTGGGCCGTCCCACCAGCCGCCGCCGTGGCGATAGCTCACGCCGGTCATCGCGTCTTCGGGGCGGGCCGCGCCGGTGATGGGCCACCAGTGATCGAGTGCGCCACGCGGACCGCCCTGGTGGCACACCATGGCGCTGTCGTCGTCGACCAGGTGGATGCGCCACCAGCACAGGTTGGCGCCGAAGAAGCACACATTGCCGCCGCGGGCGACGTGGCGCTCTACGGTGTTGCGCATGCGCTCGCTCCAGTACTCGTCGTGCCCCACGCTCAGCAGCAGCCGATGTCGCGCCAGCAGGTCTGGGTCGCGATGCAGATCGAGGTCGGCGCAGAACTCGACGTCGCAGCCGTGCTGCGCGAGCCAGCGGATGAAGTGCGCGTCCCAGTGCGCGAAGGTCTGGCGCGGCGAGCTCGGGTCGTAGTGGTCCGGCGCGCCCCAGACCTCGCCGCCGATGCCGCCGCCCGGGCGACGCCAGCTCAGTCGGGCCCCGGGCGGATCGACCGAGCGCGGCGGGTTGGCATAGAAGCAGCCGCCGCCGGTGCAGTTGTAGGCGTGGTAAGTGGCGAACGGCAGCTTGTAGAGCACGGCGCTGCGGCCCGGACCGCGCACGACGAAGAGCGCAGCGGCCCGATCCATGGCGATCGACAGTGGTTGGGCCTGGGGTTCCTGCAGGTGGGCGACGTACACGCCCGAAGGCCAGTCGCGCGGGATCGTGAACGCATGGCCGGGCCACCGCCAGTCGGCTTGCGCCGCGCGTGGCGGCACGTTGGCGCCGGGGAGCCAGTCCGTCACCTCCATCGGCGTGAACCCGCCGCGCCAGAGATGGAACGCCACGCGAAAGCGCGGCGCATTGGTGGCGACATGCAACCACAGGCGCTCGCCGGCAGCCACGCTGGGCCGTGCAGGGTAGCCGCGGATCACGCGACCGGCTCGGGCTCGGTGCGCTTGCGCACCAGGTACGGAGGCATCACGAGCGCATGCATCGGCGTGCGGCGGAATGAGTTCACCGCTTGCGAGGGCGTTTCGACGACCGGTTCCTCCTTCCGATTGAAGGAGGTGTTCAGCAGCACCGGCACGCCAGTGCGCGCTGCAAAGGCTTGCAGCAAGGCGCGCAGGAACGCATCGTCGTGCTCGCCCACCGTCTGCAGGCGCGCCGTGCCGTCCACGTGCGTCACGGCCGGGATGATCGCGGCCGCCTCGGGATGAACCGGTGCCGCGAACTGCATGAAGGGCGACGGCTGGCGAATATCGAAGTAGCGGTGCGCGTGTTCGAGCAGCACTACCGGCGCCAGTGGGCGGAACCACTCTCGCTCCTTCACGCGCGCGTTGATCCAGTCGCGCATCCGCGCCTGCCGAGGGTCGGCGAGGATGCTGCGATGGCCGAGGGCGCGCGGGCCAAACTCGCTGCGCCCCTGGTACAGCGCGACCACCTCGCCGCGCACCAGCCGATCGGCGACGTGCGCCACCAGATCCTCGGGCCGCCCGACCACCAGGTCATCGGCATCGAGCGCAGCCTTGATGTCATGCTCGTGCGGCTCGGGTCCAAGGAAATCGCGGGTCCAGCGCCAATCGAGCGGCCGGCCCAGCAGTTCGGTGTGTCCGTACACCGCGCAGCCGAGCGACGTGCCGGCGTCGCTGGGCGCGGGAGGGATGAAGACCTGGGTGTAGGGCGTCTCGCGCAGCAGCCGGTCGTTGGCCGAGCAGTTGAGCGCCGTGCCGCCGGCAAAGCACAGCCGGTCGAGCCCGGTGCGCTGATGCAGCCAGCGTGCAATCAGCAGCAGGGCGTCCTCGAAGGCCTTCTGCCCGGCCGCCGCGAGGTTGGCGATGTCGGCGAATCGCGAATGGTGCTCGGGGTCGTAGCGGAAACGCGGCCGGATGCGCAGGATCTCCTGCCAGGCTGCAGGTATGCAGACCTCGTGATCCCGCACCTCCAGCGGCGGCAGGCCCAGCGCATGGGGATCGCCATGCGGCGCGAGCCCCATCACCTTGCCCTCGTTGCCCTCGCCGGGAAACATGGCCTGGGTCAACAGGAAATAGAACATGCCCAGTCCGACCGGCGGGCCGGATGGCGCCTCGTACAGCTGCTTGGCGAGGCATTCGACGCGTCCGGTGCGGTCTGCCCGATAGAACGACGACACCTCCAGCCATTCGCCCGCGTGCCGGGGCGCGGCATAGCGCTCCGTGAACTGCGAGACCGCGCTCCCCTGGCCGTCGACGATCATCACGGTCGCCTCGTCGAACGGCGATGGGTGGAAGACGCTGTACAGGTGCGACAGGTGATGCGAGATGCGCGCGCGACGGCAGCCGGGTGCGATTTGCAGCGTGCCCGCCAGCTCCTGCTCGTAATCGGCGAGGTGCTCGGCTTCCCGGTCCGACGAGTAGCACTCGACGACCGCATCCACGGGCCGGGC
Organism: uncultured Burkholderiales bacterium; assembly: GCA_966248995.1. GTDB lineage: Bacteria > Pseudomonadota > Gammaproteobacteria > Burkholderiales > Burkholderiaceae_C > Albitalea. Next base: position 61,097 of record CBINBY010000007.1, on the reverse strand, counting down.
TAGCTCGTCGATGGCGCGTCGATACACATCGCGCAGGTCGCCGCGCCTGCCCCAGTGGTGCTTGTGCCGCGTCACGCGTTCCTTCTGGATGCAGCACAGGACCTGCGAGCCCTGCAGCAGGCACAGGCTTGCGTCCTGTGTGCGATTGATGCCGACGACCACCGGCCCGTCGATTTCATGCTGCCCCATGCCTCACCTCCTGCAGCGTGCGGCCGTTCGGTAATCGGCAAGCCGCATGCCGCGCAGGCATCGAGCCCGTGTTTGACGCTGCGCCCTGCTGCGCGCACATTCGGCAGGTGCACACGCTGCGGATCGGCTGCTTCGACGTCTCGGTGCTGGACGACGGCACCTGGCGCTTCCCGGCCCATCACTTCTTCGCCAACGTGCCCGAGGCGATCTGGCGTGCCGAGGTCGAAGTCGATGACCAGGGCAAGATTCCCGTGGGCCACAACCACGGTCTGGTGCGTTCACCGCACTCGCTGGTCGTGATCGACACGGGCTATGGCGACGACACGCACGGAGGCTGCACGGGCCACCTGCTCGCGGAATTCGAGAGCAGCGGACACCAACGAGACGACGTGACGCACGTGATCACCACACACGCTCATGGCGACCACGTGAAGCGCCACACCGTGGTGCGCGAAGGCCGCCGCGAGCCGATCTTTCCGCGGGCGCGGTACCTGGTGCACCGCGCGGACTGGCAATGGTTCAGCGGCGCCGGGCATGTACCGGAGTTCGACGAGCAGATCGCACCGCTGGCCCGCAGGGGGCTACTCGTACTGATCGATGGTGCCTGCGAGCCCGTGCCCGGCATCCAGCTGCTGCCCACACCTGGCCACACGCCAGGGCATTGCAGCTTGCTCGTCGAATCGGAGGGGGCGTGCGTCCTCTTCGTGGGCGATGTCTGTCATCACCCTCTGCACTTCAAGCACCTCGACTGGGTCAGCAGCTTCGACACCGACCCGGCCATCGCGCCGCGCACGCGCGCCTGGTTGTTCGAGCTGGCACTCGCACGCGATGCGCTGGTCGTCTGCCCGCATGCGCCGTCGCCCGGCCTGGGCCATGTGCGGCGGCGAGCGGGTGGCTACGCGTGGGAGCCGTGCATGCCTGCAGCCTGATGCGATGGCGCGCGTGACGGGCGCGCCAATCGCACCTCAGGCGCATCGACTCTCAGCCACGTCGATCAATGCGTGGACTGCGAATGGGAACCGCCCGGCGTGGAGATGTCGTGTATCGCCTCGCCGGTCTTCTGCGAGTCCTCGTGGCGGGCGAGGTCGCTGAAGGAAAGGATGCCGACCAGACGTTTGTCGCGGTTGAGCACTGGCAGCCGGCGGACCTTGAGGTCGCCCATGTTGTGCGCAACGTCGTCGAGGTCTTCATCCTCGAAGCAGTACTTCACTTCCTGCGACATCACCTCGCGGATCTTCGCGTCCGGGCCCAGTCCCCGGGCCACGCCCCGGACGGCGATGTCGCGGTCGGTCACCATGCCGACCAGCCGGTCGTTCTCGCCGACGGGCAGGGCACCGATGTCCTGGTCAGCCATGGTCTGCGCGGCCTCGCGGACGGTGCGGTCGGGGTGGGCCAGCCGCACATCGGTAGTCATCGCTTCGCGGACTTTCATGGAGAGTCTCCTACAGGCGCAATTACAAGCAGGGACAGACTGGGCGCCAGGATTTGCCAGCACAGGCGACCCCGCGTCGCCCCTTGATGAAGCGAGCATCCGGTGTGCCCGCATCTGCAAGCATCTGCCGCGGCCATGCCGCGCGCAGGGCGGCGAACGTTGCGGGTTGCCAAGCACCGCAACACATTGTTGAATGGGACTGGGCGGGAGACAGCCGGCACGGATCCCCGCTCGTGCCGGGTGTCTCCCGGCCAGGGAGCAGAACCATGAAAGACGACGGCATCGTCGCACTCATCACCGACGAAACGCCGGGCGCCCTGATCGCGGTTTCACCATTGGGCGAGGTCCTCTACTGGAACCGCGCAGCCGAGGAGATGTTCGGCTACACGCAGCAGGAAGCCGAGGGTCGCCGGCTGCAGGAGCTGATCGCCGTGCCCGGCACGCACGAGGTCGATGCATCCGAGCAGGACGGGCAACTGCAAAGCTATGAGAGCACGCGGCGCCGCAAGGATGGAACGCTCATCTACGTGAACGGATCCGTGCGTCCTCAGTACGCGGCATCGGGCGAAGTGCGGGGGTATGTCTACAACAAGGTCGACGTGACGCACCTGCGCGTGCGTCGCGACGCGAGGATGATCGAAACCCGTTATCGGGACCTCCTGGAGTCGACCCCCGACGCCATCGTCATCGTCAACGAGATCGGTCGCATCATCCTGGTCAACGGCCAGGCCGAAGCGATGTTCGGATGGAATCGCGAGGAGCTGCTGGGCCAGGCGCTCGAACTGCTGCTGCCCCAGCGGTATCGCGCCGCCCATGTCGGCCATCGCGCGGGCTACTTCACGCAGTCGCGCATGAGGCCGATGGGTGTGGGGCTGGAGCTTTACGGCCTGCGCAAGAACGGCGAGGAGTTTCCAGTCGAGATCAGCCTCAGCCCGCTGCAAACCGATGTGGGCCGGCTGGGCATGAGCGCCATCCGCGACATCACCGACCGTCGCAAGGCGGAGCAGAAGTTCCGCGGCCTGCTCGAATCCGCGCCCGACGCGATGGTGATCGTCGACAGCGGGGGGCACATCGTGCTGGTCAACACCCAGACCGAGCGACTCTTCGGCTACCGGCGCGAGGAGCTGCTCGGCCAGCCCATCGAGGCGCTCGTGCCCGAACGCTTCCGTTCCATGCACCCCGAGCACCGCCAGCGGTTCTTCAGCGATCCCAAGGTGCGCCCCATGGGTGCGGGTCTGGAGCTGCAAGGCCGGCGCAAGGATGGCTCGGAGTTCCCGGTGGAGATCAGCCTGAGCCCGCTGGAAACGGAGGAGGGCATGCTGGTCAGCAGCTCGATCCGCGACATCAGCGAACGGCGCCGCGTGGAGCGGGCCCTGCAGGAAAAGAACATGGAACTCGAACGCGCCAACCAGGCCAAGGACAAGTTCCTCGCGACCATGAGTCACGAGCTGCGCACGCCGCTGAACGCCATCATCGGCTTCACCGGCCTGCTGCTCATGAAGCTGCCCGGGCCGCTCAACCAGCAACAGGAGAAGCAGCTGGGAATGGTGCAGTCCAGCGCCAAGCACCTGCTCTCGCTCATCAACGACCTGCTCGACCTCGCCAAGATCGAATCGGGCAATGTCGAGATGCTGCTGGCGCAGGTCCCGTTTTGTCCCGTCGTGGAGGAGGTCGCCTCCACGTTGCGCGATGCAGCCGAAGCCAAGGGGCTGCGCATGGAGCTGAAGCTGCCGCCGAGCGATGCCGTCGTGCAGACGGACCGCAGGGCGCTGCAGCAGATCCTCATCAACCTCGTCAACAACGCGATCAAGTTCACCGATGCCGGGCGCGTGGCCATTTCGGTCGAGAGTGTCGAGCGCCAGGGGTCCGCATGGTGGTCGGTGTCGGTGCGGGACACCGGCATCGGCATCTCCCACAAGGACCAGGAGCGGCTGTTCAACCCGTTCACGCAGGTCGGGCTGGCGCGTGCGCGCAGCGAGGGCACGGGGCTCGGGCTGTACCTGTGCAAGAAGCTCGCCGAGCTGATCGGCGGGCGCATCGAGGTGGAAAGCGAGCTGGGGCTGGGCAGCCGGTTCACCCTGCTGCTGCCAGCAGGGGCATGACCGCTCGCATCCTGATCATCGAGGACAACCCCGTGAACCGGGAGCTGATGGACTACCTGTTGAGCTCCTTCGGTTTCGACACGCTCGTCGCCTTGCACGGTGGTGTGGGCCTCGACATCGCGCGCAGGGAACAGCCCGACCTCATCGTCTGCGACATCGAGATGCCCACGATGGACGGCTTCGAGTTCGCGCGGCAGGCCAAGGGCGACGAAGCCCTGCGGCACATCCCGCTCGTTGCCGTCACCGCGTACGCGATGGTGGGCGACCGCGACCGCATCCTGACCCAGGGCTTCGACGGCTACGTCGCCAAGCCCATCGAGCCGATCGAATTCGTGAACGTCGTCAAATCGTTCCTGCCGGCGGCTCCGACATCGCCCCCGGCATCCATGGACGCGCGCCAATCTCCGGGCCGCACGAAGGCGAGGGCCGAGCCGCTCACCATCCTCGTGGTCGACGACACGCCGCTCAACCTCGAACTGAAGCGCGACCTGCTGGGTCCCCTGGGCTACGAGGTGGTCACCGCCGACACCGTTCCCGCTGCGCTGGAACTCGCCCGGCAGCGGCTGCCCGCGCTCATCATCTCGGACGTGGGCATGCGCCAAGGCAGCGGCTTCGATCTGATCCGGCAGGTCAAGGCCGACCCGCAGCTTCGCGGCATCCCGTTCATCTTCAACTCGTCCACTTACCAGGACGAAGCGACACAAACCCGCGGCCTGCAGCTCGGGGCCGAGCGCTTCCTGCTGCGGCCCATGGAGCCGTCACTCCTGCTTGCTGAGATCCAGGCCTGCCTGGAGAAGGTGTCGCTGCGTTCGCCTTGAGGCGATGGGACTGGGTATGTCGAAGCTCCCGCGCAGGGTCGTTCACCCGCTGCTGCCTGACCGTCCGCCTTGCGGCGGCGTGCCGTCGCTGCTGCCGCGCGAGAGTTCGTCGGCCTCGCGCTGCGTCTTGCCGGCCTGTGTGTCGCGAGCGGCGCCTGCGTGTTCACCGCGCGGCGTGTCCGGCCGTTCGTCGCGGCGCTTGGGTTCCTGGTCGCCGGCTGTCGGACTGGCTCCGCCGCCGCGCTGGCCTTGCTGGGTTTGGCCTTGCGTGTCGGCGTCCTCGTGCTGGCTGGTCTGGCCCGCGTGTGGACGCCGGCCTTGTTCGGAGCCTTCGCGGCTCTTGTCCTGATGTGCCATCGATGTCTCCAGTCGAGGTGCGCATGGCGCTGCACGCTTGGCATCGGCAAGCGCAATGCCTGCGGCTCGCGACGTTCGATGCATTCGAACGGTGGCGGCAAACGTCTTTCATAGAGCGTACAAAACGGCCGCCGAGAATGGCCGCGGACTTTTCACAAACCTCAAGCCTTCCAAGGAGCCATGTCCCATGAATGATTCGTTCAAGTCTCCCCTGGTCGTCCTGGCGCGCGTGCTGCTGGCGCTCATGTTCGTGCTGTCCGGTTTCGGCAAGCTGGCCGATCTCTCCGGCACCGCGGGGTACATCGCCAGCGCCGGCTTGCCGGCTGCCCCGGTGCTCGCAGTGGTCGTGGCTCTGCTCGAAGTCGTGGGTGGCCTGGCCCTGGTCGCGGGCTTCCAGGCTCGCTGGGCGGCGCTTGCGCTTGCGCTCTTCACCGTGGCCGCGTCCTTGCTGTTCCACAACTTCTGGTCCATGCCGGTCGAGCAGCAGTTCGTGCAGAAGCTCATGTTCATGAAGAACCTCGCCGTTGCCGGCGGCCTGTTCTTCGTGGCGGCAATGGGTGCGGGTCCCGCCAGCATCGACGCCCGCCGCGCGGCGGCCTGAGCGCCGTGTGGCTTGCCCAGCGAGGCCGTCGGACCGGGCCTACAACCGGTTGCGGGCGCGCCTGATGTGGCGGCTCCTGCTTCGTGGGTGAAATGCTCCCTGGGTCCGCCGCAATGCGGCGGTTCACGGAACGACCCGATACGCAGGAGCACGTCATGAACGAGGACAAGCCTTACGCCAAGGGTGAGAGCCGCATCCCGGTGAGCGGCGAACGCGAAATCAAGCGAGACGAGGCGGGCAATGCGCTGGGATCCCACCCTGTCGGCACCGGTGTGGGTGCAGCAGCGGGTGCGGTGGCTGCCGGTGCGGCGGCGGGCAGTGCTGCCGGCCCGGTGGGCGCGGTCGTGGGCGCGGCCATCGGTGGCTTGGCCGGCGGGTTGGCCGGCAAGGGCATCGCCGACCTGGTCGACCCCGAGCTCGAAGACCGGTACTGGCGCGACAACTGGCAGAGCCGCTCGTATATCGGCGGCGGCTACGACTACGACGAGGACTACGGCCCCGCATACCGCTACGGCGTGGATGCCTACACCCGCTACCCCGAGCGGCGCTATGACGAGATCGAGACCGACCTGTCGGCAGGCTGGAAGGACGCGCGAGGCTCGTCGCGCCTCGAGTGGGACCGCGCACGCCATGCCACCCACGACGCATGGCAGCGCCTGAGCGACCGGATCGAACGCGCCATGCCGGGCGATCGCGATCGCGACGGCAAGTAAGGCGCTCCCGCACACTGCATGCCACGGCCGGGGTTCCCGGCCGTGTGCTCATCGTTGGCCCGTGCTCCAGGAGCGGCGAAGGCCCATCTCACAGGGCGTGAGAGTCGTCTTCCGTTGCATCGATCGCAGCCACCACCGCATCGCGCACCACCTGCTCGGCGATGGCGGCCGCGGCCGGCGTGCCGGTCGATATCGTTCCGCCGCGTCGGAACTGCGATCCTTCGGCCTGCCGAACGTCGGCTTGCCAGACGATGTCGCTCCCGTGCACCGAGTAGCCGGCCTTGTAGACGTAGAGCTTGCCGGTCTTGGCATGCTGGTGCGAGCCTTCCATCTGAATCATCACGCATGCTCCTGCGCTAGCTCGGGTGTGTTCAAAACGTGCCGTGGTACAGCGCGCACGAACGGCACACCGGAGGCGGTTGGCTGGACGCGAGCGCCGCGCGGAAAGCCTGCGCGCGCTCGCCATGCCAGTGCTGCGGAAGCTGCGGTGCCTGCGCGGCCTCGTCCGCGAACACGTTGCCAAAGCTGGCCCGGTCGGCCGTGGCCACCATGCAGCAGGGCAGCATCTCGCCGGCTGCCGTGACATACAGCTGCTCCCATGGCCAGGTGCAGCGCGGCGCGCCGGACGGCACGCACGGCGAGGATGCCGGCCGCGCATCCAGCCGGGGCAGGTGCAGAGTCATGCCGAGCGAGGCGGCGAGGGCCCGCGCCTCGGCGAACACCTGTGCCGCACGTGCAAGGTCAGAAGGCTGCAACTCGGCCTCTTGAACGTAGTTGCGGATCGGGATGTAGCGCGCCGGCAGCTGCGGCTGCGACAGGTCGCTGGACAGCCGCTGAACAAGCAGCTCCCGCACCCGGTAGTCGTGCAGCAGCTGCAGCAGCGCCGGAAGTTCGTGCAGGTTGGCGCGCATTAGCACCATGACCCCGCGCACCTCCAGTGGGCTGCAGGCAGCATCGCGTGCATCGACGAGACGGCCCAGGTTGCGGACGACCTTCGCAAAGGAAGCCTTGCGGCGGATGGACTCGTAGACCGCGGCGCTCGCGCCGTCGAGCGACACCGAGATCGAAGCGAGGCCGCTCTCGACGCAACAACGCGCTCGCTCAGGCGTGAGCAACGTGAGGTTCGTGTTGGCCGATACGCGGATACCACGTTGCGCCGCCAGGGTGACCATGTCGAAGAAGCGCGGGTGCAGCATCGGCTCGCCCAAGCCCTGCAGGTGCAGCTCTTCGAGGCCGGGCAGCTGGTCGAGCAGCGATTCGAATCGCGCAAGCGACATCTCGGAGACGGTGTCGCCCCGGTCGTTGACCGTGCACATTCTGCAAGCCAGGTTGCAGCGGCCGATCGGCTCGATCTGCGCGAAGCGCGGCAGGGGCGGGGTCAGCGTCACGGGCTCGACCACCGGCGGCTCGGGCAGGGAGACGCTCATGGCCGATGTCCGGCAAACCACATACCGGGCACGCTCTTCGCACGGCCCACAGGTATCCTTTGCCACCTTGGCCGCGACCGCCGCGGCTGTTTCCCTTGACGCTCGAAAGGCCTGACACGATGCCCACCGCGCCCATTCCCGCCACCCTCATCCCCGGAGACGGGATCGGCCCCGAGATCGTCGACGCCACGCTGGCCGCCCTCGATGCGCTGGGCGTGCGCTTCGAGTGGGACCGCCAGATCGCCGGGCTGCAAGGCGCGAAGAGCGCGGGCGACCCCTTGCCTCAAGCCACGCTCGACAGCATTCGTCGCACGCGGCTCGCGCTGAAGGGCCCGCTGGAAACGCCTTCCGGGGGCGGCTATCGCTCCTCGAACGTGCGCCTGCGCGAGGCCTTCAAGCTCTACGCCAACCTGCGCCCCGCGCGCACGCTGATCCCCGGCGGCCGCTTCGACCACATCGACCTCGTCATCGTGCGCGAGAACCTCGAGGGTCTTTACATCGGCCACGAGCACTACATCGAGATCGATGACGACCCGCACGCGGTGGCCGTCGCCTCCGGCGTGAACACGCGCAGAGGCTGCCTGCGGCTGCTGGAGTACGCCTTCGAGTACGCCATCGCCACCGGCCGCAAGAAGGTCACCATCGTGCACAAGGCCAACATCATGAAGGCGCTGACCGGCATCTTCCTGGAGACGGCGCAGCAGCTGTACGACGCGAAGTACAAGGGCCGCATCGAGATGGACAGCGTGATCGTCGACGCCTGTGCCATGAAGCTGGTGCTCAATCCGTGGCAGTTCGACATGCTGGTCACCACCAACCTGTTCGGCGACATCCTGTCGGACCTCACGGCGGGCCTCGTGGGGGGGCTCGGCATGGCGCCGGGCGCCAACATCGGCACCGATGCCGCCATCTTCGAGGCCGTGCACGGTTCCGCGCCCGACATCGCCGGCAAGGGCGTGGCCAACCCGACTGCGCTGCTGCTTGCCGCGGCGATGATGCTGGACCATTGCCGGCTCGTCGAAGAAGCGGGCCGGCTCCGCAAGGCGATCTCCGACACGCTCAACGCTGATGCCGTGCGGACCGGCGATCTGGGCGGCAAGGCCACCACCGCGGAATTCACGCGTGCGCTGGTGGCGCGCATTGCCAACGGCTGACGCGGGCAGCGTACGGATGCGGGCACTGCGTCAGCTGAGCAGCTTGCCCGCCTGCCGCAGATCGTTCAGCCACTGTGCGTAGGCGGCGGCGCGCTCGCCCGGGTCTTCCAGGCGCAGCAGCGCCGAGGGATGCAGGGTAACGAGCACGCGCAGGCCGTCCTGCCGTTCCAGCCAGTGTCCCCGCTGAGCCAAGACGGGCACCGCGTAGCCCATCAGCTGGCGAGCCGCGGTGGCGCCCAGCGCGACCAGCGCCTGCGGCTTGACGTGGTGAATTTCGCTTTCGAGCCAATGCAGGCAGGCCGCGGCCTCGCGCTGCGCCGGAGTCTTGTGCATGCGGCGCTTGCCTCGCATCTCGAACTTGAAATGCTTGACGGCGTTGGTCACGTAGACCAGTTCGCGTGACCAGCCGAGATCGGCCAGGGCGCGGTCCAGCAACTGGCCGGCGGGGCCCACGAACGGGCGGCCCTGGCGGTCCTCCTGGTCCCCGGGCTGCTCGCCAATCAGCATGAGCGGCGCGCGCGCGGGGCCTTCGCCCCATACCGTCTGCGTGCCGATGAACCCGATGGGGCACTCGCGGCACCCGGCCGCGGCTTCGCGCAGCGTGCGCAGGGCTTGTAAGTCTTGCTTTACGTCTGCAGCGTTTGCCAGATCGCTGGGCGGCGGACGTCGTGGAGGAAGAGGCTGCTGGCTCATGGCGCTCGGTGCCGGGAGTGCGCCCGGTATGCGAGTGCAGCAAGGCAAACGCCTGGACTTCGGTGACCTTTCGGCAAGGTCAGCCCGAGCGGGACGGGCTGCAACGCTAGCCGCCGCATATTGTTCGCGCTTGTGGTCATCCTTGCGTGTGTATGATGCCGCGAGTAGTTATGCAGAGTCTTCTCTGATCGGTCTACCTCCTCTGCCCCTCGGCGCACTTACGCTGTAGGCCCGGTCGAATTCCTTTCAAATGATCCTCGGCGTCACTGCACGGCGTGTGCATGTGCTGCGCCGCACTCAAAGGAAATCGACATGTCGACTCAAACAGGAACCGTGAAGTGGTTCAACCCCGACAAGGGCTTCGGCTTCATCGTGCCTGACAACGGTGGCAAGGATTTATTCGCCCACATCAGCGAGATCAGGGGCAGCACCAGCACGAAGACGCTGGCGGAGCGCCAGCGCGTTCAGTTCGAGGTGACCCAAGGTCAAAAGGGGCCTCAGGCCTCGAACATCCAGCCGCTCTGAATCACGGCGTTTGATCGGCCGGGCCATCGCCCGGCTCCCGCAGGCCCTCGTCGGGGCGCCGCCAACTTGAGCGACGCCTTCGGCCTCAGTTCGTCTTCAAGAAAGGAAACGACACATCGACACCGCCGTTCAAATAGGAAAGTACCTCGTCTCCGCCCTGGTTCGGGATCTATGCAATGGGCGCCATACCGCCTCGGTCTCGATTCGCACTGGCCGTGGCCGCGCCACGCATGACCGCATCATGCGCTTCGCCTGCGAGTTCGACGCGCCGGAAGAAGCGACTCGCTACGCGCTGGACCAGGGCCGTGCATGGCTCGTCCGGCACGCTACGGTTTCAGCTGCGCAATAGGAGGCTGCATGCCAAAGGAAGAACTGATCGAAATGCACGGGGTGGTCCGCGAGATCCTTCCCGACTCTCGCTATCGCGTGAAGCTGGAGAACGGGCACGAGCTCGTGGCGTACACATCCGGCAAGATGCGCAAGCACCATATCCGGATCCTCGCCGGCGACAACGTATCCCTCGAGTTGTCGCCCTATGACCTGACCAAGGGTCGCATCACCTTCCGCCATCTCGAACGCAGAGGGCCTCCTGGCGTGTCGCGCCGCTAATCTGGCCACTGTTTGTCGCCTTCCCGTCATCGCTGCCCCACGGCTCGGACAGGGGCATCTGACAGGAGTAGGCTCGTTGCTTCTTCCACTGCATCGTCGCTTGACGACAGCATCGAAACGCCTACTTTTAGCAGCGCTGTGCCGTGCCACTCCCGCGCTGCTTTTCCCCGGCGAAGGAGCAACGATGGTTACGCACGACGGCTCGAATCCGTCCGCACCTCAGTCGGACGCCATGAAGACCGGCGAACGCGAGGAGTTGCAGCGGCAAGGCGCGAAGGCCGCTGCGCGCGGGGAGTCCGAGCAGAAGAATCCCATGCTCGCTCCGTGCAACAGCCCCTCGTGCACCGGAGAGTCGGAGGAGGTGTGGCATGAGCGTGTCGAATCATGGCAGTCAGGCTTTGATTCCCAACGGCGTGCTGCACGCCCCACTCCGGACAGCAGCGAGCGATGAAGGTGATCGGTTAGCGGGCCCGTACCACCTAGCGGCAACATTTGCAGCCTCGTACCGTTCGCTCTGAGCCTGTCGAAGGGCCTCCCCCACCGGCTGAAGTCTGCTCCAGGAGAAGGAGAACGAGGTTCAGCGGTTCGTTTCCTGGTACCAGTAAATGCGCTTGCGCGCCTTGCCGATCTTGATCTTCGGGTCGCTGGGCGCGAGCGCGCCGAGCCTCTGGTCGCCGCCGGTGAAGAAGTGGTGCTGTCCGGTGGTGCCGTCAGGCTTCGTGATCGTCACGATCCCGGAGATCGGGCTCGGAGGCAGCCCGCCGCCCGGGTACTCGCTGAAGGTGGGCGTCGTGCAGAACAGAGGCATCGTGTAGCCGCGCGCCGTACCGAGGTTGCCCGTGCAGCTGTTGACGGCCTCGATCTGCTTGGGCTGGTTGGTGCCGAAGTGGCTCTTGCCGCCGATGGTGGTCGCGCCGTTGACGACCTTCTCACCTTGTTCCAGTGAGATGTAGCAGCCGTTGCCCTTGGTGTTCCCGGTCTCCGTGACCTCCCCCAGGCTGTCGAAGGTGATGAGCGTCGCATCGGCAGGCTTCCCCTTCTCCAGGTAGTGGTCGAAGATGGAGAAGAAGTGATCCTGCGTGGCGCTGAGCAGAGGCTTCTCGCGGTCACCGGAGCCGAACATCAGCGCGGCGAAGTTCTTCGTGAGCACGACGCTGGGCGGATAGAAGAACTTGCGTTCGCTGCGCGAGCCGCCCGAGAGATCGGCCAGCTGGAAGCTCGACCAGCTGATGGGCGCAATGCCGCCGTCGGCGCTCTCGAAATCCATGCGCCACACGGCGCCGCCGAGGTCGAGCGCGTAGGCGCGGTCGATGTAGCCGTCATAGTCGCTGTCGACCACCGCCACGTCGGCCACCACGCTGCGCTTCATGCCGTCGAACTCGTGCAGCAGGGCGCCGGTGTACGCATCGAGCACGAACACCGAGTCACCCATCTTCGTGGTGCCCTGCACGGCGCTGTCCTCGGCCTCGGCGTCGTAGCCTCCGCCGAAGATCACCACCGGCTTGTCGTGGCCCCGCACCCGCACGACCTTGGGTTCCGACCAGGTCTGGCCCAGACGGGGCAGGTCGGCTTCGGTCTTCTTCCACAGGAACTTGGGCTCGGTCGGCGTGGTGACATCGATCGCGTAGAGCTGCCGGCCGCCGCGGCGCATGCCTACGAACAGGATGGCGCGCGTCGTGCTGCCGTCGGCCGCGATGCGCTGGTACACGCCGATGGGGCCGTCGATGAAGTAGTCGCGCGGCGTGGCGGTGGCCGAGACCGTGGTCGACAGGCGCACCTCGGGGTCGTTGTTGCGCAGGCGCTTGAGCTTGCCGAACATCTCCTCGGGCACGAAACTCCACAGTTCGTCGCCGGGCGTGCTGCCGGTGCGATTGCCGTCCAGTGCGTGGAGCATGCCGTCGTTGGCACCGTAGAACACCACCACCCCGGTCGTGCCGCCGAAGTTGATGACCGCTGGCCGCGAGTGCAGCACGTCGCCATGGATCGAGGGGCGCACGTTCACGTCGCCGCCCGGGCCCAGTTCGTCGCCGGCGTTGTCCTGGCCGCGCACCCATCCGATGAGCTTGTCGCGATCGCTGTCCGAGACGCCGAGTTTCGCGGCGGTGATGCTGGTGTTGCTGGTTTCGAAGCGGGTGGCGCTGGAGCCGCCCAGCGAAGTGCCCGAGGCGCACGACAGGCACGTGTACACCGAGCGATTCGCCTGCGAGGTGCCGTACTTCGTGCGCAGCCGCTGCGCGGCGCCGCCCTTTTCCACCACGTCGCCGTCGGCCTTGTCTGAAGCACCGCCGTCGCCGGAGGGCTGGTTCTTCCAGAACGTGCTCGTCGCCGTCCAGAACGACAGCGCGGTGGGCTTGATGAAGCCGGTGGACTCGTTGATGGCCTGCACGTTGTTGGCATCGACAAGGCTCAGGTTGCCCAGCGAGTCGGCGGCGAACTGGTACTGCTTCAGGTTGCCGCGCCAGCGCGGCTTGGCATCGCCGTCGGGGCGGAACACGCCCATATACACCTGGTTGAGGTAGGTGCCGCGCGCGTTCACCGCGACGGGCAGGCTGACCGAGGCGAACACACTGTTGACCGCCTGGATCGAGGTGAAGATCTTCATCAGCTCGCGGGCCAGCGTGTCGGCATCGCTGGCCGCGGTGTAGGTGCCGCCGCCGGCATTGGCCATGCTGAGCATGAAGTTGGGGAAGGTACCGTCGCTGGAGGCGCCGGTGACCGCAACCGTGTGCGTGGTGATGAACTGCGTGCCGTCCTTGCTGCTCACGTCAGCGGTGCGCATGAAACGCGCGTACTCGTCGGCCCAGTTCGCCTGCTCGGAGTTGCTGATGTACGAGTTGGGGTAGGGCCCCAGCGGCTCGGTGCTGCCGCCCGCCGCCTTGAGCAGCGCGAGTGCGTCGTTGTTCTCCGCGCCTTGCGGGCTTCCGTTGCCGATGAAGATGATGTGGTTGCGAGCGCACGAACCCGTAGCGGGCGAGATGTACACGTTGCCCGAGAACGCCGTGCTGTCGTACTTCGTGCCAGCCTTGCCCTTGTACTGGGCCTTGCCGTTGAAGTACAGGTACATCTCGTACATCGCTTTGGCGAAGGCGGCGTTGTTGCCCTTGTCGTTGCCGATCGACAGGTTCTTGATGACATCCAGCAGCTTGGCCTTGTTGTTCGTGGTCATCGGGATGAAAGCCCGCCGCGGGTAGCCGCCGTTGTTCGACGAGGGCGACTCGTTGAGCAGCATCAAACCGACGTTGAACTCGGCGTTGTCATCGGGGCCCTTGTCCGATTTGACCGGCAGCGCCAGGATCACGTTGTAGAGGGCGCATTTCTCGATCGCCATCTTGGTGCCCTGTTCCATGCCGGGGTTGGTCGCCTTCGGGCCGTCGGTGGTCTTGTTGCCCGCCGCGTCGTTGTAAAAGCACGTGCCGGGGATGCTCGCCGACCAGTTGGCGGAGTTGTCGAGCATGAGCAGCACGTTGGGCCGGTCGCTGTTGACGCCGCTGGTGCTGTAGATGTCGATGTCCTCGGCATACGCGGGCGCCGCGAGGGCGGCCAAGGCGATCGACAGGGAACCGAGATGCGGCTTCATGACAGCCTCCTGCTTGAAGCTCAAGGGGAATCGGGACAGGCGTTGTTGGCGTCGGTAGTCAGCACGCGGGCGGCCACGCCCTGGTTCACGGCGACGAAGGCGCCGGTCTGCGCGTCGGTGACTTCGGCATAGACGTTCCACTCGGTGTCCGAGCACATCGAGTCGCCGGCGTTGACGACCGCGGGCGGCACGTCGCTGTCGGGCATTGGCGGGCCGGTGTCCTTCATGCAGGGCTTGTCGCTTGCCGATTCGACGTCGAGCTCGTTCTGCTTGATCACCTTGACGCGGTAGCAGGTGGGCGCACGCTGGCCGTCCTTGTTCTTGAGCCACACGGCGTAGTCCACGCCGTTGATGTTCACGCCCACCGCGCTGGCCGCCACGGCAGCGGGCTGCGTGGTGAACAGCGGGGTGCTGATCGTCTGCTCGACGGCCGCCTGGGCAGCGTCGGTCGCTTCCTGGCGCACCTGCATGTTGCCGACGATGCGCATGTTGTTCGTGCTGCCGTTGTAGGCCCAGATACCGAACATCGACAGGAGCACGAGCATCACCAGCGCCACGACCAGCGTGACGCCGCGCTGCGAGGGGGGGAGGGGGCGCGGCAGCTGGTTCATTGCACTTCCCGGGCGCTGCTGGGGTTGACGAGGCGGATGACGGTTGTGTAGGCGCGGCGGGTGTAGCCATCGGCGGCGAAGTCCACCGTGCCCGTGTTGCCGAGCTCGAAGCTCTGCCCGGTAGCCAGGCCGGAGCCCTCGGCCTTCAGCAGCGAGCGCGTGATGAAGTGCGCCTTCACGGCCACCACGTTCTCCCACGACTGGCCCGCGGCGGCTGCCTGTTCTGCGGTGACGTAGGTGTCGGCGCTGCCGTCGGTGTCGGTGTCGAAGCCGTACTCGAAGCGAAGCCGCTCCACGCCCTCGGCCAGCGGTACTTCGACGATCGCTCCATTAATCAGATCGGCGCGCTTGAGCGTCGGCACGCCGTCTCCGGCACCGGCGCAGCGGTTGCAGCTGGCCACGTAATACACCCGCGACACGTAGGCCCGCAGCGTGTTGGGCCCCGTGCAGGCCCGGTTGCGTAGCGTGAAGCCCGCCTTGGCGCTGCCGAACACGAGCTTGGTGCCGACCGGGTCGGTCTCGCAGTAGGAGTACTGCACGTAATGCTGCGTGTTGGCTGCGCCCAGTGCGTTCGCGTCAGTCGTCTCGGCCGAGACCCGGCGCATCGCCAGCGCGTCCGTGCCGGCCTTGCGGTTGCCCAGGCAACCCAGCAGGTCCGCGGCGCCATAGCCGCGCACCGGCGTCGGCAACTTGAACGGAGCCGAGGTCCAGTGCTGCGAGCCCGCAGGGTTCGGGTCGGCATTGCAGGGGTCGGGAACGGAGTACGTGGCGGTGGACAGCGGCAGCTCGCCGTAGAACCCCGCCAGCCGCAGGTCCTCGGTGAGCAGCTCGCTGACATAGCGGCCCGTCTCGACTTGCACGCTTACGCGGTTGAGGTTCTGTCCGTTGGTCGATGCGTTGGCCAGCACGACCAGCAGCCCGGCGATGACCGCCATGCCCAGCGCGAGGCCGACCATGAGCTCGACGAGCGTGAGGCCGCGCTGACGGCGGGCATGGCGATGCAATGCGAGGCTGCGCATGTCGGGCCATCAGCAGCGGGGAATGGCGGGGGCCACGTCGGGATCGCGCAGCCGCGCCATGCACACGGTGGTCGACACCACGCGGCGCAGGGTGTCGTCGGGCAGCGCCGCCGCGGCATTGCACGGCGTCACCAGCGGGGCGCCGCTGGGCACGGTGCCTTGCCAGATCACGGAGATGACGTAGCGGTCGCTCGTGCCCGCGGCGCGCTCGATGCAGCCGCGTGCGCTCAGCATGGCACCTACCTTCGCGCCGTCGCGGGTTTCGGCACTGCCGCGGATGAGGTTGCCCCATTCGCACAGGTCCAGTGCCGTGCTGCTGAGCCCGCCGCAGTCCTCCACCTGGCCCTCGCCGAGGAGGCCCTGGACCACGTAGTTGCCGGCGGACGTCCGGTTGGCATTGAGCCGGTTGGCCATGTCGGACACCAGCACCAGTGCCTCGCTGCGCTGGTACGACTCGAACTCCGAGGCGGCCGCGCGAGCCTGCAGGGCCACGAACCCAAGCAGCCCGAACGCGCAGATCACGATGGACACCAGCGCCTCGATGAGCAGGGCGCCACCCTGGCGGCGTGCGCCGGCGCGCGGCATGTGTTTCATGGACAGGTCCCCACGGTCGAGCTGGCGTGCCCGGACAGCGACAGCGCGATGCAGCGTTTGTTGCTCTCCGCCGCGCTCGAGCTCAGTTCGATCTGCACGGGCTCGGCCGGCGAAGAGACGCGGCCGTAGGCGTTGAAGACGATGGCATCCGGTGCCCCGCCGAAGGACAGCTTGCTGTCCATGGCGCTTTGCTTGCCCAGCGTGGCATCGGTGGACAGGAACGCGACGCGCCAGCCGTTGTTCCAGCTGTCGCCCACGCGGCGCAACTCCACGCTGCCGTTGCGCTTGAGCGCCTCGCTGCGAGCCAGCAGCAGTGCGGATGTGAGGTCGTAGGCCGTCGACTTGATCTGCTGCCCCGCGGTGAAGGTGCGGAACGAGGGCGCGCTGATGGCCGTCACGATGGCCAGGACGCTGACCACCACCAGCATCTCGACCAGCGTGAAGCCGCGAGAGGCGGGCGCAAGGGCGGGGAGGGCAGAGGCTCGCATGGTGTCACCAGCACCCGCTCTTGGCGGCGGTCTTCGTGCCAACCTGGTTGATGCTCAGCGTGCCGCACGGCTCGTTGACCTGCCCGCCAGTGGGCGTCAGGGTGAGCGTGAAGCCGGCTGGCGTCGGCGCCGGCATGTTCACCGCGTAGGCCGCCGCCACCTTGGCCGGCACCGGAATGCCGACCGCCGTGACGGTGGCGGCATAGGAGCGCGTGTCCACCAGGAACTGCTGCTGGCGAGCCGCCACGGCCATCATGAAGGACTGGGCCTCCGAGCGTGTGGACTTGCGCAGGTGGGACTGGTAACTGGGCACCGCGATGGCGGCCAGGATGCTGACGAGCGCCACGGTGATGAGCAGCTCGATGAGGGTGAATCCGAGGTGGGCGGGGCGCATGACGGGTGTTTGTTCGTTGCCGTCATTATCGGAACGGTCCCCCATGAATGAGGGGTTGAAGTGTCCTGGAGGCTCTCCTTTCGTCTCGGGGCCCGAGCCGCTCATCGGAGAGCGAATGGTCGTCGTGAACTGGTTCACGGTTCTCCGCCCCCAGGTTCTAGGGGGGCGCGCTGCAAAAGCTTGAAGTGCTCGCTTACATGAACTATGCGAGGCAGCACATGCGAATGTGAAAAAGCCCGCCGAAGCGGGCTTTCAAAAGTCGTGACGCAGCCGAACGCGCGTTACTTCGCTGCCTGCGAGCTGGCCTCCGCCGTGACAGCCTTCGGCGCATCCGCTTGCGCCTTCGCCGTGGCGGCCGGCGCATGGCCCTCGCTCGCGGCACCACCACCGGCTGAGGTTGCCAGGGGCAGCAGCGGCACGATGAGCAGGGCCACGATGTTGATGATCTTGATGAGCGGGTTCACCGCCGGGCCCGCGGTGTCCTTGTAGGGGTCGCCGACGGTGTCGCCCGTCACCGCCGCCTTGTGCGCTTCGGAACCCTTGCCGCCGTGATGCCCGTCTTCGATGAACTTCTTGGCGTTGTCCCAGGCGCCCCCGCCCGTGCACATGGAGATGGCGACGAACAGGCCCGTGACGATGGTGCCCATCAGCAAACCCCCCAGCGCGGCTGGCCCGAGCAGCATGCCCACGAGGATGGGCACGACCACCGGCAGCAGGCTGGGGATGATCATCTCCTTGATGGCCGCCGAGGTCAGCATGTCCACGGCGCGTCCGTATTGCGGCTTGCCGGTGCCTTCCATGATGCCCTTGATCTCCCGGAACTGGCGCCGCACTTCCTCCACCACGCTGCCCGCTGCGCGCCCCACGGCCTCCATTGCCATGGCGCCGAAGAGATAGGGGATGAGGCCTCCGATGAACAGCCCCACGATCACCTGGTGGTCGGACAGGTCGAAGCTCAGGTGGATGCCACGCGCTTCCAGCGCGTGGGTGTAGTCGGCAAACAGCACCAGTGCCGCCAGCCCGGCCGAGCCGATCGCGTAGCCCTTGGTCACTGCCTTCGTGGTGTTGCCCACTGCGTCCAGCGGATCGGTGATGGCTCGCACGCTTTCGGGCAGATTGGCCATCTCCGCGATGCCGCCGGCGTTGTCGGTGATGGGGCCGTAGGCGTCGAGCGCGACGACGATGCCCGCCATGCTCAGCATGGATGTCGCTGCGATCGCAATGCCGTACAGGCCCCCCAGCCAGTACGAGAGCCAGATCGCCGTGCACACGAAGAGCACGGGCCAGGCCGTGGACTTCATGGACACGCCCAACCCCGCGATGATGTTCGTGCCGTGGCCCGTGGTCGAGGCCTGCGCGACGTGCTGCACGGGCTTGTAGTCGGTGCCCGTGTAGTACTCGGTGATCCACACCAGGCCCGCCGTCAGCACCAGGCCCACGGCGCAGGCGCCGAACAGCCTCAGTTGCGAGCCGCTCTGGAAGACGGCGTTGTCCGGCATCACCCAGCGCGTGATGAAGAAGAAGCCGACGAGAGAGATCACGCCCGCCACGATCAGGCCGCGGTACAGCGCCGGCATCACGTTCTTCATGCCCGGCGTGGCGCGCACCGCGCTGCACCCGATGATGGAGGCGATGATCGAGAAGCCGCCCAGAGCCAACGGATACACCGCGGCGTTGATCGGCGCGCCGGTCACCATGAGCGCGCCCAGCGCCATGGTGGCGATCAGCGTGACCGCGTAGGTCTCGAACAGGTCGGCCGCCATGCCCGCGCAGTCGCCGACGTTGTCGCCCACGTTGTCGGCGATCACGGCCGGGTTGCGTGGATCGTCCTCCGGGATGCCGGCTTCAACCTTGCCCACCAGGTCGGCGCCCACGTCGGCACCCTTGGTGAAGATGCCGCCGCCCAGGCGGGCGAAGATGGAAATCAGCGAAGAGCCGAAGGCCAGGCCCAGCAGCGGCTTGAGCACGTCGGCCAGCCGGCGGTCGGGGGTGAGCGTTCCGTTTTCGATGAGGAACCAGAAGAAGAACGACACGCCGAGCAGGCCGAGGCCCACCACGAGCATGCCCGTGATCGCGCCGCCCTTGAAGGCGACGGCCAGCGCGGGCGCGATGCCCTGCGTGGCTGCCTGCGCGGTACGCACGTTGGCCCGCACCGAGATGTTCATCCCGATGAAGCCGCAGGCCCCGGAGAGCAGCGCGCCGATCACGAAGCCGGCTGCCGTGGTGATGTCGAGGAACACCCCGATCAGGATGGCGAGCACCACGCCCACCATCGCGATGGTGCGGTACTGCCGTGCCAGGTAAGCGGCGGCGCCTTGCTGCACGGCGCCTGCGATCTCCTGCATGCGGGGGTTGCCCGCGTTCTGCCCAAGGATCCAGCTTCGCTGCACGAAGCCGTAGATGACAGCGGCCAGGCCGCATGCAAGCGCAAAGTACAGCGCTGCGGAAGTGGGTGCCAAGGAATCTCTCCTTCTATCCGTGAGTGATGGGTGGAAGTCGCGCTGCCGCGAGAACGGGGCATGCGCGCGTCGGAGAAAGCCGAGGGCATGCTACTTGGAACCCCCGCCGCCAGGCAACGCGACCAGCAAGGTCATTCGTTCGGCGGAAAAGGCGGCTGTGAAGGCGTCAGTTCGCCGCAAGACCGCTCGATACAATTTGTGTTTTCCCCTAGAACCACATCACACCCATCATGAGTCTGCACAACGTGACCCCCGGCAAGAAGGCGCCCGAAGAGTTCAACGTGATCATCGAGATCCCGATGAACGCCGACCCCATCAAGTACGAGGTGGACAAGGAAACCGGCGCGATGTTCGTCGACAGGTTCATGACCACCGCCATGCACTACCCGTGCAACTACGGCTACATCCCGCAGACCCTCTCCGATGACGGCGACCCGGTCGACGTGCTGGTGGTGACCCCGTTCCCGCTCACCCCCGGCGTGGTGGTCACGTGCCGTGCCGTGGGTGTGCTTCTGATGGAAGACGAGGCTGGCGGGGACTGCAAGCTCCTCGCCGTGCCCATCGACAAGATCCTGCCGATGTACACCCACTGGCAAAAGCCCGAGGACTTGAGCCCCATGCGGCTGAACGCCATCACGCACTTCTTCGAGCACTACAAGGACCTCGAGCCCGGCAAGTGGGTCAAGGTCAAGGGCTGGGCCGGGCCTGAGCAGGCCAAGGCCGAGGTCGCCGCCGGCATCGCGGCATACGGCAAGAGCACGACCAAGTAAAGCCAAGCAAGCCCTTCTCGGCCTCTTTCGCCCGGATCCGCCCGGGGTGCGTCTGTGACGCGCTCCCGTGGCGATCCGGGCGATGTCTTTTCCGAGGGGAACATGCATGCAAGGCGTGGCGCTCTACACTGCTTCGCTCCCGTCCGCACGTGCTTGCCATGCTCCATCGCCTTGCCTGCATCCTGCTCCTCGCCTGCGCCCTGTTCCTTCCCGCCACTGCGCAGACCCTCCCTCCGGGCATCACCAAGGTCACCTCGGTCGAAGGCATCGACGAATACCGCCTCGCCAACGGCATGCAGGTGTTGCTGGTGCCCGATGCGTCCAAGCCCACCACCACGGTGAACCTGACCTTGCGTGTCGGCTCGCGCCACGAAGGCTACGGCGAGACCGGTATGGCGCACCTGCTCGAACACATGATGTTCAAGGGCACGCCCAAGCACCCGAAGGTGTGGGCGGAGTTCCAGAAGCGCGGCCTGCGCGCCAATGGCACCACGGGCGCCGACCGCACCAACTACACCGCGAGCTTTTCCGCTGACGAGGACAACCTCGCCTGGTACGTGGGCTGGCTGGCCGACGCCATGGTCAACAGCTTCATCTCGCGCAAGGACCTGAACACCGAGATGACGGTAGTGCGCAACGAGATGGAAATGGGCGAGAACAGCCCCGAGCGCGCGCTGTACAAAAAGACGCTTGGGGTCATGTTCGACTGGCACAACTACGGCAAGGACACCATTGGTGCGCGCGCGGACGTCGAGAACGTCGACATCCCGAGCTTGCGGTCGTTCTATCGCACCTATTACCAGCCCGACAACGCCACGCTGGTCGTCTCGGGCAAATTCGATCCCGGCAAGACGCTGGCCCTGGCGGCGCGCACCTTCGGCAAGATCAAGAGGCCCGAGCGCAAGCTGCCCGTCCTGTACACGCTCGACGAAGCGCAGGACGGCGAGCGCGAAGTCGCGGTACGCCGCGTCGGGGGCACCACCATCTTCTTCGCGGCCTACCACGTGCCGGCGGGGCCGCATCCGGATTTCGCGGCTGTCGAACTGCTGGTGCAGATGATGGGCGACACGCCGTCCGGGCGCCTGCACAAGCGCCTCACCGAGAAGCAACTGGCCGCGGTCACCTACGCCTTCGTCGACGGGCGCGCCGAGCCGGGCTTCGCCTTGTTCGGTGCGCAGCTTGCGCCGGGGCAGGAGGCGGACAAGGCCCGTGCCGAACTCCTCGCCACCCTCGAATCCGCGGCCACCGAGCCGTTCACCGAGGAGGAGCTGCGGCGAGCCAAGGCCAAGTGGCTCAATGCCTGGGAGCAGTCCTTCGCCAATCCGGAAGCGGTGGGCCTGGCACTCAGCGAGTCCATCGCGCAGGGCGACTGGCGCCTGTTCTTCCTGTTGCGCGACCGTGTGCGAGACGCCAAGCTGGCCGATGTGCAACGCGTGGCCACCAGCTACCTCATCCGCACCAACCGTACCCTCGGAACGTACGTCCCCACGGCCGACCCGCGTCGTGCTCCGCCACTCCAGCAAGTGGACGTGGCGGCGCAGATGAAGGAGTTCAAGCCCGACCCGGCGGCCGCAGCCGTCGAGGCCTTCGTGGCCACGCCTCAGAACATCGACAGGCGCACGCGGCGATTCACCCTCGGTGGCCTGCAAGTGGCCTTGTTGCCCAAGGGCACCCGCAGCCAGGCGGTCAACGCCGTGGTTACCCTGCGCTTCGGCGACGAAAGGACGCTCTTCGGCCAGGGCGATGTGCCCGACATGCTGGCCGCACTTCTCGACAAGGGCACCCGCACGCTGTCACGCGAGGCTTTTCAAGACCGGCTGGACCAACTGAAGACCCAGCTGCGCGTGAGTGCCGGCATGGGGCAGGTAAGCGTGCAACTGGTGTCGCGGCGTGAACATCTCGCGGCGGCCATTGCGCTGGTGGGCGAGATGCTGCGCCAGCCTGCCTTTCCGCCCGACGCACTGGAAGAGGTGAAGCGTCAGGCGCTGGCCGGAATCGCACAACAGCGCAAGGAGCCTGAGGCTGTGGCGGCCAATGCGGTGGCGCGCGCCGGTAATCCCTATCCCCGAGGCGACGTGCGCTATGCCCGGACCTTCGACGAGATGGCGGCGGACGTGGAGGCCGTCACTCTGGAGAAGGTGCGTGATTTCCACGCGCGGTACTACGGCGCTCGCCGCGCCCAGTTTGCCGCGGTAGGCGACATGGACCCCGCCACCGTGCGCCAGGCTCTAGAGCAGGCGCTGGAGAGCTGGGATGCCGGAATGCCGTATACCCGTGTGCCCCAGCCCATCTTTCCGATTGCTCCGCAGCGCCTCGTGCTGCAGGTGCCGGATAACCAGAACGCCACCTTGCTCGCCAAGCTCAGCGTACCTTTGTCCGACAACGATGACGACTACCCGGCGCTGATGATGGCCAACCATCTCCTCGGCAGCGGTGGCAGCTCCCGGCTGTGGAAGCGCATCCGCGAAGCCGAAGGCTTGTCGTACGACGTGCGCAGCAGCGTGCAGTGGCACAACGAGCAGCCGCACTCGCTGTGGTTCGGCAGTGCCATCTTCGCGCCCCAGTTCCTGACGCGGGTGGAGGCTGCGTACCGCGACGAGCTCTCCCGGGCACTCAAGGAAGGTTTCACCGAGCAGGAGCTGGCGGAGGGTCGGCGTGGTTTGCTGAGCCGACGACGCCTGTCGCGTGCACAGGATGCCGTGCTGGCCTCGACCTGGGCCGAATACCTCTACCTGGGACGCACGTTCCGCAAGAGCGCCGAGGTCGATGCGGCGCTGGAGTCGCTCACGCTGTCGCAGGTGAACGAAGCGTTGCGCCGCTATGTGAAGCCCGACCAGCTGGTTTGGGCCTTTGCAGGCGACTTCAAGCCTTAGGTTCAGGGCCATCACGAAGCGGCGTCCTTGAACGGGCGCCGCTCGTTGAGCTCGTCGAGGTACTGCGTCATGCCCGCGCCTTCGCGCTCCAGGTAGTTGGCCACGGCAGCCGCGAACTGCGGGTGGGCCAGCCAGTGCGCTGACCAGGTCTGCACCGGCAGCAGCCCCCGTGCCATCTTGTGCTCGCCCTGGGCGCCGCCCTCGAAGCGTCTCACGCCCTGCGCGATGCACCAGGCGAGCGGCTGGTAGTAGCAGGCTTCGAAGTGCAGGAACGGGATAGGCTCCACGGCGCCCCAGTACCGCCCGAACGCCGCGCCGCGGCTGCGATCCACACCGATCAGCGATGCAGCAACGCGCCGCCCTCCCTTCCATGCCAGGAACATCAGCCAGTGCGCGTTCATGGTCCGTGCCATGCGGCGGAAGAAGTCGCGCGTGAGGTAGGGCGTCGAGTGGTGGGCCCGGTATGTGAGCGTGTAGCAGCGGTAGAAGAAGTCCCAGTCGTGCTCGCCGATCTCATCGCCGTGCAAGGCAGTGAAGCTCACGCCCGCCTCGGCCACGCGCCGGCGCTCTTGCTGGATCTTCTTGCGCTTCTCGCGCTGCAGGCCCCCGAGGAAATCGGCGAAGTCCGCGTAAGGCTGGGGTTCGCGGTTCGTCCAGTGGAACTGCACCGTGCTGCGTAGCATCCATCCGGCGCGCTGGGCCGCCGCCCGGTCTTGGTCGTCCAGGAACAGCGCGTGGGCCGATGACAGCCCGACCTCGCGTACGAGCCGGGTCATCTCGTGCAGCAGCAGTTCGCGAGTCGCGACATCGCGTGCCAACAGCTTCGGTCCCGGTACCGGAGTGAACGGGATGGTGTCGAGAAGCTTCGGGTAATACCTTAAGCCGTGACGGTGATAAGCCTCGGCCCAGGCCCAGTCAAACACGTACTCGCCGTAGGAGTGGTGTTTCAAGTACAAGGGGCACGCGGCATGCAGGTCGCCATCGCGTTCGATCGTGAGGAACTGAGGCACCCAGCCTGTCAGCTCGTGCGCGCTTTCCGAGTCGTGCAGCGCCGCGAAGTACTCATGGCGCATGAACGGCGTCGCGTCCGCATGGCGCTCCAGCAGCTCGTTCCAGCGCTCCGCATCGATTGCCCCGGGATGATCGTGGACCCGAATGACATAATTGCTCGGGCTTGTATGGGATCGCATGGGCAGATGTTAGGCCCACGGTGCTGCCTCTGGCTTTTCCTTCGCCCCCCACATGCTCGCTCATAGGAGCCCTGAATGAAGCAGATCACCGCCATCGTCAAACCCTTCAAGCTCGAGGAAGTGCGCGAGGTACTGGCCGAGGTGGGCGTGACGGGCTTGACAGTCACCGAGGTCAAGGGCTTCGGACGCCAGAAGGGGCACACCGAGCTGTATCGCGGCGCGGAGTACGTCGTCGACTTCCTGCCCAAGGTCAAGGTGGAAGTTGTTGTCAAGGACGCAGACATCGAACGCTGCGTCGACGCGATCATCAAGGCCGCCAAAACCGGCAAGATCGGCGACGGCAAGATTTTTGTCGCTCCTGTAGAGCAGGTCATTCGCATACGCACCGGCGAGACCGACGAGGATGCGGTTTGACCAGCGATCACGTCCTTGTGGCGTGACAAGCGTCCAGTGTCAAATCAGCCGACAGTCATCCTGAGCGGTAGCTGCCCGTGCTCCGCCAGCCCGGAATGCTCCAGCATCGGTGATTCGGGGATCCCGCGCCCACGACCGTGGCGCCGGTCGCCAGCGCTGTATCAACCATCAAACCCATACCACTGTAGACGCAAAGCGACACGCAGGCTGTCATGAGAAGAACCGCGTCCACACGGCCGTGGCCCAGACGCCCCCGCACAGCAGCAGCGACAGGAATACCGCCGCGCTCGCTAGGTCCTTGGCGCGCTTGGACAGTTCGTGAAGCTCGAATGACACCCGGTCGATGGCCGCCTCGATGCCCGAGTTGAGCAGTTCGACGATGAGCACCAGCGCGACCGATCCCGCGAGAAGTGCCACTTCAACCCAGGTGCGGCCCAGCCAGAAGGCGGCCGGCGTCATCACCAAGGCGAACCACGTTTCTTGACGAAACGCGCTTTCACCGTGGTATGCCGTCTTAAGCCCGGCCAGGGAGTACCCTGTGGCACGCACCACCCGGCTGAGTCCGTTGCGGCCCTTGAAAGTGTTGGTCATGCGGACATTGTGCCGGCATCCGCCAGCTTCATCCCGCAGGCCGCCAAGTGACGAGGCGCGTTCCACAAAGCACGTCGTGCAGGAACTGCCGCGACGGATGCAACCGAGCGATGAGTGCATAGGCGAGTACACCCGCCAGCACAACCGAAAAGGTGGCTTCCGGACCCGGCACGTCGACGAGCCATAGCACCATCAACGCCGGCATGAACCACAACCAACTCAGCACGTAGCGTGCAAGGGCACGCCCCTGGCTCACTGCCCGGCCGTGCTGGTCCACCAGTCTAATATGCCATGCCTTCATCGCCACTGTCTGCCCACCATGCGACCAAAACCAGGCGAAGTAGATCCCGAGAATAAAGAACAGGAATCCTTGCAGCGCGTGCCGTCCCGTCAGGGCATGCCGTTGTTGCGTCAGGCTGGAAAACAGGTAGGCCGACATCATGAGTACCCCGAAGAGGAGTACTCCCTCGTACAGGAAGGCTGCCATACGGCGCCACAAGCCGGGCGTCGTGTTCGCCATGGAGGGGGGTGACGCCTCAGCGGCTTCGTCCATCATGGCCGCGCTCGGACTCAGTAGGGGAGGGAGCCGTTCGTGTGGCAGCGCCTTGGGGCCCGCGCTGGGGAAGCAGCGTGGATTTGTCCACGAAGCCAGGGCTGGCAGCAATCTTGGGTAGGCCAGTTTGCTGGTGAGGCGGCGGCGCAGGGCGTTCCGATAGCAGGTTCGTCGTCAGGCCGGGCCTTGCCTGGATGACTGTTGGCCCCACAGCCTTCGGGGGTGCCGCATGGGCCGGGTTCGGCACAATGTTGGACTTCGGTTGGGGGGTGTCGGAGACGTCTGCACGGCGTAGCGTCCGCGGCGTCGGACGGCCATCGCCGCCCGCGCGGGACTGCAGTTGCTTCTTCTGCTCTGGCGTCAGGGATTGATAGGCCTCCCACCGTGCCTGTCGGTCCTGGGGGGGCAGTTCCTTGGCTTCCTGGAAGCCTAAACGAGCCTGTCCTCGCTGCTGAGGGGACAGGCGGGCCCATTCGGTCATTCGCGCCTGGACGCGCTCGCGTTCAGCGACCGGCATGCTGGGCATCCGGCCGGCAATCTCGACCCATTTCTCCTTGCGATCCGAGGCGATGCTTGCCCAGTCCCGCTCTAGCGGGCGCAGCGCCGTGCGTTGAGCTGGCGTAAGTTCGGACCATTTTGGCCCCGCCTCCGCTCCACCCGCCGCCCAGGCCGCGCCAGCCAGCATTAGCGCAGCTAGGTGGCGCGACCAAACGCGGCCCCACCGCATGCTGAGAGGGGATAGAAAATCGTTGCGGCGCGCCATCGCAGGCCGCATCACTCGCGCGGAGCCTTCAGGAACTCCACGAAACCCGGGTCGCTGTAGGCGGCCGGCGGAACGTCGTCCGCCAAGAGCGCTGCATCGATCTCGGCCGCCGTCTTGATTTGCGATCTGACATGCAGACGTTCGATCATGAGGAAGCCGGCGACCAGGGCCAGAATCGGAAGCAAGGAGGCGAGTTTGAGCCAGTGTTCTGCGCGCCTACCCTTGCCGCCCCTGCCGAGCGCGAGTGCCGGACCCCCCCCGTTCATGGCCTGGATGCCCGTCGTGCACTGAGCTTGCCGCGTCAGACGGGCCTGTTCCGTGGCCAGCTCTCGGGCGGCCTTGAGCCGCTGGGAAACGTGGTGGGGCAGGTCCAGGGAGGCTTCGGTGAGACGGGCGGCCACGCGCAGGCCGTAACGAGCCTGGAGCGCTTCCAGGCTGCCGGACGAGAGGACAATGTTGTGCTTTCTCATGGCTCAATTCCCTTTGCCTTAAGGGCCTTCGCCAGGGCATGCACCGCGCGCGAGCAATGCGTCTTGACGCTTCCCTCCGAGCAGCCCATGACAGCGGCTGTCTCGGCGACATCGAGTTCTTCCCAGTAACGCAGCAAGAAGGCCTCGCGTTGACGGGCGGGCAACTGCTCGACTTGTGACTCGATGACGAGCAGGATCTGCGCCCGGGAAACCGCATCAGCCGCGCTTTCAGCGCCTGGGGGATTGTCGAGGACCTCCAGAGTTTCCAGGATGTCGAAATCGCCGTCATCCACCGAGGACTCGAAATCCGAGAAGTTCCTCACCACCGCGCCGCGTACCTTCTGGCGGCGAAACCAGTCCATGGTGGCGTTCGACAAGATGCGTTGGAACACCAGCGGCAGCTCCGCGGCTGGCCTGTCGGAGTACTTCTCGGCGAGGCGGATCATCGCGTCCTGGACAATGTCCAGCGCGGCCTCGTCGTCCCGAACGGCGTAGAAGGCCCGCTTGAAGGCCCGCTTTTCGACGCTCTTGAGGAAATCGGAAAGTTCTTTTTCGGATGCCAAGAGAGAGGTGACCCTGGGGCGCCCGGCCCGAGAAGGCGGGGGCGATTATGTCATCGGCGCCTCTCCGTCCCGTTTGCGTGACGGAGAGCTTGCAAGCGATGTCATAATGCTGCTTCGCACAACGCAGTACTGGTCACAGGCTGGCTGTCCGACCCGGGCGCCAATTTTTGACCGCGCAGGTACCACACCCGCTTCACGAGAGCGCGGAAAGGTGCACCGATGGTTTTTCGTCAGAGATCAACCCAAAGGTTCAAGATGGACATGTCTGCCGCGGAAGTCACGCGTGCCGCTACGGCACAACCGCATTCCACGAATTCGCCGGAGATCAACGGCTCCGAGATACTTGTACGCTGCCTGCAAGCCGAAGGCGTCAGGTATGTCTGGGGCTACCCCGGTGGCGCGGTGCTCTACATCTACGATGCCCTATACAAGCAAGAGGGTATCGCTCATGTGCTGGTTCGCCATGAGCAGGCTGCGGTGCACGCTGCCGACGGATATGCCCGGGCGACGGGCGAGGTGGGCGTAGCGCTGGTCACATCCGGGCCTGGCGTGACGAATGCGGTAACAGGCATCGCTACCGCGTACATGGACTCGATTCCCATGGTGATCGTCACCGGGCAGGTTCCGACGCCCGCTATCGGTCTGGACGCCTTCCAGGAGTGCGACACCGTCGGCATTACCCGCCCCATCGTCAAGCACAACTTCTTGGTCAAGGACGTGCGTGATTTGGCCGGAACGTTGAAGAAGGCATTCCACATCGCTCGCACTGGTCGCCCCGGCCCTGTGGTGGTCGATATCCCGAAGGATGTCTCTGTCAAGACTACTGCCTTCCACTATCCCACTGCCGTGGAAATGCGCTCCTACAACCCCGTACGCAAGGGTCACGGTGGGCAGATTCGCAAGGCGGTTCAACTATTGCTGGCCGCCAGGCGGCCCTACATTTACACCGGTGGCGGCGTGGTCCAGGGCAACGCATCGGCCGAGCTTCGTGAGCTGGTCGACCTGCTCGGCTTCCCGTGCACCAATACTCTTATGGGGCTGGGTGCAATGCCCGGCAATGACCCCCGGTTCCTAGGCATGCTCGGCATGCATGGCACCTACGAAGCCAACATGACGATGCAGCATTGCGACGTCCTGTTGGCGGTCGGTGCTCGCTTCGACGACCGTGTGATCGGTAACCCAAAGCACTTTTCGTCGGTGGAGCGCAGGATCATCCACATTGACATTGACCCGTCGTCGATTTCAAAGCGGGTCAAGGTAGATATTCCCATCGTGGGCGATGTCAAGGACGTCCTGAAGGAGTTGATTGCGCAGATCAAAGAATCGCAAATCAAGCCTGATGTGCACGTACTGTCCCAATGGTGGAGCCAGATCAACGACTGGCGCAAGCGCGAGTGCCTGAAGTACAAGAACAGCACGGAGGTGATCAAGCCTCAGTACGTGATCGAGAAGCTCTGGGAACTGACTCGGCAACGTGACACCTATGTCACCTCCGATGTCGGTCAGCACCAGATGTGGGCTGCGCAGTTCTATCCTTTCACGGAGCCGCGCCGCTGGATCAACTCCGGCGGGCTCGGCACTATGGGTGTGGGGTTGCCGTATGCCATGGGTATCAAAATGGCCAGGCCCGAATCCGACGTGTTCTGCATTACCGGCGAAGGCTCTATCCAGATGTGTATTCAGGAGCTTTCCACCTGCCTGCAGCACAGCACGCCGGTGAAGATCGTCTCGCTCAACAACCGCTACCTTGGCATGGTGCGGCAGTGGCAGCAACTCGACTACGGTGGTCGCTACTCCCACAGCTACATGGATGCACTGCCCGACTTCGTCAAGCTCGCCGAGGCCTATGGCCATGTAGGGCTGTTGGTGGAAAAGCCGGCCGACGTCGAGCCTGCACTACGCGAGGCCATCAAGCTGAAGGACCGAACAGTTTTCCTCGACGTGCGTACTGACCCGACCGAGAACGTCTGGCCGATGGTGCAGGCCGGGAAGGGCATCACGGAGATGCTGCTGGGATCCGAGGATCTGTGACGCAAGCGGCGGCGAGGGTTTGGCGTTACCGCGCCGGTCCAGGGCCTGCCGAGAGGCGCCGAACAGCGGGGCAGATAACAAGCTCATCATTCATCGCTACAGCGTCGCCAAGAGGCCGCCGGTTACCGCCGCAGCCTGAAGTGCGCGCCTCACGACCATGAAACACATCATCGCAGTGCTGCTCGAGAACGAGCCGGGTGCGCTGTCGCGCGTCGTTGCGTTGTTCTCCGCGCGCGGCTACAACATCGAGAGCCTCACCGTCGCGCCGACGGAAGACGAGTCGCTGTCTCGCATGACGATCGTCACTTCCGGCAGCGACGAGGTGATCGAGCAAATCACCAAACACCTGAACCGCCTCATAGAGGTGGTGAAAGTCGTCGATCTCACCGAGGGCGCGTTCATCGAGCGCGAACTCATGCTCATCAAGGTGCGCGCCGTCGGCAAGGAGCGCGAGGAAATGAAGCGCATGGCCGACATCTTCCGCGGCCGCATCATTGACGTGACCGAGAAGAGTTACACCATTGAACTGACGGGCGACACAGGCAAGCTCGATGCCTTCCTCGAGGCCATAGACCGCGCCGCCATACTTGAAACCGTGCGCACCGGCACCAGCGGGATCGGTCGCGGCGAGCGCATTTTGCGCATCTGAAATCTGCCCGCGATCACTCATTTGAAGGAGATGAAGATGAAGGTTTATTACGACAAGGACGCCGATCTCAGCCTGGTAAAGGGCAAGAACGTCACCATCATCGGGTACGGCTCGCAAGGGCATGCCCATGCGCAGAACCTGAACGACAGCGGTGTGCGCGTGACGGTCGGGCTGCGCCGCGGTGGCGCTTCGTGGTCCAAAGTGGAGAAGGCTGGCCTGCGCGTTGCTGAGATCGCGGAGGCGGTCAAGGGCGCTGATGTGGTGATGATCCTGCTGCCTGACGAGCAGATCGCGCAGGTTTACAAGAGCGAGGTCGAGCCGAACATCAAGCAGGGCGCATCGCTCGCCTTCGCGCACGGATTCAATGTGCACTATGGCCAGGTTGTGCCGCGAGAGGACCTCGACGTTTGGATGGTGGCGCCGAAGGCTCCAGGACATACCGTGCGCAACACCTACACGCAAGGTGGGGGGGTACCGCACCTGATTGCTGTTTTTGCTGACAAGAGTGGCAAGGCGCGTGACTTGGCGCTGAGCTACGCCGCTGCCAACGGTGGCGGCAAGGCGGGCATCATCGAGACCAGCTTCCGTGAGGAGACCGAGACTGATCTGTTCGGCGAGCAAGCGGTGCTGTGCGGTGGTACGGTGGAACTCATCAAGGCCGGTTTCGAAACGCTTGTGGAGGCGGGCTACGCTCCTGAGATGGCCTATTTCGAGTGCCTTCATGAGCTCAAGCTCATCGTCGACCTGATCTATGAAGGCGGCATCGGGAACATGAACTACTCGATCTCGAACAACGCCGAGTATGGCGAGTACGTGACAGGGCCGAAGGTCGTTACTGAAGCCACCAAGAATGCAATGCGTCAGGCGCTGAAGGACATCCAGACCGGCGAGTACGCCAAGAGTTTCATCCTGGAAAACCGTGCAGGTGCGCCGACGCTCCAATCCCGTCGCCGGCTCACTGCGGAGCATCCTATCGAGCAAGTAGGCGAGAAACTGCGCGCGATGATGCCCTGGATCAAGGCCAACCGCCTGGTTGACAAGAGCCGCAACTGAACTTTGGCAAGGCTGCAAGCGAAAGCCGCCGGGGCGACTCTGCGGCTTTTTCCGATGGGTGTCTGCGCTATGCTCCGTTGATGAGCCGCCCCACTATGCCCGCCTGATGAACGACATGCACGACGTCCTCGACGTCACCCACGAGGCGGACGAGCCGCCCCTTCGGCCTCGGCGCAAGGGCATTTACATCCTGCCTAACCTGTTCACACTGGCTGCGTTGTTCGGTGGCTTCTATGCCGTCGTGATGGCAATGAACGGGCATTTCGCGTTGGCGGCGTACGGCATATTCATCGCCGCTGTGCTAGACAGTTTGGACGGCCGCGTGGCGCGCATGACGAACACGCAAAGCGCCTTCGGCGAGCAAATGGACAGTCTGTCGGACATGGTGAGCTTCGGCGCAGCGCCGGCGCTCATCGTCTACGAATGGGCACTGAAAGGACTGGGCAAGCTGGGTTGGATTGCAGCATTCATCTATTGCTCGGGTGCGGCTCTCCGTTTGGCGCGTTTCAACACGAACATCGCTGTTGTCGATAAACGCTTCTTCCAGGGGTTGCCCAGCCCGGCAGCGGCGGCTCTCATCATTGGTTTCATCTGGGTCATGGACGATGCTGGTTTTACGGATGCGTGGAGGCTCGACTGGATGAAGTGGGCTGCCTTCGGGCTCACTCTCTATGCGGGGCTTACCATGGTGACCAACATCCCCTTTTACAGCTTTAAGGATGTAAGCTTTAAGCGTACGGTGCCCTTCATCGTGATCGTCGCGATTGCGCTGGGCATCGCGGTGATCAACATCCATCCGCCCATCGTTCTGTTTGCGCTGTTTGCCATCTACGGCCTTTCCGGTTATGCGGTGTATGCCTACAAGAAGATGAAGGGACGGCCAGTGAGTGTGATCGCCACCTCCACTGACGAGCCTGACGAGCAGGGTCTTCACCGCTGAAGTGGGCTTTACTGCTATATTCGGCCGCATGACGTTCGGTTGCGGGATCGAGCTAGTGCTTCTCCTACAAGAGCCACGGGTTCGCTGATCGACCACGACCAACGTTTTTCGTCTTCAACGGCCCGTATGCAACCCGCAGCGGGCCGTTTCGTTTTGGTATGTGCGGGTTGCGTTCCAGTTAAGGAAACGCTATGAGCGACAAGCTGATCATCTTCGACACCACTTTGCGTGACGGCGAGCAATCACCCGGAGCCTCCATGACGAGGGACGAGAAGCTGCGGATCGCGCGACAACTCGAGCGCCTTCGCGTGGACGTCATCGAGGCCGGGTTTGCGGCATCGAGCAATGGCGACTTTGATGCTGTGAAAGCGATTGCGGACCACGTGAAGGAATCAGTCGTCTGCTCGTTGGCGCGGGCCAATGATCGCGACATCGCTAGGGCGGCCGAGGCACTGAAGGGGGCCGCGCGTTCGCGAATCCATACCTTCATCGCGACCAGCCCGCTGCATATGGAGAAGAAGCTGCGAATGACGCCTGAACAGGTGTACGAGCAGGCTCGGCTGGCGGTGCGTTTCGCCCGCAACCTCACGGAAGATATTGAGTTCTCGCCTGAGGACGGCTACCGCTCCGATCCCGAGTTCCTCTGCCGCGTGCTGGAGGCAGTGATCGCCGAGGGCGCAACCACGATAAATATTCCCGATACCGTGGGTTATGCCATCCCCGAACTGTATGGCGGCTTCATCCGCCACCTGCGCGAACGCATTCCGAACTCTGACAAGGCCGTGTGGTCGGCGCACTGCCACAACGACCTCGGAATGGCAGTGGCGAACTCGCTGGCCGGCGTAAAGATCGGCGGCGCCCGGCAGGTGGAGTGCACCATCAATGGGCTCGGTGAGCGTGCCGGCAACTGCTCGCTGGAAGAGGTTGTCATGGCGCTGAAGACGCGCCGAGACTACTTCGGTCTCGACGTTGGCATCGACGCCACGCAAATCGTGCCGGCGTCACGTCTCGTGGCTCAAACTACAGGGTTTGTCGTGCAGCCGAACAAGGCTGTCGTCGGGGCAAACGCCTTCGCACATGCCTCTGGTATTCATCAGGACGGCGTCTTGAAGGCGCGCGACACCTACGAAATCATGCGGGCCGAGGACGTGGGCTGGACGGCCAACAAGATCGTGCTGGGCAAGCTGTCCGGCCGGAATGCATTCAAGCAGCGGCTGCAGGAGCTGAACATCGAACTGGAATCTGAAGCCGAGGTCAATGCGGCATTCGCCAAGTTCAAGGATCTTGCGGACCGCAAGAGCGACATCTTTGATGAGGACATCGTCGCCCTGGTGATGGACGAGTCTGTCACCGCGGAGCACGAGCATTACCGCCTCCTGGCACTGTCTCAGCAATCGGAGATGGGAGAGCGGCCGCATGCGGTGGTCGCCTTCTCGGCTGGTGAGCACGAGCACCATGCCGAAAGCGATGGCAACGGGCCAGTCGATGCCAGCATCAAGGCCATTGAATCCAAGGTAGGGAGTGGGGCCGAAATGCTGCTCTATTCAGTCAACGCC
Organism: uncultured Burkholderiales bacterium; assembly: GCA_966248995.1. Classification (GTDB taxonomy): domain Bacteria; phylum Pseudomonadota; class Gammaproteobacteria; order Burkholderiales; family Burkholderiaceae_C; genus Albitalea. Next base: position 26,919 of record CBINBY010000007.1, on the reverse strand, counting down.
ATCACTTCGGGCAGCACGGAATCCCAGGGCGAAGTGACGATTCGGTTGCAGCACGGAGGTCGAGTGGTCAATGGGGTAGGGGCGGACCCGGACATCGTCGTCGCCTCCGCCAAGGCTTACCTTTCCGCGCTGAACAAGCTGCACAGCAAGACCGAGCGTGTGGCCGCGCAGGGGTGAACGGGGTTTTGTCACGCCGCGAGCTATGCAAGAGTCACTTGAAGTGGCTGCTGTAACTTGTTGATGTTGTGACCGGTTTTGCTTTCCCCTACACTGCAGCAATCGTGTAAGGAGGTGGCGTGTCGCTCTGGTCCAAATTGGCTTGCGTCGCAGTCTTCAGCGTAGCGGGGGCATTGAGCACGCCAACGCCGGCGGATGCCGCTGTAGCAGCCAAGAAGCGGCACGCGTCCCGAGCGGTTGCGAAGACTGTCACGACCCCTGTACGCGCCAAGGCTCGGCCGGGCAAGCACGCAAAAGCCGTTGCGCGGGTGGCGGCGCGCCCGTCCTTTGGTGAGATTGCCGGCTTGCGTGCCACCGAGGATCGGTTGGCCTTGAAGTCGAATGCTGCCTTGGTACTCGACCAGGACAGTGGTGAAGTGTTGTTCAGCAAGAACTCGGAAGCCGTTCTGCCGATCGCATCGATCACCAAGCTCATGACGGCGTTGGTCGTCATTGAGGCACGGCAGCCGTTGGACGAGGTGCTCACCATCACGCAGGACGATGTCGATACCGAGCGGCACAGCGGCTCCCGCCTACGAGTGGGCACACAGTTGAGCCGAGGCGAGATGCTGCATTTGGCGCTCATGTCGTCCGAAAACCGAGCGGCGAACGCGCTGGGACGGCACTACCCCGGAGGTCTGTCTGCCTTCGTGATGTCGATGAACCGGAAGGCGCAGGCCTTGGGTATGTGGGACACCCGCTATGTCGAGCCGACCGGGCTATCGAGCAGCAACCAGTCGAGCGCACGGGATCTCGCCACGTTGGTGAACGCCGCGCACCAGTACGAGTTGATCCGCGAACTGTCTACTTCTCCGGAGCACCAAGTTGCAGTGGGTAGGCGGCAACTCCAGTTCCGAAACACCAACATCCTGGTCCGCAATCCCACTTGGGACATCGGCTTGCAGAAGACGGGCTATATCGCCGAGGCGGGGCGCTGCCTTGTGATGCAGACGCAGTTGGCGGGCCGCAAGCTCATTATGGTGTTCCTCGATTCGGCAGGGAAGTATTCCCGGATCGGAGATGCTGAGCGGGTGAGGCGCTGGATCAGCGAATCAGCGTCGGGGGCGCACGGGGTAACCAAGGTCACGTCCTGAGCTGCCCGGTCAAGGCGATTGACTGGCTTTCCCGATCAACCCCGCTTTATCCTTGTGCGTGCTTCGCGGCTGCCATACCCACTGACGTGCCACCTCGGTGACCCAGTGCAGCTGAGATTTCCGCCGCGGTGCTCCTGAGCCGCTCTAGCCACCCTTCTTCCAGCCGGTCGGCCGGTGCGGAGATCGACAGTCCTGCCACCAGCTTCCCCTGGTCGTCAAGGATGCCGGCGGCCATGCAACGAACGCCGAGCTCGAGCTCCTCGTCGTCGCGGGCTGTACCGCTTTGCAGCACTTTGGATAGTTCCCGTTCCAGAGTCGTTAGATTTGTGATGCTATTGCGGGTGTGGCCGGCCAGCCCTGTACGCGTGGCGTACGCACGCACCCGCTGAGGGTCGTCGTGGGCCAGGAACAGCTTGCCGACGGACGTCAGGTGCAACGGTGCTCGGCCCCCGATGGCTCGCACCACCTGCATGCCTGAACGCTCGCTGTAGGCGCGCTCGATGTAGACGATTTCATCCCCTTGACGCATGGAGAGGTTCACTGGCTGATGGATCAGCTTGTGCAGTTCACGCATCGGGCCCAGCGCGGCATCGCGAACGTCTAGACGTGCCTTGACGAGATTGCCTAGTTCGAGCAGGCGCATGCCCAGCCTGTAGCTGCCGGCTTCTGGCCTGTCGACGAAGCGACCGGTAGCGAGGTCGTTCAGGATGCGGTGGGCCGTAGAAGGATGCAAACCGGTCTGCTCGCTGATGAGCTTCAAAGACACCGGGTCCTGGTGGTTGGCCAGCACATCCAGCAGGGCGAACATGCGCTCCAGCACCTGTATCGTCGGGGCCTTGGAGTCGGCGGTCTTCATGGGTACATGATTGTGTCGCAAAGCCAGCGCATTTTGCATGGCGAAAACGTTGACTGCAATACGGGATGGGCTTTGGTTGCCCCTCATCTTCAGAGTTGGCTATGGGATTGAGAGGCATCGCACCGCCTCGACTGCTGAGCGGACGGCGCCTTCCAGCGTGGCGGGATAGGGGCCCTGCACGTAATCGCCTGCGGCATGCAGTCCTGGAGCGATGGCACCACGCGGTCTTTGGAGCAAAGGCAGGCAGCGGAAGGTTGCTCGTCTTTCGGTGAGCACGCGTACCGGCCGCAGAGGAGCACGAAGATGTTGCGCGAGCAAGGCTTGACCTTGCGCCAAGGTTGCATCGCGAGTGGCTTCAATACCGCGATCCAGCCACAGCTGAGCACCGCTGATGACGAAGGCAAGAAGACCTTGGGGACCATCAAGGTGCCCGTGGTCAAAGATGAACTGCGCAGGCTGGCGGTCGGAATCTGCATTCAATGCGAGCATGGGGTGTGGCAGGCGAGTGCCGTCGCTGCGGACATACACTGTGATGATCGGCTCATAGGACAGCGCGGCCGCTTGCGCGGCCCAGTCGGGTACCGCCTTTGCAGCCAAGCGCGCAGCCTCGGAAGCGGTAGTTGCGAGCACCGCGGCGTCGTACCGTTCCCCGTCGACGCGCCATCCGTCCCCTTCGGGTTCCACAAGCGCAACGCGAGCAGCTAGACGCAGCTTCGTACCGCGGGCTTGCAACCATCTTGCGGCCGGTTCCGGCAGCAGGTCGCTGAGCCGGTACCGAGGCAGCAACAGATCCGCCGAGCCGGGGCCGCTGAACAACGCATCGCGAATGACCCGCAGGAAGACGCTTGCGCTGGCGCTGTGGGCAGGCGTGTTGAGCGCAGCAACGCACAGCGGCTCGATCAGCTCGTCGCGGACGGTCTGCGGCAGGTTGTGGGCCAACTGTTCGACCGTCATGCCCGGGGCACATCGAAAGCCGCGCAACCACCAGCGGCTGCAGGTGGCGAGCAGGGTTAGCCGCTCGGCGGCTCTCCAACCCCGATGGGCCAAGACGCTTCGCGCGAAGGCGATCAGGGGCAATCCGGGCGGTAGCTCCAGTCCGCGGCCGTCAGGTCGAAGGAGCGCCAACGGCCTGCGCAGGAACGCGCGGTTGACGTCGACACCGATCTCCCGCATGAGGCGCAAGGTCTCGGTGTACGCGCCAATCAGGATGTGCTGCCCGTTGTCCAGCGCGAGGCCGTTGATATCCACACGACGTGCGCGGCCCCCCCACTGTGGCGCCATTTCGAAAAGCGTGACGTCATGCCCACGCTGTATGGCCTCCACGGCGGCCGCCATTCCCGCCCAGCCTCCTCCGACGACTGCCAGCCGTTTCGCGGGCATCAGCGGCCCCGCCAGTGCGTCCGTGCGGCAATCCAGAATTTGCGCAAAGGCGTGAGCGACGTACGCTGATGCAGAACCTGGAAGCCATCGGCCTCGATCTCACGCAGTAGCGTGCGGTAGATATTGGCCATCATCAGGCCCGGCTTCTGGGACTCGCGGTCAGCGGGCGGGAGCTTCGACAAAGCTTCGTCGTAGCAGCGGTGCGCGCGTTCGGCCTGGAAGTGCATCAACTTGGTGAACCGCTCGCTGTAGCCGTAGGGCGGCTTGCGCTCGAGGATTTCATGCGCCTTTACATCGAACCGCTGCAGTTCCGATACAGGTAGGTAGATGCGCCCACGCCGGGCGTCATCCCCGATGTCCCGGATGATGTTCGTGAGCTGCATCGCCAATCCGAGGCGATGGGCGTACTCCAGCGTTGCATCGCTGGTGCGGCCAAAAATGTTTGCCGCGACTTCGCCGACGATGCCCGCAACGAGATGGCAGTACCGAGACAGCCCGGTGAAGTCCAGGAAGCGAGTTTGGTCGAGGTCGATCTGGCAACCTTCGATCACCGCCAGCAGGTGCGACGCCTCCACCGTGTAATGGCCCGCATGAGGCATCAGTGCCCGCATCACGGGGTGGCTGGGGCGGCCGACGTAGCTGTCGCTGACCTCCTTGCGCCACCAGGCGAGTTTCATGGCCGCGACCCCGGGATCGCTCACTTCGTCGACGATGTCGTCGACTTCCCTGCAAAACGCGTAGAAGGCAGTGATTGCGGCCCGTCGTGGGGGCGGCAGGAACAGGAACGCGTAGTAAAAGCTGGAACCACTGCTGGCTGCCTTGTCCTGGACGTATTGTTCGGGGGTCATTGGGATTCGCTCGCCAAAAGGGCTGGCTCCGCACGCATACAGATGGCCCGCCACAGCATGGGCAGAGCATCAAAGGCCCTGAGGTGCGGCCGGGACTGCAGCGTGGCGTACTGCATCCGCTCGATGCGTTGCAGGATGCGCAGCCCGCCTTGTATCACCAGCCGCAGCTCCCAGCCCGCTCGGCCCGGAATCGCATGGACCAATGGAGCGCCTGCTTGCAGCATCTCTCGTGTCCAGTGCACCAAGTCATGTATCAGTGCTCGCACCGCCGGTCCGTCCTGTGTCGAGCGCAGTGCTCCCGGATCCACGCCGTGGCGTACGCAATCGGAGAGCGGAACGTAGAGGCGGCCCCGGCGCAAGTCGACACTCATGTCCTGCCAGAAGTTGGCGAGCTGCAAGGCGCTGCAAATCGCGTCCGACTGCCGCAGCGCCTGCGGAGCGTTGACGCCGTAGAGGTGTAGCAGCAGCCGGCCAACGGGGTTGGCGGAGCGACGGCAGTAGTCGAGCAATTGCGCGCGATCGTCGTACTCGTGCTTCACCACGTCCTGCTCAAAGGCGCTGAGCAGGTCGTGCAGCAGTGCGGCAGGGAGCTTATGCTGGATCGCTGCCGCTGCCAGCGGCCGGAATACGCCGGCCCATTGCGTGCTCGCTTGCCCTGAGAAGACGGCATCCAGTTCGCGGCGGTATGCCCCCAAATTCGCAAGACGCTGCTCGGCGCTTTCATTGCCTTCGTCGGCAAGGTCATCTGCTGTGCGGGCGAACCAGTAGATGGCCGCGACCGCGGGCCGCATGGCCGGCGGGCACAGCCGCGATGCAACCGGGAAATTTTCATAGTGATCGACGCTCACGCCGAGCATTGTCCTGCACGGCTGTGGGCGGCGAGGCTGCTGCCACTGTGGAAGGCGTGCGGATGGCCGAGGAATGAAGAGCGCAAGGGTGAAAAATGGGCGGTGACGACGACATCTGGGGCGTTGTGATCGGGCCGCTAAAATCTGCGGTTTGCCAAATCATCCAAGAAGCTGAGAAGGGTTGCCGGACGCGGCCCTGACGTCGTTCTTGCCTTACAAGCGCGGGTGGCGAAATTGGTAGACGCACCAGGTTTAGGTCCTGACGCCAGTGATGGTGTGGGGGTTCGAGTCCCCCCCCGCGCACCAGCAACACCAACGAAAGTCCTCTGATCATGGTTGTCACTGTTGAAACCCTCGATAAGCTCGAACGCCGCATCACGCTCACATTGCCGGCCGAAGCCATCCAGAGTGAGGTGCAGTCGCGCCTCAAGCGCCTGTCACGCACGGTAAAGGCTGCGGGCTTTCGTCCAGGCAAGGTGCCGCTGTCCGTGGTGGCGCAGCGCTACGGCTACTCGGTGCAGTACGAGGTCATGAACGACAAGGTCGGTGAAGCCTTCCAGCAGGCCACCAGCGAGGCCCAGCTGCGCGTGGCCGGAGCGCCGACGATCACCGAGAAGGAGGGCGCGGCAGAGGGCGAGGTCGCATTCGACGCGACCTTCGAGGTCTACCCGGAGGTGAGGATTGGCGACCTTTCGGGCGTGGAAATCGAGAAGGTGTCGACCGAGGTCACCGAGGACGCGATCGACCGCACCGTCGACATCCTGCGCAAGCAGCGCCGTAACTTCATCGACCGCGCACCCACGGAGGGTGCCGCCGAGGGCGATCGTGTGACCATCGACTTCGAGGGAAAGATTGACGGCGTTCCGTTCCAGGGCGGCAAGGCCGAAGGCTTCCAGTTCATCATTGGCGAAGGCCAGATGCTGGAAACGTTCGACAAGGCAGTGCGTGGAATGAAGGCGGGCGAGTCCAAGACCTTCCCGCTGCAGTTCCCTGCTGATTACCATGGCAAGGAAGTCGCGGGCAAGGAAGCCGATTTCCTGGTGACTGTGAATAAGATCGAGCAGCAGAACCTCCCGGAAGTCAACGAGGCTTTTGCACAGTCTCTGGGCATCCAGAACGGTTCCGTGGAAGCTTTGCGCACCGACGTGAAAAAGAACCTTGATCGGGAGGTGAAGTTCCGCGTGCTGGCTCGCAACAAGGCGGCTGTGCTCGATGCCCTGGTCAAGGCCTCGGACCTTGACGTCCCCAAGGCTCTGGTGGCTGCAGAGACCCAGCGCATGGCGGAAGCCGCCCGCACCGACCTCAAGAGGCGCGGTGTGCCTAACGTCGACAAGCTGCCGGCGGAAATTTATCAGCCGCAGGCCGAGCAGCGCGTGCGTTTGGGGCTTGTGGTGGCTGAGCTGGTGCGGGCCAACAACTTGCAGGCCCGCCCGGAGCAACTGCAGGCGCACATCGAGGAGATGGCGCAAAGCTATGAGAAGCCTGCCGAGGTGGTGCGCTGGTACCTGAGCGACCGACAGCGCATGGCCGAGGTAGAGGCGGTGGTAGTTGAAACCAACGTGGCGGAGTACGTGTTGGGCAAGGCAAAGGTCGTGGAGAAGGTGCTGCCCTTCGACGATCTGATGGCCAGCCGTGCGTAAGCCTTCGGGTTACCGAGGGTCAGGGCACCGCATCGCACGTGGTGCGGGGTGCTTTTTTCATGGGTTGGGGTTGTGCTTGAAGCGACATAATCGGCCTCGCCTTTCCGATCATTCTTCTGTCAAGGGATCCTCATGAGTGCGCTGGACACACAAGGTCTGGGCATGGTGCCCATCGTCATCGAGCAATCGGGCCGCGGTGAGCGTGCCTACGACATCTACTCGCGGTTGCTGCGCGAGCGTGTCATTTTTCTCGTTGGTCCGGTGACCGACATGAGTGCCAATCTGGTCGTCGCGCAGCTGCTGTTCCTCGAAAGCGAGAATCCCGACAAGGACATATCCCTGTACATCAACTCTCCCGGCGGCTCAGTCAGCGCAGGGCTTTCGATCTACGACACCATGCAGTTCATCAAGCCCGATGTCTCCACATTGTGCATGGGGTTGGCGGCAAGCATGGGCGCCTTCCTGCTCGCGGCGGGGGCGAAGGGCAAGCGTTTCGCGTTGCCCAACTCACGCATCATGATCCATCAGCCCTCGGGCGGTGCCCAGGGGCAGGCTACGGACATTGAGATTCAGGCGCGAGAGATCCTGAAGCTGCGAGAGAGCCTCAACCGCATCCTCGCTGAGCGCACCGGACAGCCGCTGGAAAAGATTCGTAACGATTCTGAGCGCGACTTTTTCATGTCCGGTTCGGAGGCTCGCGACTACGGTTTGATCGACCAGGTCCTTGATCGACGCACCTGAGACTTATTTCCGCTCATTTTGGCCAGGAAACGGGGTCTTTCTCGCAGTTAAGGCCCCGTTTTCATTTCCACTATCATTCAGACAGCTTTACCCCGAGCGCTTGCCTCACATGGCCGAGAAAAAAGGCTCCTCCAGCGAGAAAGTTCTTTACTGCTCCTTCTGCGGCAAGAGCCAGCATGAGGTGAAGAAGCTCATCGCCGGTCCCTCCGTCTTCATCTGCGATGAGTGCATTGAGCTGTGCAACGACATCATCCGCGACGAAGTTCCCGCCGAGGGCGGTGACGGCAAGGCCGCACGTTCGGACCTGCCCATACCCACTGAGATCAAGGCGATCCTCGACCAGTACGTGATTGGTCAGGAGGCCGCGAAGCGAACCTTGTCGGTGGCGGTATACAACCACTACAAGCGGCTCAAGCACATGAGCCGGGCCAAGGACGACGTCGAGCTTTCGAAGAGCAACATCTTGCTGATTGGGCCCACAGGTTCCGGCAAGACGCTACTGGCGCAGACCTTGGCGCGGCTGCTCAACGTGCCCTTCGTCATTGCCGATGCCACGACGCTGACCGAGGCCGGCTACGTCGGGGAGGATGTCGAGAACATCATCCAGAAGCTGCTGCAGAACTGCAACTACGATGTCGAGAAGGCACAGCGCGGCATCGTGTACATCGACGAGATCGACAAGATCTCGCGCAAGGCTGACAACCCCTCCATTACGCGCGACGTGTCGGGTGAAGGCGTCCAGCAGGCGCTGCTCAAGCTCGTCGAAGGCACCATGGCTTCCGTGCCTCCTCAAGGGGGGCGCAAGCATCCCAACCAGGACTTCCTCCAGATCGACACGACGAACATCCTGTTCATCTGCGGTGGGGCCTTCGACGGCTTGGAGAAAGTGATCCAAAACCGGTCCGAGAAGTCGGGCATCGGGTTCTCGGCAACGGTGCATACCAAGGGTGAGCGGCGCATTTCCGAAGTGTTTCGCGAAGTGGAGCCAGAAGACCTCATCAAGTTCGGGCTGATTCCCGAACTGGTGGGGCGACTGCCGGTCGTGGCCACTTTGGGGGAACTCACTGAAGAAGCGCTGGTCCAGATCCTCACCGAGCCGAAGAACGCCCTCGTCAAGCAATACGAAAAGCTGTTCGCGATGGATGGCGTGGACCTCGAGATTCGCCCCTCTGCACTCGCGGCAATTGCGCGCAAGGCGCTTGCCCGCAAGACCGGCGCCCGAGGTTTGCGCTCCATCATGGAACAGGCGCTCATTGACACTATGTTCGACCTGCCGACGCTCGATGGCGTAGCCAAGGTCGTCTTGGACGAGCATACGATCGAAGACGAAGCGAAGCCGTTGCTGGTCTACCGGGAGCAATCCAAGGCCAGTGCCTGAAGAAGTCCGGTGCCGTCACCGCCGCAAGCGGTCGGCTTTCTTGCAATCCCTGCCTCCGGCCCTAAGTGGGCAGAAGAAAGAGAGGTTCCTCCATGTCCGGACATCCTATCCTGCCAGCCGAACGTGTCACGCTGCCGCTACTGCCGCTGCGCGACGTGGTGGTCTTTCCCCACATGGTGATCCCGCTGTTCGTCGGCCGGCCCAAGTCAATCAAAGCGCTGGAGGCAGCCATGGAGGCTGGCCGCCAGATCATGCTTGTGGCTCAAAAGGCCGCTGGCAAGGACGAGCCCAAGCCCGACGACATGTTTTCGGTGGGTTGCGTGTCCAGCATCCTGCAGATGCTGAAGCTACCAGACGGCACCGTAAAGGTCCTCGTGGAGGGCATCCAGCGAGCAAACACGCATCGCATCATCGACAACGGCGAATATTTCGTCGCCGATGTGACGCCTGTTCCGCCTGAGGTCGACAACAAGCCCGAAGTGGAGGCGCTGCGCCGCGCGGTAACGCAGCAGTTCGACCAGTATGTCAAGCTGAACAAGAAGATCCCCCCAGAAATCCTGACCTCCATCGCAGGCATAGATGACGCTGGGAGGTTGGCTGACACGATCGCAGCTCACCTGCCCCTCAAGCTTGAAAACAAGCAGGCGGTACTCGACCTGTTCGCGGTGGAGAAGCGCCTGGAGAAACTGCTTGAGCAGTTGGAGCACGAAGTCGACATCCTTCAGGTGGAAAAGCGCATCCGTGGCCGCGTCAAGCGCCAGATGGAGAAGAGCCAGCGTGAGTACTACTTGAACGAGCAGGTCAAAGCGATCCAGAAGGAGCTCGGTGACGGCGAGGAAGGCGCCGACATGGAGGAACTCGAGAAGAAGATCGCGGCGGCCAAGATGCCGAAGGAGGCGCGCAGGAAGGCGGAAGCCGAGCTCAAGAAACTCAAGCTCATGTCGCCCATGTCGGCCGAGGCGACGGTAGTGCGCAACTACATCGACACGCTGGTAGGTTTGCCGTGGAGCAAGAAGACTAAGATCAAGCACGATCTCCAGCATGCCGAGGGGGTGCTCAACGAGGACCACTACGGCCTGGAGAAGGTCAAGGACCGCATCCTCGAATACTTGGCCGTGCAGCAGCGTGTGGACAAGGTAAAGGCTCCCATTCTGTGCCTTGTGGGGCCTCCGGGGGTCGGCAAGACTTCGCTCGGCCAGTCGGTGGCCCGCGCTACCGGGCGCAAGTTTGTTCGCATGGCGTTGGGTGGCGTGCGCGATGAGGCTGAGATTCGCGGGCATCGTCGCACCTACATCGGTTCCATGCCAGGCAAGGTGCTGCAGAGCCTTTCGAAGGTGGGCACGCGCAACCCGCTATTCCTGCTCGACGAGATCGACAAGCTGGGCATGGACTTTCGCGGTGATCCGTCCTCAGCGTTGCTGGAGGTTCTCGACCCGGAACAGAACCACACGTTTAGCGACCACTACGTCGAGGTCGATTTCGACCTGTCAGACGTGATGTTCATTGCCACCTCGAACTCGATGAGCATCCCGCCGGCATTGCTCGATCGGATGGAGGTGATCCGACTGTCGGGCTACACGGAGGACGAAAAACTCAACATTGCGCAGCGCTACCTGCTGCCTAAGCAGTCCAAGAATAATGGCGTGAGCGAGGACGAGCTCGATATCAGCGAGTCAGCATTGCGCGGCATCATCCGCTACTACACGCGCGAGGCCGGTGTGCGTTCCCTTGAGCGCGAGATCTCCAAGATCTGCCGCAAGGTCGTTAAGGGTCTGCAGCTCAAACAGTACGAAGGTCGGGTGACCGTCGCAGAGGACAACCTCAACGAGTTCCTCGGGGTTCGCAAATACGACTATGGCCGCGCCGAGAAGAAGAACCAGGTGGGACAGGTTGTCGGCCTCGCGTGGACGGAAGTGGGCGGCGACCTGCTGACCATCGAGGCCGCCGTGATGCCTGGCAAGGGAAACATCATTCGCACTGGTTCGTTGGGTGACGTGATGAAGGAGTCGGTGGAGGCTGCACGCTCGGTTGTGCGCTCGCGCGCTCGGCGACTCGGCGTCAAGGACGAACTGTTCGAGAAGCGTGATATCCACATCCACGTACCTGATGGCGCCACGCCCAAGGATGGCCCCAGCGCTGGCATTGCGATGACCACGGCTTTTGTTTCGACGCTCACCGGCATCCCGGTTCGAGCGGATGTGGCGATGACAGGGGAGATCACGCTGCGGGGGGAAGTCACTGCGATCGGCGGCCTGAAGGAGAAGTTGCTCGCGGCGCACCGCGGAGGCATCAAGACGGTGCTGATCCCGGAAGAGAACGTCAAGGATTTGCAGGACATTCCGGAGAACGTGAAGAACCACCTGGAGATCATTCCTGTGAAGTGGATCGATCGAGTGCTCGAGGTGGCCTTGGAGCGGGCGCCTGAGTCATTGCCGGAGGAGGAAGCACCGAAGGTCGAGGCCAAGCCCGAATCAGCGCCCGGCGCTACGCCGGAGGTTGTGGCCGAGTTCAAGCACTGAGCGGCGGCGAGAAAAAGTCGACGTCGTACTTGCACCATGTCGATTCATTGGCATAATGCGAGCTTCGGCGGACGACAGATCGCCGAAGAGATGCGGGAATAGCTCAGTTGGTAGAGCGCAACCTTGCCAAGGTTGAGGTCGCGAGTTCGAGACTCGTTTCCCGCTCCAGATTCGAAAGGGAAGCCTAGGCTTCCCTTTCTCGTCTCTGGTAGACCCGCTCGAGGTTCAAGCTGTGTTTACCCTCAGCCTTCCCGACGTCGGCCGTGACGGCGGTTTGTGTGAGAATGCGAGCCCTCTAGCGATGGCGCGGTAGCAAAGCGGTTATGCACCGGATTGCAAATCCGAGAAGGGTGGTTCGACTCCACTCCGCGCCTCCAATCAACAAGGCCCGTGATGCGTGTGCGTCACGGGCCTTTGCGTTGATGGCGACTGCGCAGCAGAAGAATAGGCGCCAGCCGTTGCTCGGCGTGGCCTGACGTCCACGGGCACGAAGCTTGCGCGAGGGGCGCCATGGCACGCGAGAACGTCAGTACCTCAAGCGTGTTCGCCGGATTATGGAGTGCCGCGTGGCACTACCGCTACCGTACGTTGTCTGCCCTCGGTCTGCTGGTTCTGGCCAAGATTGCGGCGGTGCTGGTGCCGCTTGTGCTCAAGGCCATCGTCGACGAGTTCAGCCAGCCTGGTGGCCTGCAAGCGACGGTGAGCCCCGAGGCACGTGGGCCTCTACGAGGCATCGCGACCATCCTTGTGCTGCCTGTGTTCCTTTTGCTGGGGTATGCGCTGCTGCGGTTCGCAGGCACCCTGTTCACCGAACTGCGCGACCTCGTATTCGCCCGCGTGACGAAGCGTACCGTCACATGGTTCGCCGAGCAGACCTTCGCTCACCTGCTCGCGCTGAGCCCGCGCTTTCATATGCAGCGCAACACCGGCGCGCTGATCCGCGAGGTAGAACGGGGTACCGCAGGTGTCGGCTTCCTCCTCGGCGCGGGCCTGTTCACGGTGGTGCCTACCCTCGTGGAGTTCGCTGCCGTGCTCGTGGTGATGGCGGCCGGCTACAGCGCGTGGTTCACGCTCATCATCATCGTGACCTTCTTCGTCTACGGTGGCTACACCATGGCACTGACGCAAAGACGTGCCGTGCACCAGCGCCGGGTGAATGAGATGGACTCGGCCGCGAGTGGGCGCATGGTCGACACGCTCATCAACTACGAAACGGTCAAGGCCCATGCGCGGGAGGAGTTCGAGCGCGGAAAGTACGCGGCCATCGCTGCTGAATGGGTCGAGCGGGCGGTCAGCAACCAGCGAGCGCTATCTACGTTGCACATCGGACAGAGCGCCATCATTGCCGCCGGTGTGGCGGCGGTCATGCTGCTGGCGGGGCAGGAAACAGTACGGGGCGCTATGACCGTTGGCGACCTGGTGCTTGTCAATGCATACGTGATCCAGATCTGCCTGCCGCTCAACGCATTGGGATTCGTGTTCCGCGAGGCCAAGGATGCGCTGGTCAACACCGAGGCGCTTTTTGCCCTGCTGAGGCAGTCACCGGAGATACAGGATCGCTCAGATACCCCGGTGCTGGCCGTCAAGGGAGGTGCCGTCGCCTTCGAGAACGTGGACTTCTCCTACGAGGCCGGACGCCAGGTTCTCTTCGATGTGAGCTTTGCCATTGCGGCCGGCAGCACGGTGGCGGTGGTGGGCGGCAGTGGCTCGGGGAAGTCCACGCTGGCAAGGCTGCTGCTGCGCCTGTACGACGTAGTGGGCGGCCGTATCACGGTTGACGGCCAGGACCTTCGTGCCGTGCGAGTGGCCACGCTGCGCGAAGCCATCGGGGTGGTGCCGCAGGACACCGTGCTTTTCAACGACACCATTGCATACAACATCGGCTACGGTCGTGTCGGGGCGGGGATGGCTGAGGTCATCGAAGCGGCGAAAGCCGCGCAGGTGCACGAGTTCATCCTCTCGCTGCCGCAGCAGTACGACACGGTCGTCGGCGAACGGGGGCTCAAGCTGTCGGGCGGTGAGAAGCAGCGCATCGCCATCGCGCGCGCCTTTCTCAAGAACCCGCCGGTGATGATCTTCGACGAGGCCACTTCCGCCCTCGATACGCGCGCCGAGCGGGCCATTCAACAAGAACTGGACCGTATCGCCAAGGGGCGGACGACGTTGGTCATTGCGCACCGCCTATCCACCATCGTAGGCGCCGACCAGATCATCGTGATGGACAAGGGTCGCATCGTCGAGCGGGGGCGCCATGACGAGTTGCTCGCGCGCGAAGGGCTCTACACGCAACTGTGGAGCCTGCAACGGCAGCAGAACGAGTTCGAGGCGCTGGAGGAGGAGATGGCGCTCCAGCCGGTCAATCTGGCGGTGCTGCTGGCCAGTGTGATCGACGGGCTGCGCATCGTGATAGAGGCGCGGCGTGTTCGGCTATACACCCAGATCGATCTCGACAACGCACGCGTGAACGGTGATCCGAGCACGCTGGCGCAGGCTCTGCGGGAGCTGTCGATGCATGCGGCGGAATCGACGCCTGCGGGAGGACGCATCGAGCTGGCGTTGGAACGGCATGAAGCAAACGCGCGCTTGAGCATCACCGATGGCAGGCATCTCGCGCTGCCGGGCGGCCGGGCCGAGCCGACGGCCACCGGGGCAGGGCCCCTTGCAGGTGCCCCGGCGGCGCCGCATGGAACCGACACGCCTCCCGATCCGCTGCAGTTGCGAGGGCTGGTTGAACGGCAAGGCGGGCGCTTCGAGATCCAGCCGCCTTCGTCCACGCATGGCCTGCGCTATGTCCTCGAGATGCCGCTGCGTGCGGTGGATGCGGGCTTGCTGCCTGCGGGTCAGGCTGCAAGCCCGACCATGGTGCTCGGTCGTGTCCGGCCCCTGGATGGCCTGCGTGTCCTGTGCGTGGACGACAGCGCCGACGCGCGGGAGGCGCTGCAGTCACTGCTGGAACTCGAAGGCGCGCAGGTGCTGGCGCTGAGCAGCGGGGCGCAGGCGTTGGCCTGGCTCGAACGGCAGCCTTCCACGCAGTGGCCCAGCGTGGTGCTGTGCGACCTCTCGCTGGGCGACCTCGACGGATACACGCTGGTGCGGCGTTTGCGGCAGCTCGAGGCCCAGCGAGGCGTGGAGCTGGAGCAGCGGGTGCCGGCCATTGCATTGACGGGCCATGCGAGTGCGGACGTTCGTGTCCGGGCGCTGATGGCGGGATTCCAGGTGCACCTCGCCAAGCCGGTCAATCCGGGCGAGCTGGTGTCGACGGTGTACACGCTGGCGGGCCGAAGCGCCGACACAAGTTCGGCGCAAACGGCCTGAGAAGGTTTCTCTAAACGATCTTCTGCGCCAAGCTTGGCCTCGGCCAAGGCCTGCTTCTTGCCGGGCGGTGGCATGACACCGACCTCCTCTCATGCGACGCGGCCGCGCGGCAGCCACTTCGCGGATGCAGACGCCGCACGTCAGGCCATCGCAGTGGCGATGCCCATGATCGAGTCCGCCATGCGGGACCGCGAGGTATGTGGCAGCGGCTTCCTCTATATCGTCGTGATGGATCCGGGCCTCGCGCCTGGCGATGTCGACTTTGCGGATGCCGTGCTCGTGGAGCATGCGATTGGGGACCGCACTCGATGGGACGCCGACTATGCTGGCTTCGCGCGGGCGAAGGCTAGGTTGAGCTGGGGCCATGCGAGGGACAGCCATGAAGTTCAAGCGCTGAGAACAGCGCAGCTGCGTCCAGGCGACAGTCTGCTGTGGGGAGGCGTTTGCCTTGATGGAATCGTCGTCGGTGTGAGCGGAGCTCATCCCTGGTATGACAGAGCGTTCGCGACTGCGATTGCTGCCAACCTCGCGGCGCTTGCGCAGAGCCGACATGCGCGAGCGTTGGCTGCTGGGCATTGGGTGGCCGGCGGGCCGGCGGCATAAGCAGGATCTCCGCAGTTTTTACAGCACGCGTGTAGATCCGCAGAGGTCGGCCGGGCAGGTCTCGTCTCCCAGCCGTTGTGGCGCGTTACGAGCATGCTGCAAATGCTTCAACCGGGTTGAACAGCCTGCGCTGCGCCGCGCTGGAGGCGGGGGGCAAGCATGAGTAAACGACGGGGCATGGCGCTTGCCGTTGCAACTCAAGATAACAAGGATCCGCCATGTCGACGAAACCCCTGCGCATCGCGCTCATCAGCGAGCATGCGTCGCCTCTGGCCACGATCGGAAGTGTGGATGCCGGCGGCCAGAACATCTACGTGGCGCACGTGGCGCGAGGTCTCGCTAATGCAGGACATCACGTGGACGTGCTCACGCGCCGAGACGACCCCGCGCTTCCAGCCGTCGTTGACGTGCGGCCGGGGGTGCGAGTGATCCATATCGATGCGGGCCCGCCGCGCTTCGTGCCCAAGGAGAAACTCCTTCAACACATGCCCGCGTTCATCCGCTGTGCGCAGCAACTGTTCCAGCACAGCATGCCGTACGACGCGATCCACGCGAACTTCTTCATGTCAGGGCTCGTTGGGCTGCGACTGCGGCACTCGTTCAGCGTGCCCATGGTCATGACCTTCCATGCACTGGGGATGGTGCGGCGCGAGCACCAGGGGCCGGCCGATGGCTTCCCGGCCGCCCGCATCGACATCGAGCGGCGCATCGTTCGGCATGCCGATCGCCTGATTGCCGAATGCCCGCAGGACCGCAGCGATCTCATGCGGCTGTACGACGCGAACGTTCACCGCATCGCGACGGTCCCGTGCGGCGTGGACGTGGACGTCTTCTCTCCTTTTTCGCGCGCGTTGGCAAGGCGTGAGCTGGGGCTCCGGCCGGATGAATTCGTGGTGTTGCAGCTGGGCCGTCTCGTGCCGCGCAAGGGGATCGACAACGTGATCCGTGCGATGGCGAAGTTGGACCGCTCGATTTCTGCGCGACTCCTCGTCGTCGGCGGGGAGTCCGCGGACCCTGACGAAGACGCCACGCCGGAGATCGCCCGGCTGCGAGCGGTGGCGCACGAATGCGGCGTCGATACGACGGTGACTTTCACCGGTCATCGGCAGCGCGAGCAACTGCGCACCTGCTATGCGGCCGCCGATGTGTTCGTGACCACGCCGTGGTATGAGCCCTTCGGGATCACGCCTTTGGAAGCGATGGCCTGCGGTACGCCGGTAGTGGGTAGCCGCGTAGGCGGTATCCAGTATTCGGTGGTCGACGGCGTGACGGGCTACCTCGTGCCGCCGCATGACCCGCAGGCGCTGGCCGAGCGATTGGCGCACCTGCACGACAACCCGGCCCTGGGCCGCGCCTTCGGCCGAGCAGGCGTGCGCCGCGTGCGTGCCCTGTTCACCTGGGATCGAGTGGCGAGCGAACTGGGCCAGGTCTACGAAGCGCTGCGATTGCCGGCGCCCGTGCCGCGGACGCATCGCCGCCTGAGCCTGGTCCAGCAAGCTGGAGTCCGAGCATGACCTCTTCTCTCGCACAGCGCACCGCTCTCGTCACGGGTGCTGCCAGCGGCCTCGGGGCTGCACTTGCGCGCAACTTCTTTGGTGCCGGCGCGTGCGTGGTATTGGCCGACCTGAAACTGGACAAGGCGAAGGCCGTGGCCGCGCAGATCGATCCGGAAGGCCAGCGCACGCTCGCGATCGCCTGCGACGTGTCGCAGCCCGAATCGGCCCAGGCTGCGGTGCGCGAAGCCACGGGTCACTTCGGCGGGCTCGATGTGCTGGTGAACAACGCCGGCACCGATGTCACCATCGGCCTGCAGCAGCTCTCGGTGGAGGACTGGGACCGGGTGCTCGACACGAACCTGCGCGGGCCATTTCTGATGAGTAAGGCGGCCCTGTCGGCACTGCGACAAGGCGACGGCGGGCGCGGTGGGCATATCGTGAACATCGCCTCCACCGCCTCGCGCCGCGCCTGGCCCAACGCGAGCGCCTATCACGCGAGCAAGTGGGGCCTGGTGGGTCTCTCGCAGGCGCTGTACGCGGAGCTGCGCTCTCAGGGGATCCGGGTGTCCACGGTGATCGTGGGCGGGATGAAGACGCCTTTCCTGCTGGATCGCTTCAAGGACATCGACCAGAGCAAGCTGCAGGATCCTGCGAACGTTGCCGAAGCGGTGCGCTTCGTGCTGAGCATGCCTCGCGAGACCATCATCCCGGAGATCATGGTGTTGCCACTGCAGGAGACGTCTTGGCCATGATCACGCTCGGCATCAACGCCGCGTTCCACGACACGGCGGCGGCACTGGTGGCCGATGGCGTGGCCGTCGCAGCAGCAGAGGAGGAGCGGTTCACGCGCGTCAAGCACGGCAAGCGGCCCGTGCCGTTCTCAGCCTGGGAGCTGCCGTACCACGCCATCGATTACTGCCTGGCACACGCAGGCATTACCGTGGCGGATGTGGACCATGTTGCCTACAGCTTCGACCCTGTGGAGTTCGTCGGAGGCCGCATCCGACCGAACGCCCCCTCCATCACGCTGCCGCTCGAGCCTTCGGCGCACGGGCCCGGCGATTGGGAAAGCCCGTGGGATCCGCTGTTCGCCGCCTATGTCATCAATGCGCCGAGGCAGCTGCGTGACGGTGCACCGCACCACCTGCGCCAGCGGCTCACCGCGGTGAAGCACGAGGCGCGCTACCAGTGGCATTTCGTGAATCATCACTGCTGCCATCAGGCCAGCGCCTTTCTTGCGTCACCTTTCGATCGCTGCGCGGTGATGACACTGGACGGCCGGGGCGAGCGAGCCACCACGACCTATGGCGTCTACCGAGACCACCACTACCGCCCATTGGGCGGTGTGAGCATGCCGCATTCGCTGGGCATGCTCTATGAGCGCATCACCAGCCACCTGGGCTTCTTGAATTCGAGCGACGAGTACAAGGTGATGGCCTTGGCCGCGCTGGGTGCGCCGACGTGGCGCGACGCACTGGCCGAGCGGGTACGTGTGGGCGCGGATGGCCGCTACACCGTCGATGACATGGACCTCACGGCCTTGTTCGGGCCGCCCCGCCTCCCGGGCTCGAAGATGGAGCGGCGTCATCTCGACCTCGCGGCATCGTTGCAGGAGGTGCTTGAAGACACGGTGCTGCAGCTGGCGGCGTGGCTGCGCGAGGCCAGCGGAGAGCGCAATCTCGCCATGGCCGGGGGCGTAGCGCTGAACTGTGTGATGAACGCCCGTTTGCGCGACAGCGGCATGTTCGATGCGGTATGGGTGCAGCCGGCCGCCGGTGATGCGGGCACGGCGCTGGGTGCTGCGCTATGGGTCGATGCTCGCGAGCGCTTCAACGGAGCCGGTTCCCGCGATGCAATACAGGGCACGGCATTCGCACCGCGACGTTGGCAGATGGACCATGCCTACCTCGGCCCGGAGTTCACCGACGAGCAGATCGAGGCGCTGCTGAAATGGGCCGGACTGACGTACCGGCGCGCTGACGATCTGGCAGAAGAAGTCGCGCAGCTGCTCGAGCGCCACCAGGTCATCGGCTGGTTCCAAGGTCGCATGGAGTTCGGCCCGCGGGCGCTGGGGGCGAGATCGATCCTCGCCTCGCCCATCGACCCGGCCATGCAGGCGCGCCTGAACGAGCTGAAGGATCGCGAGGACTTTCGCCCCGTGGCGCCCGCGCTACCCGAGGAGGCGCTGGGGCACTGGTTCAGCCCGAGCGAAGCCAACGGCGGCAAGTCTGCGTTCATGCTGTTCATCTACGACGTGCAACCGGGGCAGGGCGCCCGCATTCCGTCGACCTGCCACACGGACCGCACGGCACGTGTGCAAACGGTGAGTGCCGCGACGAACCCCCGGTTTCACGCCGTGCTGCAGGCCTTCGGCCGGCGCACGGGCGTGCCAGTGCTGGTCAACACGTCGTTCAACGTGCGCGGCGAGCCGATCGTCTGCACGCCGCGTGCCGCGATCGAGGCGTTCTACAGCACGCCGCTCGATGCGCTGGCAATCGGCTCGTTCATCCTCACGAAGCGATGACGCGATGTCAGGGCCTCGGATCTCCGTCGTCATTCCCACCTATCGCCGCCCCGAACTGCTGGCGCGGTGCCTGCGCGCTGTACTGAAACAGACTCTGGATCCGGCGGCCTATGAGGTACTGGTCGTGGACGATGGTCACGACGACGACACGCGATCGCTCGTTCTGGCCATGGAGCCATCGCTCGGCATGCCGGCATTGCGCTACATCCGTCCCGGTCATGGGCGCGGGCCCGCGGTGGCGCGCAATGCCGGATGGCGCGCCGCGTGCGGTCCGTTGGTGGCCTTTACCGACGACGACACCATTGCGCACCCGCGCTGGCTGGAGGAGGGCGAGCAGGCGCTTGCCCACCGCGTGGCGGTGTGCGGCCGCGTGGTGGTGCCTCCGTTGCAGGAGCCACCGACCGATCATGAGCTCATGACGCGGGCGCTCGCCTCGGCCGAGTTCGTGACCGCCAATGCCTTCGTGTGGCGTGAGGCGCTGCAGCGCGTAGGCGGTTTCGACGAGCGCTTCCAGCGGGCATGGCGCGAGGACTCCGACCTCCAGTTCAGGCTGGCGCAGCTCGGCGAAGTGGCACGGGTGGACGTGGCAACCGTGCTGCACCCCGTGCGGCGCGAGCGCTGGGGTGTGTGCCTGCGCCAGCAGCGCAACACCTACTTCGATGCACTGCTCTACAAGAAGCACCCTCGGCTGTATCGCGAGCGCATTCGTCGCGTGCCGCCTTGGGACTACTACCTCATCGTCCTTCTCGTGCCTGCGTCCGTGGTGCTTGCGTGGCTCGACCGCAGCCCCTTTGCCTTTGCGTGTTTCGCGGCGGCTTCCGTGCTGGTGGCGTGCCTGGCCGCGCGGCGGCTGAGCCGCACTTCTCGCACGCTGTCGCACGTGACGGAGATGCTCGTCACGTCGGCCTTGATTCCGTTCCTTTCGGTGTACTGGCGGGTGCGGGGTGCCTTGCAGTTCCGGGTCGTCTTCTTTTGATCGCCTTCAGGCTGGCTTGACCGTCATCAGCCGGCGGTGAGATCGGCTGGCATACACTGGCTGCCGGCCCGCCTCGGTGGCGAAACAGGTAGACGCATCGGACTTAAAATCCGACGCCGGCCGAAAGGCGGCGTACCGGTTCGATTCCGGTCCGAGGCACCAGCCCGCATGGCGCCTTTCACGTGGCCCCGCTCAACTCCCCAAGAGCTGCCACTTCACCATCGAACGACAGCCAACGCTGCGCGAACGTGCGCAGCCGCTCGGCGCTGCCGGTCGTCTGCAGCCGCACGGACGTCAACGCCAGTTGCGGGTGGTCGATCAGTGGTCGCAACTGCGCTGCCGCGTGGCGCGCTACGGGCTCGGCCGTGTCGATCAGTCGAACACGGGGCCCCAGCGCGTCTTCGAACTTGCGTCGAACGAACCCGTAGTGCGTGCAGCCCAGCACCACAGTGTCGACCTCCGCCTCGCTCAGGGCGGCTGCGTGTTCCGCGATGTCGTCATGCAAGGCAGGTGCGTCCAGATCGCCACCTTCGATAAGCCCGGCCAAGCGCGGGCAGGGCCGAGGCACGACGACCACATGGGATGGCTGTGCCCGCATCAGCGCATGGAACTTCGGGCTGGCCAGCGTGCCAGGGGTGGCGAGCACGCCCACACGGCCGTTGCGCGTGGCGGCTGCGGCCGGTTTGAGCCCAGGCTCGACGCCGATGATCGGCACCTGCGGCCAACGTTCGCGCAGTCGACGCGCGGCGGCCGCCGTGGCGGTGTTGCATGCCACTACGAGGCCCACGGCGCCCTGGGCCAACAGATGCGAGGCAATCAGCAAGGAGCGTTCGACGACGAACTCATCGCCGCGCTCGCCGTAAGGCGCGTTCCCGGAATCGGCCACGTAGAGCAGCGGGGCCCCAGGCATGAGGCTGTGCAAGGCATCGAGCACCGTCAGGCCGCCGACGCCCGAGTCGAACACGCCGATGCAATGCCTGGGTCGACCACCGGCTGCGAATTCGAGAACTGAGTCCATTGGGGCGCGCAGTCTACCGGCGCGTTCCCGATAGAATCGAACGACCGTTCGATTCTTGGCCCATAGTCGCGTCGTGCCGAAGCCTCGCGAGCCTAGAATTTCGCTAACGTTTACGTCAGTTCACAGGAGAAGGCGGAATGAAGGTCCTGGTCCCCGTCAAGCGGGTGGTCGACTACAACGTCAAGGTCCGGGTTAGGTCGGACGGCACGGGCGTCGACATTGCCAACGTCAAGATGAGCATGAACCCGTTCGACGAAATCGCCGTGGAAGAGGCTGTTCGCCTGAAGGAGAAGGGCCTCGTCACCGAAATCGTTGCAGTCTCCTGTGGCGTGACCCAATGTCAGGAGACGCTGCGCACTGCCATGGCGATCGGTGCGGACCGCGCGATCCTGGTCGAGACGAACGAGGAGTTGCAGCCGCTTGCCGTCGCCAAGATCCTCAAGGCGCTGGTCGACAAGGAGCAGCCCGGACTGGTGATCCTGGGCAAGCAGGCCATCGACGACGACTGCAACCAGACTGGCCAGATGCTGGCCGCGCTGGCGAACCTGCCGCAGGCCACCTTCGCCAGCAAGGTGGAGATCGCTGGCGACAGTGCCCATGTGACTCGTGAGGTGGACGGTGGCCTCGAGACCGTGAAGGTCAAGCTGCCGGCGGTCATCACCACCGACTTGCGCCTGAACGAGCCTCGCTACGTGACGCTGCCCAACATCATGAAGGCCAAGAAGAAGCCGCTGGAGACGCTCAAGCCCGCCGATCTCGGCGTGGATGCAACACCGCGAATCAAGACCCTGAAGGTGAGCGAGCCGCCCAAGCGCGGAGCGGGCGTCAAGGTGCCCGACGTTGCCACGCTGGTGGCCAAGCTGAAGAACGAAGCCAAGGTGATCTGAGCAAGGACCGCTTCATGACTGCACTCGTCATCGCCGAACACGACAATTCGTCCCTCAAGGGCGCAACCTTCCACACGATCACCGCAGCTGCCGCCATGGGCGGCGAGGTCCATGTCCTGGTGGCTGGGCACCAAGCCAGCGGGGCTACCGATGCGGCCGCCAGGATTGCGAGCGTGGCCAAGGTGCTGCACGCCGATGCTCCGGGCTTCGAACATTCGTTGGCCGAGAACGTGGCTGCCCAAGTGGTGGCCCTGGCGGGCGCGTACAGCCACATCGTGTTCCCCGCCACTGCATCCGGCAAGAACATCGCCCCGCGTGTGGCCGCGCTGCTCGACGTGGCGCAGGTCTCGGACATCAGCAAGGTGGTGAGCGCCGACACCTTCGAGCGTCCCATCTATGCTGGCAACGCCATCGCCACGGTGCAGAGCACCGACAAGGTGAAGGTGGTCACGGTCCGCATGACGGGCTTTGATGCGGCGCTTGCCACGGGTGGCAGCGCCCAGGTGGAGAAGATTGCCGCCCCACCAGCAGCGGGCACGTCGAGTTTTTTGGGCGCCGAGATCGCTCGCAGCGATCGGCCTGAACTCACATCCGCCAAGGTCATCGTGTCCGGCGGACGGGCGCTGGGTTCAGCGGAGAAGTTCAACGAGTTGCTCACGCCGCTGGCCGACAAACTGGGCGCTGCGCTGGGTGCCAGCCGCGCCGCCGTGGATGCAGGCTACGCTCCCAACGATTGGCAGGTCGGGCAGACGGGCAAGATCGTCGCGCCTGCGTTGTACGTTGCCTGCGGCATCTCGGGTGCCATTCAGCACCTGGCCGGCATGAAGGACTCCAAGGTCATCGTTGCGATCAACAAGGACCCGGAGGCGCCGATCTTCAGCGTGGCCGACTATGGACTGGAGGCCGACCTGTTCACGGCCGTGCCCGAGTTGGTGAAGGCGCTGGGCTGACGTCGGCATAGGCATCACCTCGCGCCGCTGCGCGTCATGCGCGCAGCGCCTGCGCCCTTCAGGTGTCTTTCATTTTGAGGATGTCCAGGAGACCCCCATGACTTACCGAGCCCCTGTGAAGGACATGCTGTTCTGCATGAAGGAGTTGGCGGGGCTCGATGAGTTGGCCGGGCTGCCGGGCTTCGAGGATGCCGGCCCGGACACTGCCCACGCGGTGCTCGAGGAATGTGCTCGCTTCAGCGAGCAGGTGCTCGCGCCGCTCAACGTGACGGGCGACAGGTCTCCTGCCGCATGGAAGGACGGCGCCGTACTGACCACGCCGGGTTTCAGGCAGGCATTCAGGCAGTTCGCTGAGGGAGGCTGGCAGGGATTGCAGCACCCCTCGCGTTTCGGTGGGCAGGGCCTGCCCAAGACGATCGGCGCGGGCTGCAACGAGATGGTCAACAGCGCCAATCTCAGCTTTGCCCTTTGCCCGCTGCTGACCGACGGCACCATCGAGGCGCTGCTCACCGCTGGCAGCGTTGAGCAGCAGGCTCTGTACGTGCCGAAGCTGGTTTCCGGCGAGTGGACCGGCACCATGAACCTGACCGAGCCACAGGCAGGCTCGGACCTTGCGATGGTGCGCACCCGCGCGGAGCCGCAGCCCGGCGGCAGTTACAAGATCTTCGGCACGAAGATCTTCATCACCTATGGCGAGCACGACATGGCGGACAACATCGTCCACCTCGTGCTTGCGCGCGTGACCGGCGCACCCGAGGGCGTCAAAGGCATCAGCCTGTTCATCGTGCCCAAGTTCCTGGTGCAGGCCGATGGCTCTCTGGGTGCGCGCAACGACGTGCACTGTGTGTCCATCGAGCACAAGCTCGGCATCAAGGCCAGCCCAACCGCCGTGCTGCAGTTCGGTGACCATGGTGGCGCGGTGGGCTACCTCGTGGGCGAGGTCAACCGCGGGCTCGAGATCATGTTCATCATGATGAACGCGGCGCGCTACGCGGTGGGCGTGCAGGGTATTGCCGTGGCCGAGCGCGCCTACCAGAAGGCAGTCGACTATGCACGGGAGCGGGTTCAGTCCCGGCCGGTGGACGGGTCGATGCCCGGTGCCGCGCCCATCATCCATCACCCGGACGTGCGGCGCATGCTCATGACGATGCGCGCCTACGTGGAGGGGTGCCGCGCTTTGGCCACCGTGGCTGCAGCCGCCTACGACACTGCTCACCACCACCCGGACGCCGCGGTCCGCGGCCAGAACCAGGCGTTTCACGACTTCATGGTCCCGTTGGTCAAGGGCTACAGCACGGAGATGAGTGTCAAGGTCGCGAGCCTGGGCATCCAGGTGCACGGCGGCATGGGCTTCATCGAGGAGACTGGCGCCGCGCAGTACCTGCGTGATGCACGCATCCTCCCCATCTACGAGGGTACGACCGCGATCCAGGCCAACGACCTGGTAAGCCGCAAGACCGCTCGCGACGGTGGCCGTACCGCCAAGATGATTGCCGCGCGGATCGCCGACACCGAAGCGGCGCTGGCTGCGCGTACGAGCGACGCTGCACGCGCGATGTACCGCCGATTGCGCGAGGCGCGAGAGGCCTTCGTGCACGTGGTCGACTTCATCGTGGGCCGCGCCAACTCACAGCCGAACGAGGTTTACGCGGGCTCGGTGCCGTACCTCATGCTTGCCGGCAACCTCATGGCTGGCTGGCAGCTGGCGCGCGCGCTGCTCGTGGCGGAACAGCGGCTGGCCGATGGCACGGGAGACCGTGCATTCCTTGAAGCGAAGGTGGCGACCGCGCGTTTCTACGCCGACCATCTGCTCAGCAAGGCACCCGCCACGCGCGATGCGATCGTCGAGGGTGCAATCAGTGTCACTGTGCTGCCACCCGATGGTTTTTGAGCGCCCCTGGCCTGCTGCTTCGCGTGAGCTCGCGTGAGGGCGTCAAGGAAACTTGGTAGCGGCAGGGCGTTTCCTTGAGGCCCGGCCTTCGCAGCGGCCGATTGCACCAATTTCGCGTGGCGGGTTGCGCTTAGCGCTGCCGCACTTCCGCTACATCGGTGCTACAGTCGCGCCCGTACCCAACGGTCCTTCCCGTCCCCTTTTCTGGCAACAGTAAAGGCGGGTCGCAATCCGCCAACCGGTCAAGCCGAGCCGCGGAAGGTTGATCAACCCACTATCGCGCTGGAAACCGGCGCACGAGGTGAGCGAAATGATGCAGGAATACAGGTCGAACTCGTACCTGTTCGGGGGCAATGCGCCCTACGTCGAGGAGATGTACGAACAGTACCTCGACAACCCGGGCTCCGTGCCCGACAACTGGCGGGCCTACTTCGACGCCCTGCAGAATGTGCCGGCGGTCGACGGCTCCCAGGAGCGCGATGTCGCCCACGCGCCCATCATCGAATCCTTCGCGCAACGCGCCAAAGCCAACACCTTCGGCAACAAGGCCAGCAGCAACGATCTGGCCATCGCGCGCAAGCAGGTCCATGTCCAGACGCTGATCGCGGCCTATCGCTTCCTCGGCTCGCGCTGGGCCGACCTCGATCCCCTCAAACGCCACGAGCGTCCTCGCATCCCCGAGCTGGAACCGGCGTTCTACGACCTGACCGAGTCCGACATGGACATCACGTTCAGTGCGACGAACACCTACTTCACGACCGCCGACAACATGACGCTGCGGCAGATCGTGCAGGCGCTGCGGGATACCTACTGCGGCACGATCGGTGCGGAGTACATGCACATCACCGATCCGACCGAGAAGCGGTGGTGGCAGCAGCGCCTGGAGTCCATCCGCTCCAAGCCCAACTTCACCGCGGAGCAAAAGCGCCACATCCTCGACCGCCTCACCGCGGCCGAGGGTCTTGAGCGCTACCTGCATACCAAGTACGTTGGCCAGAAGCGCTTCTCGCTGGAAGGCGGCGAAACGTTCATCGCTTCCATGGATGAACTGGTCCAGCGCAGTGGTGCCTCGGGCGTGCAGGAGATTGTCATCGGCATGGCCCACCGGGGGCGCCTGAACGTGCTCGTCAACACGCTGGGCAAGATGCCAGCGGATCTCTTTGCCGAGTTCGACCATACGGCCAAGGAGGACCTGCCCGCGGGCGACGTGAAGTACCACCAGGGCTTCTCCAGCGATGTGAGCACGGCGGGCGGGCCCGTGCACCTGAGTCTGGCTTTCAACCCGTCGCACCTCGAGATCGTGAACCCGGTCGTGGAGGGTTCCGTGAAGGCGCGGCTCGACCGACGCGGCGACAAGGATGGCGACTCGGTGCTGCCCGTGCTGGTGCACGGGGACGCGGCGTTTGCCGGCCAGGGCGTGGTCATGGAGACGCTGGCGTTGGCCCAGACCCGCGGTTACTACACCGGCGGCACCGTGCACGTCGTCATCAACAACCAGATCGGCTTCACCACCAGCGACCCGCGGGACACCCGCTCCACGCTGTACTGCACCGACGTCGTGAAGATGATCGAGGCGCCGGTGCTCCACGTGAACGGCGATGACCCGGAGGCTGTGGTGCTGTGCACCCAGCTCGCGTTGGACTACCGGCAGGAGTTCAACAAGGACGTGGTCGTCGATATCGTGTGCTTCCGCAAGCTGGGCCACAACGAGCAGGACACGCCGGCGCTGACCCAGCCGC